>DAOUAZ010000113.1:0-22646 GCA_034432975.1 Anaerolineales bacterium | reverse complement strand
TTGAAGCTTTCCGATGGATGATTGCAGATTGAAAATCAGCGTGCCAGAATCGCAATTCGACCGTTATAGGTCAGCGCGACCCTATTCTACTATTGCAGCGCTCGATTTCGCTCACACCGTCTCATGGGCGGTGAGCGTTCTATCCCCGTACGCTGTCCCACCATTTAGACAACCGCCCATCCGAACGCTGCGGCTGGTCGAGGTAGTGTGAGACATCGTTGAACAACATCAACCGGGCCCGCACCGGGTCCTTGAAGTCGAGTACGTTCAGGCAGGCCGGGGATTGGTCGAGCCGGTCGCGGTAGCCGCGCGCGTCGAAGCCGAGCAGGCTGCTGATGAGCAGGCGCAGGGTGGCCTTGTGCGAGACCACCAACACATTCTGGCCGCGATGCTCCAGCACAATTTCGCGGATGACCGGCAGGGCGCGCGCAATGACATTGACTCCGGCCTCGCCGCCTGCGGGGGCAAAGGTAAACGGGTCTTGCTCCCAGGCGGCGTATTCCTCGGGGAATTGGGATTCCACGTCCGCGCGGCGCATCCCTTCCCAGTGGCCGTGATGGATTTCGCGCAGGCCATCGCGCTGCAACAGCGGAAGGTTATGCGGCTGGGCCAGGATGGAGGCCGTGTGAACAGTGCGCTTCATTGGACTGCAATAGACCGCCGCAACCTGGTCATCCGCCAGGCGTTCGGCCAGCCGCCCGGCCTGGAACTGGCCCTCATCGGAGAGTTCGACATCCACCGCCCCGGCAAAGCGGTCTTCGGCGCTGAGTTGGGTCGCGCCATGACGAACGAGAAAGAGACGGGTGGCAGCCTGTGTCATTGGCTGGCAATGCCCAGGGTATGTTCCAGGTGGGCGACGAACCAGGTGACAACGGTTTTGGTCACGCCGGGGCGCGCGCCGAACATCAATTTGCGCTCGACCGCATCCAGCGGGAAGGCCTCAATCACCACCTGGCAGGCTTCGCCTTCGGCGCGGATTTCGCAGGAGAGTTGGGTGCGTTCGCCGAGAGTCTTGTTGAAAATCACTTTGGGGAAACGCGCCTCGAGGCGGAATTTCTCCGGCGAGGCCGAAACCAGTTTGCCTTCCATTTTTTCGGTAACTTTCAGCGCTGCCTGGTAAACGCCCTGGGCGTCTTTGGGATAGGTTTTTTCAAAATGCTGTTCGAATGGCATCAGGACCTCGCTTTTTCCTTGTTCAAACGTTCCACTTTTTCGACCGTCAGGTACAGCCCGTCGAAGCGGACAATCCGCGCCAGGCTCCCGGCAGGAATGGGTTCATCGCTGCGAGCATTCCACAGTTCGCCTTCGATTTCCACCTGGCCGGGTTCAAATTTTTCGATGGCGCTGTGAGCAGTGCCCACCAAACCAATGATGGAATCGGGATTGTCGCTGAGCCTCCGGGGGCTGGTATCCCGGAAACGCAGGAAGGTAATCCAGATGACCCTGCCGCAGATAATGGCAACCAGCCCTCCAAAAGGAATGCTTAACAGACGGCCTTGTTCATCCCAAAAGATAAGCATAGAGCCGAGGGCCAGCATCAAAATGCTCAGGATGACCAGTCCGCCACGCTTTGCTGGCTGACGCAGGGCAATAAAAAACGGCACAGGGCTAAACGCTGTCACCATCAGCGCCCAGATGTTCGCGTTAAGTTGTGAAAACTCATACCCAGCAGCGGCCAGGCACACCACCATCCCCACTTTAAGCCGGGTAGATTTGGGCGCGACGGCGGTCATCATCAGCAGCATGACTGCCAAAACGATGAGCATAAAAGCGATTGCGGGATTGATGAGGAAGGCCATTGCAAAACTCAATCGATGCTTGTAGGACAGGCTTAAGCCTGTCCTACGGGCAAACGCTCGTACTCCACTTGCGCCAACAGTTTTTCGATGAGTTTCCGCGAGCCAACTTCGGTGCCGCTCAGGCTGGCGGTGGCCGCGCCGCTGGCAACGCCCCAGCCGAGCGATTCTTTCAGCGACAGGCCGCTCGTCAGCGCCCAGACCAGCCCGCCGACCATCGAGTCGCCGGCCCCAATGGGGTTTTTCTCCCTGATTTTGGGGCTGTGGGTCAGCCACGCGCCTTCAGCGGTCTGGAGCAGCGCCCCGGACTTGCCCATCGAGATGACCACGTTCTGCGCGCCCATCCGCCGGATTTCGGCGGCGACGGCGGCGATTTCGGCGGGGGTTTCGACCGGTAGTTTGGTCAGGGCGCGGGCTTCCTCGGCGTTGGGCTTGACCAGGTACGGTTTTTGGGCGCAGCCCAGGCGCAGCGATTCGCCAGTGGTGTCGAGCAGGGTCAGGGAACCGTGTTCGTTCAGCACGGCCACAATCCGGGCGTAGAAATCATCCGAAACACCGGGCGGCAGGGAACCGGCCAGCACCCACCAGTCGCCGGGTTGGGCGAGCGTGGCGATTTTCTCGAGCAGTTCCTGTTGCTTGGCGGAATCCACCAAAGGGCCTTTTTCGTTGACTTTGATGTAATGCCCGCTGCCCTGGGTGACGATGCTGATATTGGTGCGCGTTTCGCCAGGCACCCAAACGAATTCCGCGCCGATACCGAGCGATTTTAAGCCATCCTGCAAAATTTCACCGGCCTTGCCGCCCAGGAATCCGACGGCGGTGCTTTCCGCGCCGAGTCCTTTGAGCAGGCGCGAGACGTTGAAGCCTTTGCCGCCAAAATCGACGCGCGATTCGCTGGCGCGCAGCACGGAATCGTATTCAATCGCCGGAACGGTCAGTTCGCGGTCAACGGCGGGGTTTAATGTTAGCGTGTAAATCATCCTTACTCCATCGCAACAAACCTTTTACCACGACGGCGACAACGGGGCACGAAGGAAAAGCCTTTAAAGTTTTTACGTTGTGTTCCGTCGTTACCGTCGTGGTGAGGCTTTACTCCGGCTTCTGCCACAACGTTTCGATGAGCACTTCCTCGGCTTCGTTCGTCCACATCAGGTTGTCACCGAGTTTTGCCGCCACTTCGGGCAGTTTTTCGGGCAATTCCTTCAGCCCCATCAGCGGCAGGCCGGTAATTTGCGGGAAAATGACCACTTTGCCGGGATACTTGCCATCCATCACGGCTTGCAGCCCTTCGGCGGCGGTTTCCAGCCCGCCGATAGCGGCCACCGAGCGGCCTGGGGAGAGCGTCCCGCCCAGGCGGCGCTCCATGACCAGTTTTTGGTCATCGATGGTCAGGCCGGAAGTGCCGGTGTACTGCGCGTTGGAGAGATAGACATTGCTCAGCTGGACTTTGCCCATTGTCCCGTTGGGGACGCCCGCGAACAGCACTAACATCCCGTCGGCTTTCAGCACGGTGTCGGCTTCCTCCATCAGCTGGGCGACCGGCACGCTGACGACGACATCGTCCGCGCCCTGGCCCTGGGTGGCTTCCATGACGAAATCATGAAAGGACTGTTTCGAGGAGTTGGGATTGAAAAACAGGATGGCGCGGCCATGCTGCCGGGCAAGCGGGGTGAACATCTCGTCCAGGGTTTGCAGTCGGTCGTCGCTGATTTCGGTAGCGATGACCAGTTTCGGGCCGTCGGGTTTTTCGAGCGAACGCTGGACGTGCATTTGCCCCATCGGGCCGCCCGCGCCCACGAAAACGGTCGCGCCGCCTTCGCGCAGTTCGCAGCGGTTACGGGCTTCGCCGTAGGAGGCGGCGATGTCGAGGCTGTGGTTGCCGACAAAAGCGATGTAGTCATAGTGCAGGCGGCCCAAATCGACCTCGACCAGGCCGTCGAGCGGCCGGGTCCCAACCAGGTTGCAGGTGCCGCGCCGGGCAATGTGGCGGGAAATCTCGCCGACGGCGCTGGCGGAGGCCGGATTCAGGACGATGATGTCATCGAAGCCGAGGCCGCCGGTCAGTTCTTTGCTCAGGGATTCGTAATCGCTGACGGCGAGGCCGTTGCGCTCGACGATTTCTGCTCCAGTGGCGTAGAAAATCTGTTTAACGGAAGCAGGCGCGTCGGTCAGGACGACGGTGGCGGGGGAAAATGCCTGGGAGCAGGTAAAAGCCATCGCGTCGCCGGGCTGTCCGACAACCCACATCATCCCCCCGGCTTTGGGCGACAGGCGGCGGCGCTGGGTGTAGGCGGCCATGACGCAGCCCCAGGGTTCGAGCAGCGAGGATTCGGCGTAGCCCATTTCGTCGGCGATGGGCAGCAGGCAGGCGCCTTCGTCGGTTTCGAGCACTTCCGCGCCGATGAGGTGGCAGCCAATCAGCCCGCCGGGAACGGTGTAGCCGTAGGCGGTGCTTTTGCCCTGCTGGTAGATGTCGGGCTGGACGGCGAGGCGTTCGCCAACATGGTATTTGCCTGCCAGGTTTTTGCCGACTTTGATGATAGTTAGCGAGACTTCGTGGCCGAGGCGGGTTGGCTCGATGGTCATATCGCGGTTGTAAAGTTTAGGGTGATTGCGGCCCTGTTTGAGAACCTTTAAGTCCGAAAAGCAGATGCCGACGCTGTCGATGCGCGCCAACAACTGGTCGTCGCCCGGTTCGGGGACGGAGAAGGCTTCGGGCTGGCCGTCTTTGCCCATATTTTCAAAACCGGCGCCGTACTGATTCCAGCCGAGGCTTTGGGTGGGGAGTTTGTAGTTGAGGGAGCGGTAGGATTGGTATTTTGCGCCCATAGTTTTTTTCCTTTCAATTTTTGGAGTGCGAAAGTTCTACTTGCGCTGGACATCCGGGCAGGACTTCTTAAAATCAGCCTGGGGTAAAACTTTTGCCACGAACCCTTGCACCGCCCGCAAGGGCAGGTGTAGCGCGAATTTACTCGAATCTTTCGTGGTTATTCGGGTTATTCGTGGCTGCTTTTAGCGTGCAGGTGGTGGCAACCTGGACTTTAAGAAAGTCGTGGACATCCGGGGCGCGCCGCTTGTGCTGTCCCGAAGTAGAACTTCGGGACTCCAGAATTAACCAAAATGTTGCTTGACCAGCGCCCGCACTTCCTGCGCGGTGGAGCATTCGAGGGCCTGCTGCGCGAGGAGCTGGAGTTCGGAGAATTTCAAGCCGCGCGCCTGGGCCTTAACGGTCGGCACGGAGGGGATGCTGACGCTGAGTTCGTCCATGCCCAGGCCGATGAGAATCGGCACGGCGGCGGGGTCGGAGCCGAGTTCGCCGCAGATGTCGGCGCGTTTGCCGTGTTTGTGGGCGGATTCGATGGTATGGGCAATCAGCCGCAGCACGGCGGGGTGCAGGCCGTCGTGCCTGGCGGCCAGGGCGGCGTTGCCCCGGTCAACGGCCAGGGTGTACTGGGTCAGGTCGTTGGTGCCGATGGAGAAAAAGTCGATATCAGGGGCCAGTTTATCGGCCAGCAGCGCGGCGGAGGGGACTTCGACCATGATGCCGAACTGGATTTCGCCCACGCCCAGTTCCTGGCGCAATTCATCAATCAGGGCGCGCGCCTGGCGGATTTCGGCCACGTCGCTGACCATTGGGAACATGATTTTCAGGTTGCCGTGCTGCGAGGCGCGCAGGATGGCCCGTAACTGCTCGCGGAACAGGTCGGGGCGGTTCAGGCACAGGCGGATACCGCGCTCACCCAGGAAGGGGTTCAGTTCCGGCTTCAATTTGATGTACGGCAGCGGTTTGTCGCCGCCGATGTCGAGGGTGCGGAGGATGACCGGACGGTTTTGCATGGTCTCGGCGATGGCGCGATAGACGCTGAACTGCTCCTCCTCGCTGGGGGCGGTGGCGCGTTCCAGGAACAGGAACTCCGTCCGCAACAGGCCAATCCCATCGGCGCTCATTTTCATGGCTTCGGCGGCGTCGGCGACCGAGCCGGCGTTGGCGGTGACATCGACCCGATGCCCGTCAAGGGTGACGGCAGGCAGGGCGGCCTGCTCGACGGCAAAGCGGCGATATTCGAGCCAGCGTTTTTGAGCCTGGGCGGAGCGGCTGAGCACATCTGGGTCGGGGTTGGCGGTCAGCGTGCCGTCATTGCCGTTCAAGATGACCGGGGTTTCATCGGGCAGGGCCAGCATGGCCTCGTCCACGCCGACGATGGCGGGCAGGCCGAGGGCGCGGGCCAGGATGGCGATATGCGAAGTCGGGCCGCCTTCGACGATGCCAAAGCCAAGCACCCGCTCCGGATCGAAGGAAGCGGTATCGGAGGGGGAAAGTTCACGGGCGGCGATGATGACCGGTTTGGCGGGCAGGCTCACGCCGGTTTCACTCACGCCGAGCAGCAGGCGCAGCACGCGGCGGCCCACATCGCGCAAATCGGCAGCGCGGGCCGATAGAATCGGGTCTTGGAGCGCCGCAATCGCATCAGCGCGTTCCGCGATGGCGGTTTTCCAGGCAGTGAGCGGGTTCTGACCGGTTTTGATTTGCGCTTCGACCGCTTCCGTCAATTCGGGGTCGTCCAATAATTCGGCGTGGGCCTCGAAAATGGCGGCTTCCGCGCCGAGTTTTTTGCCGGTCATCTGCTGGCGCAGGGCGGCGAGCTGCGTTTTGGCCTGCGTCAACGCCTCGGCCAGGGAGAGTTTGGCTTCACCAACCTCATCAAGGCTTTCATGCTGAAAATGAAAAATGGGGCCGACGGCAATGCCGGGAGCCGCGCCAATCCCTTTAATGACGCCCGGTTCGGCATGGACAGGTTCGGGGGCAGATTCCGCAGGGTTGGCGGGAGCAATTTCCAGCGCGGCAGTAGCGGAATGCGCGTCATTATCACCGAGACCGGCCCGGATGGCGGATTCCAATTCAGCGAGAGCAGCGTCTTCATCTTCCCCGTTGACCTGCACCGTAATCGCGCTGCCGCTGACCGCGCCCAACGTCAACACCGATACCATGCTTTTGGCGTTGGCGTTTTTCTCGCTATACAGCAGGCGGATTTCAGACTTGAACTGTTTGGCAAGGCTGACCAACGCTTTGGCCGGGCGGGCGTGCAGGCCGGTGGGGTTTTGGATGACCAGTTCGATTTGTTTCATGGCAGGCTCGGTTTTCAAATAGTTTGGAGCGCAAAAGCAGAGCTTTTGCAGTGCGGAAGCAGAGCTTTTGCAGTGCGGAAGCAGATCTTCCGCACTCCATAGTTAATTGGTACCCAAATATTTGACAATCACATCCGGGTCGGCGGCGTGGAGCAGTTCGTTCAGGTTGTTCTCATCGTCCACGACTTCGGCCAGGTTGGAAAGCACGCCGACGTGTTCGTCGCCCGAGGCGGCGATGCCGATGACGAGATAAACCATTTCGCCCTCGCCCCAATCTACCCCAGCGGGCAGTTGCAGCACGGAAAGGCCGGTTTTGAGGATGTGGTCGCGGTTTTCGTAAACGCCGTGCGGGATGGCGACCCCGTTGCCCAGACTGGTGGACATGGACTGTTCGCGGGCCAGCATTCCCTCGATGTAAGGATGCAGGACGCAGCCCGATTGGACGAGCAGTTGCCCGGCCTGGCGGATGGCGTCAGTTTTATTGGCGGCGCTGGCTTGCAGGGAGATGCGTTCTTTCGAGATGATAGACATAATTCACGACCTGTCTGTACCCGCCTGTGACAGGGAAACAGGCCCGAAGGGGAAACCGGTCAGGGGCATGTTCCGGTGATGAGAAGGCGTGGCACGTTTGGTTGGTAAAGCAAGTTAAACCGGGCACCCGGCAGAGTTTACGCTTCGGTAGAGACAATTTCGGTCTTGTCGACCAGGGCTTTGACGAGTTTGTCGAACACGGGGTCGTTCAGGAAGTGGTTGAAAGCCACCACCACGGCATTGGGGACTTTGGCGCGGGCGGTTTTGGCCAGTCCTTTGTGGACGACGACCACCTGGGACTCGGCGGGGATTTCACGCGCCGGTTTGTGAACAACGGTCACATCGGTAATTTGCGCGGCTTTGAGTTTCTTTTTCAGGGAGTTGACGCTCATCAGGCTGGAGCCCATTCCGGCTTCACAGGCAAAAATGATGGTTTTGACTTGCGCGGCGGAAATCGATTGTGCCATTTTCGTGCTCCTTGCGAACTTTTGGGGATTGGCAGGCGCGGCAGCGGTATAATCCGCTGTAAGAGGAGAGGCTGCCGCGCCTGTCGGTGTTACCTGTTTCCTGTCTGGCCCTAACCTAAACCGGGAACAGCGCCTGCAACGGCAGTCTCTTCTTCTTCGACTTCCTTGACCGGGTTGACGCGCAGGATGAAAGCGCCCACCAGGAAGGAAACCACTGCGCCAATCAGCACGCCGCCCAACACCTGGAAGTGCTGCCCAGGCGGGGTCACGGCCAGGTAAGCAAAGATGGAGCCGGGCGAGGGGGTCGCCACGAGACCGGCGCCAGTGATGACGAACCACAGGTTGGCCGAGAAGCCGCCCGCAATCATTGCCAAAACCATGATTGGCTTGGCTAGCACATAGGGGAAGTAGATTTCGTGGATGCCGCCAAAAAAGTGGATGACCATCGAGCCGGGGGAAGATTCCTTCAACATGCCTTTGCCAGCCACATAGAAGGCAATCAGCAGGCCGAGGCCGGGGCCGGGGTTGGTTTCGAGCAGGAAGTGAATGGCGCGGCCAGTTTCCTGCGCGGCAGTCACGCCCAGCGGACCAAGAACGCCGTGATTAAGGGCATTGTTGAGGAACAGAATTTTGGCCGGTTCGATGATGAGCGCCGCCAGCGGCAGCAAGCGCATGTCAACCATCCAATCCACCGCAGCGCCAGCCGCATTGCTGATGCCGGTCACGACCGGGCCAATGACCACGTTGGCAACCAGGATGAGGACAATTGCCAGGATACCGGCAGAAAAGTTGTTGATGAGCATTTCGAAGCCGACGGGAATCTTCTCTTCGAGCAATTCATCGACTTTCTTGATGCACCAACCGCCCAACGGGCCCATAATCATGCCGCCCAGGAACATGGGGATGTCTGCTCCGACGATGACACCCATGGTGGCAGCCGCGCCGACCACGCCGCCGCGATGTCCGTGCAGCATTTTGCCGCCGGTGTAACCAATGAGCAGGGGCAGCAGGTAGACAATCATCGGCCCGACCAGTTTGGCGAACGTTTCGTTCGGAATCCAACCGGTGGGGATGAACAGGGCCGTAATCAAACCCCAGGCGATGAACGCGCCGATGTTGGGGATGACCATGCCGGCCAGGAAACCTCCAAATTGCTGTAACTTCTCTCGCATCTTGCATTTCTCCTTTCAGGATATGTTTGCCTGCCATTGCAGGTCGTTCTGGGACGGACCAGACGACCCAGGGCGAGTCGCCTGCATTACAAGGTAACGGTCGGAGCGTTACCGGGTAACCAAAAGGAGGAACAATGAGTCAACTCAAGAATTGGGTGATGGCTTCGATATCTTCGGGCATTAATAATGGATGTACCTGTATGATTCTGGGATGATTGGCGTATTGTTTGGGCAGGGGGATGGTCGTCAAAATCAGGTCAGCAGAAGCCGCCAGCGTGGGAGTCAGGTCGCGCAGGGAGGTCACTTCCAGGTTGCTCAGGTAGGGAAAGCGGGCATTCAGGCGCGCCACAAGCAATTGGGCCGTTGCCATGCCGCTCGGGCAGACGATGATAATCCGCTCGAAGCGGTAGGCGCGGTTACGGATGAAGGCGGCGCGCAGCAAAACCACCAGGTTGTCGATTTCGCTCTGCGGCAGGGTCAGGCCGGTGTGTTCCTGCGTCATTCGGGCCAATTCCTGGGCAACGCCATGTTCGCGCTCATAACGTTCCGGCAGCCCGGCGCTGTTGAGCGCAACCGGGAACCATAAATTGAAGCGCTGCCGGTAACAGGCCGGGATGATGTTATTGAGCAGGCCGTTTTGCAGGGTGCGGTCATATTTCATCTTAGGAATTTCGAAAGCCTGGCTGGTGTGTTCCATCAGCCGCTCAATCAGGGCCGAAAATTCGTTGTTGCGCTCCAGTTCACCCAGCAGGATTTCGTTGCGCGGGGCGGCCAGCATTTCCATCGCCACCCCGGCCACATCGGCGGGTTTCCAGGTTGCGCCCAGGTCGCGCCCCAGGTGGCGCGCCACATAAGCCGCCACCGGCCAGATTTTTGTGGTTTGCAGCCAGTTCAAGCGTTCTTCTTCGATGTCCAGGTGAAACCCTTCACGGATGCGCCCATCCATGATTGCCAGAACCAGCGCCAGGTGCAGCACCGCGTCATCGGTGAAGCGGCCTCCCAACTGCTCCTCCGCTTTGGCGACGAGACCGATGGCGCGCCGCATCCGCATATTCGACAGCCAGCGATTGGCCTGTTCCACCAGCGGCAGGAGGGCGGCATCACCCTGCAAGTTGAATACCAGACCTTCGGCGTGCGTAATGGCTGTCACCGGGTCGCCGCTAAAGGGAGTCTCGCCCCAGAGCAGCTCGGCCAGCGCCTGTTGGCAATCGCGCTCCGCGCCGCTGACCTGGATTCCGAAATGCGGCTTGCGAATCAGGTCGAGTTTCTGCTCATTAAGCCATCTTTCAAGTCCATCCAGGTCTTTCAGCAGGGTCATGCGCGAGGCCTGGGCGAGTTGTTCCAACTGCGAAAGAATGAAAGGTTCCGGGCGGGTTAATAAAAACAACGCCAGCAGTTGCTGGCGTTGACCGACAGACAAAACAATCTGCATCCCAGAAACCAGGCTGATTTCCTGCGCCAGCGCGCGGGCCTGCTCTGGTGAAGCAGAGAGAGAAAAACCAACGCCCGGAACAACCGTCAAATCCTGATTATGCTGTCGCAGCCAGAGTTTGACCCCCTGAATGCTGTAATTAACCTGACGCGGAGTCAGACGCAGCAACCCGGCCAGTTCAACCGCTCCCAGGGGGCGATTGCGCTCGAGAAGCGCTTTGAGAATATCTCGCTGGCGGGTGGTCAGGGTCATCATGCCTGCAAAACTCTTTCTAATTAGTACGGGGCTTACAGCATGAATATATTTTAGGTTAATATGCCGTTAATGCTCATTGATTTAGAGCATCTTTTTGCCGAAACCCATGACAAAAGTATACTATTGACATCTTCTCGAAAAAATGGGGAAACGTCCCGACACTTGCGCCTGCGCGACAAGCGCAGGTGAGGTTTGCTTGAAAAACCTGTATGAGCTTTGGGAACAGCCTAAAAAAGTCAGTCAGCAAGCCTTATCGCAACGGTTGACCAGTCTGCCTTATGATCTGTTCCTGAAAGTTTTGCAGGGTGTTTTGCCCAAAGCCCAGGAACGTTGGTTTACACATGAACGCCCGCTTTCTCCTGAATTGCAGTGGGCGGATGAGCATTATCGGCATATCACCCGCCATATTTCACCCGGCGATACGACCCCAGCACCCGCAGCATGAGCGCGTACTCGCCCAGGTGGTCGAGCGCCTTGCCCACATGCGGCTCATGCTCCGCGCCGACAAAATCGATATAAAAAAGGTACTCCCAGGGCTGGCCCTGCAGCGGGCGCGATTCGATTTTCGTCAGGTCGATATCCCGCAGGGCGAACACGCTCAGGGCCTTGAACAGCGCGCCAGGCGCATTCTTCAGCGTGAACACAATCGAAGTCTTAGATTCGCCTTCAGGCCGGGTCGGCTGCGGCTGAATCGCCAGGAAACGGGTGTAATTCTCCGGGTTATCCTCGATTCCCTCTTCGAGAATCTCCATCCTATACAATTCCGCCGCCCGGCGCGAGGCAATTGACGCCACATCGCGCGCGCCACTTTCTTTGAGCATTTTCACGCTCCCGGCAGTGTCATAGACCGCTTCGGTTTTCGCGCCCAACCCGCGCAAGTACCCGGCGCACTGGCCGAGCGCCTGCGGATGGCTGATAACCTTTTTCACCTCGGCCCTCGTCACGCCCGGCGCGGCAATCAGGCAATGCCGCACGCGCAAGAAATACTCGCCCACGATATAAAGATGATGACGGAGCAGCAGGTCATAATTCTGGTGGATGCTGCCCGCCAGCGAATTTTCGATGGGGAGAAGAGCCGCCTCCACCCTGCCGCCTGCCACCGTTTCGAAAACTTTATCGAAACTCTCGCAGGGTTCCGTTTCGACGGGACCAAAATACCCGAATACGGCCTGCTCGCTATACGCGCCTGGTTCGCCCTGGAAAGCGACCCGCATTTCAACCTCCTGCCTTTTCTGCCCACTGGAGGATGGCCCTGAACCCGGCTTCCACCTCCTCGTCCGAAGCGGCAATCGTCATCCGCGCGAAGCCCTCGCCCTGCGCCCCAAACGCCGCGCCAGGCACCAGCCCCACCCCCGCCTCCGCCAGCACCCGCTCGCAGACTTCGAGCGAGGACATTTTGAGCGGGCGAACATCCAAAAAGAAGTAAAACGCGCCCCTGGAGGGCGTTGCCAGGATTTTTTCGCTTTCCATATCTCTGGCTACACGCAAAACAAGGTCCCGGCGGCGGGCATAAGCGGCGCGCATTTCGGCGGCAGATTGCTGCACGCCGGGGTCGCGCAAGGCAAAAGCGGCTGCCTTCTGCACGAAAGGCGCCACGCAGGTAATCGAGTTTTGCCCGGCTTTGACGGCGTTTTCGATGACCCGCGCCGGGGCTGCCAGGTAACCGACCCGCCAGCCGGTCATGGCGTAGGTTTTCGAGAGACTATGCACCAGCAGGGTACGCTCCCTGGCACCGGGAAAAGCCGCCGCCGAGGCCGGTTTTTCATCGAAATACAGGTTTTCGTATACCTCGTCGCTCACAACCCACAATCCATGAGCCGCGGCAAACTCTTGGAGTTTTTGCAGGTAAGCGCGGGTGGGGTACATCCCGGTCGGATTGGAGGGGTAACTGATAACGATGACCCGGCTGCGGGGCGTGAGGGCTTTTTCCCAGTCTGCAAAAGATGGCAGGAAATCGTTTCCTGCTGGGGCCGGGACGCGAACCACCTTCCCCCGCAGCATGGTCGCCATGTTGGCGTGCGTGGCCCAGGTCGGGTCGGGAATTAGCACTTCGTCGCCGGGGTTCAAAATCGACTGCAAGGCGAGGTAGTAGGCATGAATCCCGCCATGCGTGACCAGGATTTCTGATTCAGGGTCGTACTCCAGCCCGTTATCGCGGGCCAGTTTCAGCGCGGCGGCCTGGCGCAGTTCGGGGGTGCCGGTGCTGGGGCCGTAGTGGGTTAAACCGGCTTGCAGGGCGTTCATCGCCACCTCCACAATGGGCTGGGGCGTGGGAAAATCGGGGTCGCCGACGTGCAAGGGGATGACCTGCTTCCCGGCGGCGCGGGCAGTCACAATCCGGTCGTTGAGGGCGACGGTGGCAGATTGGTGAATTAATTCAAACTGCTGATTTAAGTTCAAGCCGGTTTCTCCCAGAGTAAATTCGGATAATTATAACGCGAGGCGAGAACTGGCAATGTATATTTTTTGCCTGGTTCTCCCTGTCAGGCATTCTCTTGCAGCAAGACCGGGAGAAATACCAATGATTGTTAATTCATGAAATTACAAAGTCGCAAAGCATAGACAAGTTTTTTTCCTGCCGAACTTGATATAATAAATTTTAACTATCGCGAAAAGTGAGAAAGTGTTGTTACACCAAGCATAATCGTAATACAATGTATCATGCGTTGTAAGGATGCTGTTATCCAGACCATCTCACTCGTCCATTAAAATTCAAATGGAGAACGGTGTAACTATGTTCAATGATGAAAACGTCGGAACGATTTTATACGTAGAAGACGACCCAAACAATCGAACCTTGATTCGCAGGATACTGGGAGCAGAAGGGTACACTGTATACGAAGCGGCCAACGCGAGCATAGCGATGGAAACGCTCAAAAGCCTCAAGCCGGATTTGATTTTGATGGATATCAACATGCCCGACGTGGATGGTTACACCTTGACAGCAAAAATTCGCGCCCTCCCAGAAATGAGAGATGTGCCTATCGTCGCCCTGACAGCCAACGTGATGAAGGGCGACAAGGAGCGCTCCTTGCAAGCTGGGTGTGATGGATACATCCAGAAACCTATCGACATCGACGCAATTTCAGCCCAGGTACAACGATTCATGAAGAGATAAACCAATGAGCATAGACAACACTCCCCCGACCAACCCGATGGGTGAGCCAGGCCGCAAACCGGGCATCCCCAAAGATACGACCGTGCTGGTTGTCGAAGACAACGTTTCGAACTTCGTACTGATTGCGCGCTTGCTGGGCTTTATGGGCATCCACTGCGAGTGGAAAACCTCCGGCTACGAAGTGGTCGAATACGCTGACACTCTTCCACGTCTTGACTTGATTTTGATGGACATCCGCCTGCCTTACGAGGATGGCTATGGGGCAATGAAGAAGATTCGCCAATCTGACCGGCTGAAATCTGTCCCGATTGTGGCTGTCACCGCCGAGGCCAGCCAGGAGCAAATGAACAAGGCCAGGGCGGCAGGTTTCAACGGCTTCCTGGGAAAACCACTTGACCCGGACCGCTTCCCTGACCAGATACGAAGGATTTTGCATGGAGAGCCAGTTTGGGAAATCCCTTACGAAGAGTAGCAAATAAGCAGAGCGAGGGCTCCTCGAAGGGAAACTCTCGCTCTTTGTTTATTATCTTAATGGGAAAAAGTTATGAGTGAAAAAAATTCATCTCAGGTCGACCTGCGACAATTGCTTCGGGTACACCAGGCAAACTATGCCGTTTTCCAGGCGAAAACTGAAAAAGAAATCAACCAGGCCATCCTGAAGGTTTTCCAGGCCTGCCCGTATGCCAATCTATACTATGTCGTGAACGAAGTCGGCCTGGAATGCGCAATCACCCATAATCCGGCCACAAAAAAAGCGATTCGTGAAGCGCCAGCCTCGATCGAGATGACACCCGCCGAGGTGGTGCAATTTTTTGCGCGCGAAGTAAGCATCTCTCCCGTTTCGGAAGCGAGCCTGCCTGAAGCAATCCAAACCTTCCTGGGCAGTTCCACCTGGCAGCAGGTTGCAATCATCCCTGTCATGCAAGATGTGGTCGTTCTGGGCGTTTTGCTGACCCTGGCAGCGACCGGCGAAGCACTGACAAAGGAAGCGATCAACCCGCTGGCGAACCTGGCCGACACGATTCCAATTGCGCTGGACAACGTGAAGGCAGCGCGCGCCACCAAACAAAGATTGCGCGAACTGGAAAGCATTTCGGAAACCAGCCAACTCATTTCGTCCTCCAACAAACTCGAACAGATATACGAATTGCTGCACAAGCAAATCAGCGCCACTATCGGGCCGGATGTCAATTTTGCGATTGCGATTTACGAGCCCAGGAACGAGACCATTGAGCTGCCATACGCTATCGATGGCGGCGTAAAATTAAATATCGACCCCTTCCCGCTGGGCGAGGGGTTGATATCCATCCTGATTCGCACCCGCCAGCCGTTGATGCTGGTCGAAGATACGGAGCGGCGCGCCCGGGCCTTGGGCGCGAAATATGCCGGGACGCCGCCAAAGTCGTGGCTTGGCTGTCCGTTGGTTATCAGCGGCGAAGCGATTGGCGCGCTGGTGGTACAAGACCTGGTCAACGAACAGCGTTTCAACCAGGATGACCTGCGATTCATGATTGCGCTCTCGGTGCAGGTTGCCGGGGCAATTTACAACATCCGCCTGCTCGAAGACGCCCGCCGCAGGGCGCTGCAACTCGAAACGGTTGCCGAAATCTCGCGTGAAGTCTCCAGTTCCCTGATTGTCGATAACCTGTTACGCCAGGCGGTAGGCCTGGTGCGTGAGCGGTTCAGTTTCTATCACGCCGCCGTGTTCCTTGTGGATAACACAGGCGAATACGCGGTCATCCGCGAGGCAACCGGCGAGGCTGGGGCGCAAATGAAACGCGCCGGTCATAAACTGGGCATCGGTTCCAAGTCGCTCGTGGGACGCACGACGCTGGAAAAAGAAGCGCTGGTTGTCAACGATGTCTCGAAAGACCAGACCTATTACGCCAATCCCCTGCTCCCCGATACAAAAGCAGAAGCATGTTTACCATTAAGAGTGGGCGACCGAATCCTGGGCGTGCTGGACGTGCAATCGACCCGTGTCTATGCGTTCACCAGCGAAAACATCAAAATCCTGCAAATTTTGGCCGACCAGTTGGCGGTTGCAGTTGTCAACTCTGAGCTATTCGCCGAAGCCCAGGAACGCCTGTCGCAGCACCGCCTGCTTCATCATGTGACGACGGCTGCGGCCTCCTCGACCACCATCGAAGAAGCCCTCAACAGCGCAGTTCAAGGCTTACAAGTCACGCTGGGCGGCGACCAGATTTCCATCCTGCTGGCCGACAAGGAACAGAAAACACTCGAGGTGCGCTCCTCTATCGGGTATCCGAACGATGAATCAGCCAGGCTGAAAATTCCCTTTGGGGTTGGCATCACCGGCTGGGTAGCATCTCACCGCCAAGCGCAGCGCATCAACGACATCACCAAAGATTCCCGCTACATTGCGGTCAACCAAAAAGTGCGCTCGGAACTTGCCATCCCTTTGATTTATCGCAACGAGGTTCTCGGTGTGCTGAACGTAGAAAGCCCGCGCGTTAATGCTTACACCGAAAACGATGAAGAAATGCTCGGCACGCTGGCTGGCAGCCTGGCCGCGATTATCGCGCACTCGCGCCTGCTGGAACAATTCCGGCAGCAAGTGGAACGGGAACGCCTGTTATACGAGATTACCAGCAAAATCCGGCGCACGACCGACCTGCAAAAAATCCTGGCCGTTACCGCTGACGAGCTAAGCAAGGCGATGAACGCCCGCCGCACTGATATTGTCGTACAAATTGGTGATGGCGCAACAGGGAAGACCAGCGCGGATAATTGAGACACATTATGAATCAGTCAAATACCCCGAATCCCGGTTTTATATTTCGTCTGATGGGCTGGGCAGGCAAATATTATCACGTTTATGTTGTCTTGTTTGCCCAGCTGGTTTGCGGTTCCCTGGGTATTTTTCTCAGCAATAGCATAACGCGCAATAACAACAACTTTTCACCAGAGCAATACAATGCATCGTTATGGATAACCCTGGCGCTCACACTGATTAGAGATGTCATCATTCTAGCCGGGACATTTTACTTTACCAGGGACCTCAGCACCCGGCTGGGACAGTGGAAATCCGGAAAATCCATGAGTGAAGGCCAGGTTGAATTGAGGGCCTGGCGGCAGAGCAATACAATCGCCTGGAATTACGGCGCGGCGGCCATTGGGGTTTCGATTGTTGTCAACATCATCCCGCTGCTTCTGTTTCAATATTTTTATCTCAACGCAACAATCAACCAATTGATTTATTCTACGCTTGGGGCAGGCTTGTCTGCAATTATTATCGTTGGGTCGTCGGTACTGTTGATTGAATACCTGATGCGCCCCACAAGAATCGTATTACAGCCTTCCATCTTCGAACTTCAAATCAGGGGGGCCGTCGGCGCCAATCTGCGCATTAAGTTTGTCATGACTACCCTGGTTCTGTTGGGAATCAGTATCCTGTCACTGGCGCCTCTGGGATACTCAAGAACTTACCGAGTAATATTTGAAGAAATCGGCTCGCTGAAAACCCTGCAAGAACTCCAATTCAGTTTGATTGTTGCAGCCATCACGGTCCTGATATTGGGCATCCTTATGGCCTTCTCCGTGTCTGAATCGATTACTGCTCCAGTGCGCGAACTGCTCGATGTATTCAAACAGGTTGAAAAAGGCGACCTGAAACAGCGGGCGCACGTCATCACTACCGACGAGGTCGGAGAACTGGCAATTTATTTCAACCGCATGATTGCGCGCATCGAAGAGTTGCAGCAAAATCTGGAAAAGCGGGTAGAAGACCAAACTGAAAAACTGCGCGCATCGAATGAAGTCGGACGCATCGCCAGCACCATTCTCAACCCCGACGATTTGATTTCGCAAGTCGTCAACCTGATTGCAAAAACTTTCGATTATTACTATGTGGCGGTCTTCCTGGTGACTGGAAATGAACGCTGGGCTGAAATTATAGACGCAACCGGTTCCGCCGGGGAAATCCTGAAAGCCCGGCGTCACCGCTTGCAAGTCGGTGGCAGCAGCATGGTTGGAAACGCAATCGTCAGCAAACAAGCCCAGGTTGCGATGGACATAGGCGAAACCGCCGTTCGCTTCAATAACCCGCTCCTCCCAAATACCCGCTCGGAATTGGCACTCCCCTTGATCGTTGGCGACCGGGTGATTGGCGCGCTGGATGTGCAATCCATCCGCGAAGCAGATTTCAAAGCCGATGACATCGCCACGCTGCAAAACCTTGCCAGCCAGGTGGCAATTTCCATCGAAAATGCGCGCTTGTTCCGGGAAATGGATAACGCCTTGAGCGAGTTGCGCCAGTCCAATCGCCAATATATCAGTTCGGTCTGGGAGGAGAAACTCCAGGCAAACAAACTGGAATACTCAGTAAAATCGCCTGCCATCCCGGGCACCGAAGAAACCAAGGACATTGCAGTCAATTTGAACCTGCGCGACCAGCCAATTGGTTATATACACATGCAAACGAACGAGGAATGGTCACAGGAAGACCAGGCCTGGGTCGAATCACTTGCCACGCAGGTAGCAATCTCGTTGGAAAATGCTCGGTTGGTGGAAGAAAGCAACCAGTCGGCTTTGCGTGAACGCCTTTCGGCATCCATCATCCAAAAACTCTGGTCGACCCCCTCCATCGATGGAATCCTGCAAACGGCAGTGCGCGAATTGGGCCGCGCGCTGGAGGCATCCGAAGCGACGATTGAACTCAAAGTGGAGGAGGCATAATCTATGTCGGCTAACTTTTCCTCACGCGGTTCGTCGTTATCAACGCTGGCAGCCTTTGGGAACTGGCTCACTGCGCCTTCTGCCAAAATCCTGGACAGGGGCGCGCAGCGCCGGGCCACCCTGGCCGCGACCCTGTCTCTATTATTGGCGGTTCTAAACACTATCGGCGGATTATTTTCATACTTTGGGCAAGCCGAGAACATCTTTCAGGTATTCGTTGTTCCCATTGTTGTTATTCTTATTGCTTATTTCATCACGAGAACACGATACTTTTCGCTGGGGTCGTTCATCCTTGTGTCTAGCTTCAGCGCAACCGGGTTTCTTAATATCATATTTGCGGACAAAGACGTTACCACTTACCTTTTCATCTTTATCCCCCTTTCGTTGATTATAGCAAGCGGGCTGCTTTCATCCTGGGCACTCTTCCTGCTGACAGGAGCCAATATAGCGGCAGTGCTATTCCTTTTACCGGCATCGGGGATTTCCCTGCCCCACAACATTAATCTACAGCTGGGCCAATTTACTACACAGGGCATCCTGCTTATCCTCTTTAACAATTTCCGACAAAACGTAGAGAAACAGCGCATCGCGGAAATCCAAAAAACCAACCAGGAATTAAGGGAAGTCCGCGAAAACCTGGAATTACGGGTAGAAGAGCGCACGCAGGAACTCAACCGGCGTTCCACCCAGCTGGAGGCATCCACCCTGGTAGCGCGGTCTGCTGCGATGGTGCGAAGCCTGGATGAGTTGCTGGAAAGCGTTGTCGAGCAAATCACCGAACGGTTCGGCTATTATCATGCCTGCATTTTCCTGACTGATTCGGCGGAAAAATTTGTCGTCCTTCAGGCCGCATCGTCGGAAGGCGGCAGGCAACTGCTCAAGCGTGGATTCAAGACTGAAATCAGCCGGCAAGGCATAGTGGGGTATGCCGCTTACCAGAAGCGTCCGCGTATCGTCCAGGACGTATCCACAGACAGTACCTATATCTATCTTCCAGAACTCCCGGAAACACGCTCTGAAGTCGCATTGCCATTGATTGTTCGTAATCGCGTTATTGGCGTACTGGACATCCAGTCAGAAGAAAGCAACGCCTTCAAATTCGATGATATTTACACCCTGCAAACGATGGCCGACCAGGTAGCGCTGGCTATCGACAACACAATCCTGCTCGAAGAAAGCCGGTCCGCCTTGCTGCAATTGGAAAGCATCAATGCATCCAGCGCTGCAAATATCTGGAAATTGCGCCTGCAAGAAGGCTCGCGCGGATTCACCTATACCCCTCTGGGCGTCACGCCCATTTCAAGCAGCAACGATGACAGACTAACCGAAAACCAGAAGACCATTTCAATTCCCCTGAATTTGCGCGGCAAGTCGATTGGCACGATTTCGCTCGAACGCAAAGTGAATGACCCCAATTGGGCCGAATCGGAGCGCGAAATGGCAGAGCGGGTTGCCAGCCAGGTTGCCCTGGCCATCGAGAACGCCCGCCTTCTGGAAGAATCCCAACGCCGCGCGGCGCGCGAACAAAAAGTCAGCGAATTTTCGAACCGTTTCAGCCGCTCCCTCGATGTGGATGCCCTGCTGCAAAATGCAGCGCGCGAACTACGAAGCCTGCCCCAGGTTGAAGAAGTTTCAGTTTTTATCGCGCCGGAAAAAGGAACCGACCAGGCAAAATAATCGCCAGTAATGGATAACCAGATGCTCCAACACTTCTTCGAACTTCCTGCCGAAAAACCCGACCTGCCGCCAGATAAACGCGGGGCGTATCAATTGCTCTCCGCTGCCGTAACATCTATTACGGTTTTCCAGGTCCTGACAGGCATCGGTATCTTGGTAATTGCAGTGCTTGCCCTGGCGGGCTATTTCGATATTCCTGAAAACATCTCGTTCTTATTCGTTGTCGCCAGCATCAACATCCTGGATAGCCTGCTGCACCTCCCCATGTTTCCTTTGCTGCGGAGCGGAAGACTGGAGTTGGTTGCCATCCTGCTGATGCTGGTAAACGGCATCCTTTCTGCCGCCCAAATCTTGCTGTGGCAGGGAATTTTATGGCTCCCGATTGTCATGGTGCTATCAGCCGTTATGGTATTGATTAGCGTACGCGGCATCCCGGCGCGCGCCAAGATAGCGATAGCCGCCATAGGCGCAGCCTTGTTGGTTGCCGTCATCATTGTAAACTCACAAGTTACATACCCGCGCCTGAGCCTGGCGAACCTGAATAATTATGCCGCCTTCGCAATCTACCTGCTGTTCACCGCAGCAATGGCGGCTATCAGCGTGGTAAACGGCCTTATCAAATTCCAAACTCTGTCGCGCAAACTGGTTTCCGTTTTCACCATTGTGGCAGTTACCACTATTTTCGTTTTTATCATCATTGGCTCAATCATCAACTACATTGACAGCCGCAATCGCGCCTTTGAACAGCTCGAAACCATCTCTAACCTGAAAGCAGCCCAAATAACCCTGGTTTTAGGAAGCCTGAAAAAACAAGCCGCCCAGCCTTTAAACGACATCACAATTTCACAAATCATGGAAAACACCATGTCGAGCGACGCCAAAAGCCCGATCGAAAGCATCAACATCCGGTTGGTACGCTCTTACCTGACCAGGCTGCAACAACAAACCATCATTGATGAGTACCTGCTAACAGACGCCAACGGGGTCGTTATCATCTCTACCAACGTCAACAATGAAAGCCTCGACTTATCGGGTTTCACATTCGTTGAAAAAGCGAGGGCGCAAAAGTCATTTGCAATTGAGGAAAACTTCCCAGGCGCCAGCCAGGAAATTTCTCTACTGATTCTCCACCCAATACTTTTACAAGAACAATTTGCCGGCGTGCTGGTACTGCGCACCGACTTCAGCGCCATCAACGAAGTTACCACCACCATCCCGGGGACGAGCCCGACGCTCGAAACCTACCTGGTCAGCCAGGTGGGAGGTTTTGTAATCCCAACCACGACAACCCGCCAGGAAACCGATGAAATAAACACCTACCCGGCGCAACAAGCCTTCTCCAATAACATCCTGCGAGGCAGCAATACATACACAAACTACAGCGGAGAGAATGTCTTTGGCCATTATGCCTGGGTTTCTGAGATTGAATCGCTCCTGGTTTCAGAAATTGACCAGCAGGAAGTAATCTCCGGAATCGCAAACTCGCTTCCGGTTTACGTTTCCATTGGGTTGGTCATGGTTTTACTGGTGCTCACCATCGTCATTATCACATCACAATCCATCACCATTCCCATCCAGGATTTTGCCGAAAAAGCCGCGGCGCTTTCGGGCGGTGAATTATCGATGCGCATTGCTTCCAACCGACAAGATGAACTCGGCGGCCTGGCAGTTAGCTTCAACAAAATGGCGGGCGAGCTGGAAGCCCTCGTGCGCACACTCGAAACAAAAGTGGAAGAGCGCACGCAAGACCTGCAAAAACAGGCCAATTACATGCGTATCGCTGCTGAAGTCGCGCGCGATGCGACCACATCTCAGGACCCCGACGAACTTCTCAACCGCGCAGCCCAATTGATATTGGATAGGTTCAACTTTTACCATACCGGCATATTCCTGGTCGACGCCGACCGGGAATACGCCATACTGCGCGCATCCCCTACCGAAGCCGGACGCAAAATGTTGCAACAGGGACACCGACTGAGGCTGGGGCAGGTGGGGCTGGTAGGCTATGTTGCCGCCACCGGAACGCCACGCATCGCGCTCGACACCGGGCAAGAGGCCGCTTACTTCAAAAATCCACTCTTGCCTGATACCCGTTCCGAAGTTGCCATTCCATTGAAACTGGACGACAGGGTCTTAGGCGTGCTGGACGTACAAAGCACCCAACCCGAAGCCTTCACCCAGGACGATGTTGCTACCCTGCAAATCATGGCCGACCAACTCGCGCTTGCCATCCAGCGCGTCGAACTGGTCAGCAACCTGCAAAGAAACCTGGATGAACTCGAAAGCACCTACAAAGCCTTCACCAGCGAGAGTTGGCAGAAGTTCGGCCAAGAGCAAGGTTTCAAACCCGGCTACCTGTTCGATGGTTTGAAA
>DAOUAZ010000112.1:0-4600 GCA_034432975.1 Anaerolineales bacterium | reverse complement strand
CACTTCACCACGACGGCAACAACGCTTCACAACGGAGAGCAAAACCGAAAAATTGGTTTCCGTCGTGTTCCTTCGTTACCGTTGTGGTAAAAAATGCGCCAATCTTTTAATGTGACATTGCCAAGGTAGTTACACTTTTCCTGTACATTGATTATACCCTGTCAGATATCGCTGACTTTGTTGTCCTGTAGTAGGTGAATTTCGGATGATTTGCCTGGAGATAATTGCAAAATGCTTGCAATTTTGAAAGGCCGCGCTATACTTTATAAGCGAGGCTGGAACTTTATTGTTTCAAGTCCAATCGAGTTGCCAGAAAAGGGGCAGCCTTTCTAACCAGGTGGAACCGAAAGTTATGGGACTGCAACTGCAAGCAGGTATCCAGACTTCAAAAGGTGATGTTTCAAAGTCGCTTAAGGAGGTTTCCAATTCAAACTTCCAGGAGGTGTAAATCGAAATAACGCAGGGTTTTTTGTATTTAATCGAGCAAGCTAGAGATCGACTTTTTAAGGAGGAAACAGTTCATGAAACGCAACTTTTTTTATGTTTTGATGGCATTGGCGTTGGTTTTCTCGAACGTCTCTGCCGCTTTTGCTCAGGATGGCGGGCCAGATCGTTGGGCCAGCCGCGAGGTTCCTGAAAGCATTCTTTCGCTCAAGTTGGATACGCCGGTTGAGATGGACGGTCTCTCGGTTGATGTGCTTGATCGCTCCCTGATGGGCGTGGAGGGCGCCAGCAAGGTGATTATCCGCCTCTCATCTGAATCAGGCGCGGTCGCCTACGAGAAAGGTAGAGATGAGGGAAATGCCAAGAACAAGGCTAAAGCCCAACAAGATGCATTTATCAAAAGTATTCGCAATCTGGACCCAAATGCGCGCGTGCTTGGGCGGGTCCAATTGGTGCTGAACGCTGTATTTGTGGAAGTGAATGCCTCCGTGTTGCCTCAGTTGGCTCAAGATGCGAGGGTGGTGCGGATTGCGCCTGTGGGAAACTACGAATTAGACCTGTCCGAAACAGTCCCTTACATCGGCGCCTCATCGGTACATGCCAGGAAGATAACCGGCAAAGGGATTAGCGCAGCCGTTCTCGATAGCGGCATTGATTACACTCATGCTGCGTTCGGTGGTTCCGGTAAGGTGGCCGACTTTGATGCGAATGACCCAACCATTATCGAAAGAAAGACTTTCCCAACCAAAAAGATTGTGGGTGGTTATGATTTCGTAGGCGAAGTGTGGCCGAATGGAGACCTGGCCCCTGACCCGGACCCGCTCGATAAGGGCATTGGTGCTGGTCATGGAACGCATGTAGCCCATATCATCGGTGGCGTTGGCGGGGTTGCCCCGGGCGTCAGTTTGTATGCGGTCAAGGTTTGCTCATCGGTCTCATCATCCTGTTCGGGCATCGCCCTGATTCAGGGGATGGAATTCGCGGCTGACCCCAATGGCGATGGCAGAATCAAGGACCGGGTGGATATCATCAACATGTCGCTTGGCGCTTCTTATGGCCAGCCTTTCGATGATGACCTGGCTGCCGCAGTGGATAACGCCACGAGATTGGGCATCCTAACGGTGGCCTCGGCGGGCAACTCTGGCGACAAGCCTTATGCCAACGGAACTCCCGCGGCTGCCAAGACCGCCCTCTCGGTGGCCCAGACCAGCGTGCCGAGCGCTTTTCTTCCCTTGATGCAAATCATTGCCCCGGCAAGCATTACGGGCAATTTCCCAGCGGTCTTCCAGCCCTGGTCGGCTCCGCTGACGGCAGTCATCGAGGCTCCGGTGCAGTATGGTGATGGCGCGGGCGGCAACCTGCTGGGCTGTGACCCGTTTGCCCCCGGTTCGTTGGCAGGCAAAATTGTGCTTGTCAATCGTGGCGCCTGCTCATTCAGTATCAAGATTGCCAACATTGCGACTGGCGGCGGCCTGATTGGCATCATCGGCTTGGTTGCGCCAGGCGACCCGTTTGAGGGCGGCTACGGCGGCGGTAACGCGTTTGTGCCTGGTTACATGGTCAGCCTAACAGTTGCCAACCGCCTGCGCGCTGGCCTGCCGAATACAGTGGCGCGCTTCGACCCAGCTGTCGGCATCCCGTTGGCCGGTACGATGGTGGGCAGTTCTTCGCGCGGCCCGCAGCATGAAAATACCACCCTCATCAAGCCCGAAATCGGCGCGCCTGGCGCTTCTGTTTCTGCAATCTACGGCACCGGCATAGAGACAGGCCCATTCGGCGGCACATCTGGGGCCGCGCCTATGGTAACCGGCGCGGCGGCCCTGCTACTCGATGCTTATGAAGCCCCCAAAGGTGGCCGCGGTGACCATCGCCAGGGCGCATTCCACGGCAATGGCCTGACGCCTCTCGAAGTAAAGGCCTTGTTGATGAACAATGGAGAAATCAATATCATCAATAATCCCCTGACCGGCGTGCTGGCGCCCATCACGCGCATTGGAGGTGGCGAAGTGCGCGTTGACCGCGCGCTTGCTGCGCCTGTGGCGGCGTTCGATAAAGATGTGCCGACCGGGGCCCTGAGCTTTGGTTTTGTCGATGTGGCCGATGGGATGGTAACCATTACCAAAACCATTGAAATCCGCAACCTTGCCAACAGAAAGCGCACCTATAACATCACGCCGACTTTCCGCTTTGCCGATGACGCTGCAAATGGGGCAGTGACGGTGAGCGCCCCTGCAAAGGTCGAGGTCAAACCCGGCAAGGGCAAATCGACCTTCTTCAAGGTCACGCTGACTATCGACGGCTCCAAGCTGCCCGGTAACTTCATGAACTCTGGCAGCGCAGGCGCTGATCCGGCAAGCTTGACGACCAATGAATACGATGGTTATCTCATCCTGGACGACGGGAAACATCCCATCCACCTGGCCTGGCACGTATTGCCGCGCAAGGCTGCCCGCCTGATACCAGATACGACTTCCCTTGAAGAAGACGCCTTCCCGCAGGTGATTGGACTGAACAATACTGGCGTTGGCGTGGCTCAAAATGACGCTTATGCTTTATTGGCTGTCAGCGATAACTTGCCCGAAGGTGGATTGGGACAGCAATCACCCACGCCTGACATTCGCGGGGTGGGTATCAACACTTTCCCGGTCCCAGCTGGCTTCTGCTCTGCGAATCCGTCCTTCCTGTGGGTCTTTGCCGTCAACACCTGGGAGCGCCAGCAGCATCTCCTGCCGGTCAGTCACCAGATTTGGCTGGACACGAACCAAGATGGCACGGATGATTTTGTCATTCTCAACCGTGATGCCTCTGGTCTTGGCACGATTACTGATGGCCGTCAACTGACCTGGGCGTTGAACCTTTCCACTGGCTCTGCTTCAGCCTTCTTCTTTGCTGAACACTCGACCAACACTGGCAACACGGTCTTGACCATCTGTGGCGAGCAGATTGGCATGAATGCTTCTGCATTGTTGGCGCGACAGGTCAACATGGATGTGATTGCTCAGGACTTCTACTTTGGCGGGCCTGGTGACATCGTCGAAGACCTGACCGTCACCCCGCTTGGTGAGCGATTCTACGGTGAACCCAGCGATATTGCCCCCAACAGTTACAATCCGTCAGGCTTGTTAGTGTATGACTTTGGCCTGTTCCCTGGCAACACGCCTGAACTCGGCCTGATGCTTGTGACCAATGGCGACCGCGGCGCAGGCAATCGCGGCGGCGCAACGCAGGATACGGAGGCCTTGCTGTTCCTCGTTCCATAGCCTGGTAATTTCCTGCAAAAACACGGAGCCCCGATGAGGGGCTCCGTTCGTTTTCCACCAGAGTTTGGGTCATGAATCGGGTGTAACTGGCAAAATACCAGGACGAAATCCGCCTTCGCACAGGAAGAAGTACCCTGTTTCGGAGGCCCGGTAGTCGAATTTCTTGCCCGCTATCTCCAACTCAACCCAATAGCCATTGATCAGCGCTTGGGTATACATCACTCCCGGCTGAGGACAGCCCAGCGAACCATCATTCCAAACAACTGCCTGCCCCCGGATGATGGAAACCTGTTCCAGCGCGGCCCCGGTACGGGCAGTCAAGTCTTTCAACATCGAATCGAGCAGTTCCAGCGGAACCTCCCCAGTTACTCGAATCGGTTCTTCGGTTTTTGGGATCCGTTCTGGGGTCTTGCTCATCGACGCCTCCATTCTGTCCGGTGTTGCCGCCGCCTGGGTTGGTATTTCTGGCGGCGCAGCGGTTGCCTGGAAAACTGCCTCGTTCCCTATAGGCGCGACATTTGTTTGCAGCGGGGAGGCAGCCTGGCAGCCTGCGTTGAGAAACATGACCATCAGGATGGATAAATTGGCAAACCGACGCATAGGAACCTCCTTGTTTGTTGAATTGGTGTTTCCTGGACGATGATTCCCTGCCAAAAGTTCCCTTTTTCGCCCAAAGCCAACCTTTTAACACAATACCGGCCGGCAACTAACGAAAAATTGACTTTGCTCTAAAAAATTTCCAACGAGCGGGCAACTAAGATACCGGCAATTGTATCTATTCAGCCGGGATAGCGGCTAGAAAGGCTGGCCGGAAAGGTGAACCGGCAAAGGCATTGAAAAGCGCCTCCAGTACCCGCTGTCCATTTTTTCGAGCGGTAGAGATGCAGCTGCGAATG
>DAOUAZ010000111.1:0-12321 GCA_034432975.1 Anaerolineales bacterium | reverse complement strand
AATAATGCCCCCCAATCACCCGATGAACGCAAACGCGCTCACCTGTTTCGGGGTCGGCTTCAAAATGAAATGTCCAGCGGTATTTTTGTGTGATACGGCTAGAATACACACCGGGGTATCCTTCCACCCGTTCGATGTTCAAACTTGGATGGGATGGGTTCTCAGTAAAGAGCAGGAAGGTCTTTTTTGCCAGGTCTTTCATATCCTGGGGCAGTTTCTCGAAGGCCTGGGCAAAGCGGGGGGTTCGGCGATGTTTCATTTCAGGCTTGCCAGAAATTCATCCATCGTATCGAACGTCTCATAATTGCCAGCCGCTAAATCGGCCTCCGCTTCACGCTCTGCCGCCTGCCACGCTTCTGACCAAAACCACTCTTGACCCGGTTTCGGCTTCTGGTTTTGGGTCAAATAGCCGTCAATCGCAGAACGAATCATTTCAGAGATTGGGGTAGACGTGGCAAAGGACAATACGCGCAAGCGTTCGTATTGAGTGGGGTCTAAGCGTAAAGAGATAGCTTTCATGGGGACAGTATCCTTTCTTGTATATCAGTATATCACGATATGCGCCATCAATCCAATTTTATGCCATCATGGGCAATTTTCGCCGCCGCAATGTATCGCAAAGGCATTGCGGGCTATTCCATCCGCCCGCCTCTTGCAGCCGGTCAAGGGGCGTGCCATGCCGCGCCGCCCGCTCTGGGGTCAAGGATACCGCCGCCGCTTTCTTTGCGCCTTTGCGGGTCGGTAATTCTGCCGCCTGCCGTTGTTCGTCAACCCGCTTGCTTTCCTTGTGGCTGTAACCGTTGACGGTTGCAATCATCGCATAATCGGCTTGTTCAATCGCGCCTGCTTTCAGGGCAAGGCGGGCATAACCCTTGACGGTTGCCAACCGAACGTTGATGCTTGTTACGGCATAGCCTGCCGCCAATTGCCAGCGGGCAAACCCTTCAACCAATCCCCAAGCAATGCCCGCCCATGCCTGGAGGTCTTGGGCAAAATCGCCGCTTGGCAAACCGATTGCGTTCAGGTATTCGGCAAACAAAGCCAGGTCTGCCGCCTGCCGCCGCAAGGTATTTGCTGCTTTGCGGGCTTTGTAATCATTGAAAACCGAACGCGCCGCAATGCTGTTTGCAGCCTGCCCGGTAAGGGCAATAAGCGGGGCAAGCCCTAAAGCCTGCCCCGCCAGGGGTCTTATACGATACAATCAGCCCTGCCCGCTTGGGCAAAGATAGGAATTGGCCCCAGAATTGACGGCTTCAACGAGTATGTGTAATTGTGACGGGCTGATAAACTTCGAGCCGCAGGAGGAAGCCCTGGCAATGGAAACCTACCACGCCTGGGCGCGGCTGTTCGAGTTGCAGCGCTACTATTCGTGGATTGTCGACCGCTTCCATATTTCGACGCGCGCCTGCCAATTGCAAACCCACGGGCGGGATTACGACTTTCGCTGGCTGGGGCAGCGTCTCGTTCCATTGGGCTTTCGGCTGGTCTTTATGAACCGCTCCCCCGAATCCTTCACCGCCGCGCGCGAGGAGCGGCTCAAAGTCTCGGGCAAGCCCGACCAGTACAACGACCTGAACCGTTTCGTAACAGAGCAATCTCTGAGACAACGCCTGGCGGCCCAATCTGCCCTGCCCAAACTGGAAGTGGACATCTCCGACAACGACATCCCCGCCGCCGTGGTGAAAATTGCCGATTGGATGGAAGCCACCGGCGGCCTGTACCTGAACGACTGACACCCATTTACGCGAGGAAAATAATGAAAAAACTCTCGGCCATGACACTGCCTGCGTTGCTCTTACTCGCCCTGCTTGCTTCGTGCGCAGGTATACCGGGTACGTCGCCCGAAAATCCGGCTGTTGCGCTCACTGAACCCGAAACCCCAACGCTCCATCCTGATATCCCGCCGGAGTATCTCACCCAGGCTGCCGTGCCGGCAGGCGCGCCAACCCACACCATTCCCCCGCCACCCACCGATATTCCCACCGAAACTCCCGCGCCAACCAGCACGCCAACCATCACGCCCAGCATCACGCCCAGCCCGACTCGCACGCCCCGGGTCTATGCGCCGGCCGCCGCCGGAACGCCGGTCATCGACATGGGATTCCCGCCTATCGAGCTCGAAGTCGTCCCGCAATTGGCCCCGGTCTGGCAGGCCATGAAGCCGGTCATCCGCCAGGCCGTGCCGAGCGGCGATGGACAGAAATTATTCATCAGTACCAGCAACGGTCTGTTCGTGTTCGGCCAATCTGGCGAGCAACTGGCGCATTGGCGCGATATTTTCACCCACGCCATTCCCTGCAAAAACTGTCTCGCGGTCAACCAGGATGGCACTCTTTTTGCCGTGCTGACCCGTAACGCCGGGCGTTGGGAAGCACAAGTTTATGAAACCCAAGACTTCAAATGGAAAACCCTGCGCCTGAACATCCCGCTCGAAACATCCTACCGGGGCCGGGAAAACGAGGGGCTGGTCATCCTCTCGCCTGACGGCAGGTTCCTGGCTTATGCCGCCAGGGACTCGATCTTGCGCGTCTTCAACCTGCAAAACGGGCGGCAGGTGTTAAGCAGCGGCAAATCACTCCGCGACCTGCAATTCAGCGCAGACAGCGCCCTGTTCGCCGTCCGCGATGGCCGCAGCCTGCTGGTTTACGATACCCAAACCTGGGGAACGCCGTCCAGCTTGTTGCTGCCCGCCAACGACACGCCCTTTGCCCTTTCGCCGGATGCCAGGTCGCTGGCTCTTACTTTCAGCAACCGCCTGCGCATTTACAGCGTGGAGGGTTTCAAAATCACCCGCGAAGTGACCCAGCCGGGCGGCAGGGCGCGTCAGTGGGAACTCTCTTTTGTCGACGGAAGCACGCTGCGGGGCGTCAGCACCTCCTGGAATGCGAACCGCACCCGGGCAACGGTCATCACCGCCGAGTGGGATATCCAATCCGGTCAGAATCTCCGCCTGGATACGATAGAAACCGACTCGCTGTCGCCTTTCCCGCCGTCATGGCAACAGGAGTTTGCCCTCGAAGATTCGACCAACGACCTGGCTGTAGGCGAGTACAACGGTTTTCGCTATATCAGTAGCGAAATGCTGCTGGTCAGCACCGCGAACGGCGTTTGCTGGCTAAAAATCTTCGTCGGTGAGCAGAATTGCTTCGAGGGTGCCGGGAACGCCATGTTCAGTTCCGACACCATCGCGTTCAAGGAAATTGTGAAAGACAATCGCACCATCCTGCAAAACTGGCGCGGAGAGACCATCCTGGACGTGTTTGGCGATTACCGCGTGAAAGTGGTTGACCGCAGCGGGGAGTGGGTTCTCATCGACGTGCGCGGCGCGGCGGCAGACCTGTATGCCAAAGGACGACCACGCGCTTCGGAGTCGGTTGGCGGCGCGTTCCAGGCTTTTGCAGAAACGCGCGCGCTGTTTGCCTATACCACCCAGCAAAGGTCGAGAACCTTTGTCATCACGGTTTTCGACAAAGCCAGCGGCGAAACCCTGGCCCAGAAACGGGATGTTTTCCTGCTCAATCCCCTGCTGATGAACCGGCAGGGCGCGCTCCTGCTGCTCAAACGCGACCTGGATAAGGGCTTGACGATTGTCCAGGTAATGGAACCGCCCCGCTACGACATCCGCGAAGTAAAACGTCTTTCGTTCCAGGCAGAGATTGTGATGATGACCTATTCCACCAGGGAAGACCTGCTGGCTTTTGCCCTGACCGACGGCTCGGTGGTGGTGTATTCGCCCGATTTCGAGTTGAGCGCAACCTTCCAGGCTTTCGACAGCCCGGTGACGGCCCTGGCCTTCAGCCCCGACGACCGCTTCCTGGCCGCCGCCTCGCGCGAGGGGATGAAGGTGTTTGTTGTCAGGCCGTAATAAGAACATCGTCCCGAAGGTTTCTACAAGCGGCTGAGTCGCGCTTAAAACCTTCGGGACGTTCCCCTGCTACTTATCGCTAATATCAATCACATAGTTGAGATACGTCCTCGGCTTTTTCGATTCAACGCTCAACAGGATGTAGCAACCGCTCACGTCTTGCGGGACAGGCGATTCGGTCTCCCATTGCATGTTTTCGTTGGCCGGGGTAATCGGAACGGGGACAATATCCAGGGTTTCGTAAACGCCGTAGAGAATGCCATCCGCGCCAATAACGGGCGGGGTGCCGATGCGCGTTTTGAGCGGGAATTTGGTCGGGTTGAAGTTCTGCCAGGTGAACAGGAATCCGCTCTCGCCGCGCTGGGCGTCCAGCAGCGTGACCACGTTCTCGCTCAAGCCAGTGATGTTCGTGCCAGGCTCCAGGATGAGACCCTCGACCGCTTCGGCAACCGGGTAGGTCAAATCCGTCGCAACTTCATCGAGGTTGAGTTCCAATTTGCCGGTGGCTTTGTTCTCCTCCGGCTTGTAATCGTCCAACTCGCCCTGGAAACTGACGTAGTCGATGACGAGTTTCGCGCCGGACTCGGCCTGGGCGATCTTGCATTCCACATAGAGCAGTTGCGTCTCGGGGGCCGACTTATTCCCGGTGGTATAGCCGCGCATTTGGAATCCCGGCGCGAAGCGATGCCCGCCTGTGCTGACAAAAACGGTCTCGCAGTTGGTGGATTTGCCGCCGCTGGTCAGTACCGCCGGTTTGTTTTCTACCGCGCGCATGGTGCTCCACTCGCCGGTGTCGTTGCGAAGGGTGATTTCAATGCGCAAATCGCCTGCCGCTGTCTGGTTGACGTTGGTGGCGTACCCGTACCAGGCTTTTTGTTCGTGGCCTTCCTGGGCGGACTTGGGCGCTTCCAGGCCTTCGGGCAGGACAATGTAAACGCAGGCCAATGAGATGACGGCGTAGGCGAGCAGCGCCAGGGTAAGCAGTTTCTTGGGCTTCATTGTCGCGCCTCCTATGGGTTGAGCGCCGGGAGCAGCGGCCTGATTTCAGCCAGGGCAAAGGCGTAGCCGGGCGGCATGGCGGTCGTGCCGTCCACGCCCGTCACGGCTTTTTGCTGGCCGTCGTAGGAAATGTCGATAAAGTGGGCGTAGCACTGGCGGCAGGGGTTGAGATAGGTACTGTAGATTTCGGCAGTGAACCAGCCGTGGTCGACGCTGATGGCGACGAGCAGGGCCTCCACTTCCTCAGCAGGAACCTGTTTTTCGACGGTCTGCCCGCCCGCCGTGGCGGTAATGCGTCCATCCGGGTAGATGGCGTACAACTCATCGACGCAATCGGGCCCGGCCGTGCGATGATAGACCAGGGCCGCGCCGTTTTCCAACAGGCTGACCGCTTCCGCCTCGCGGAAAGGAGCCACCTGGCACTGGGCCGTCTCGGTGGTTTCTGCCGAAGAGGCGTTTCCCATCTGCGAAATAGAAAACAACCCGATGACAGCCAGCACGGCCACTGCGCCCAGCCCAAACGCCAGCCTGCGCCGGCGGACGGCCGCAGGACTGGTCTGCGCCTGGGAACGTCCCGCTTTGCGGTTCGCCAGCAGGGTCTGGACGCCGATGAAGGTGAGCGTCAGCACGCCAATCACGATTTTCGTCCACCACGAACTGAGCGAACCGATGAACTGGATGAGGGCCTGGGTGACGGCCAGCACCAGCACCCCGAACAGGGTGCCGAACACATAGCCGGAGCCGCCGGTCAACATGGTTCCGCCCATCACCACCGAGGCAATGACATCCAACTCGAAGCCGGGGGCGTACAGGCCGTGTCCTGAAAAGACGAACAGGCTGAAGCACAAACCCGCCAGCGCCGAGCAGAACCCGTTGAAGGTATAAACCAGCAGTTTGGTCTGGTCGACCGGCAGGCCCATCAGCCGGGCCGATTGCTCGTTGCGGCCCTCGTTCCCGCCGATGGCGTACACGGTGCGCCCAAAGCGGGTATGGTGCGCGACGTAGATGGCAACCGCCAGCAGAACGAAGGCCAACACGACCGGGATGGAAATATACGGGGCAGGCGTTCCCTGCTGAACGGAAAGTTCCATCAGGCCGGGAACCAGGATTTTCGTCTTTCCGAGAATCTGGAAAATGCGGTTGTCGATATTAACGGCGTTGTCGCTGATAAAGAAACACATCCCGCGCGCAAACCACATCCCGGCCAGGGTGGCGATGAAAGGCTGCACCTTCAACTTGACGATGAACGTCCCCATCACCGCGCCAAGCGACATGCCCATCAGGAGCATGAGCAGGATGACCAGCCAGGGGGCCACCCCTTCGCGCAGCAGCACCGCCGTCGAGACGGTGGTCAGCGCCACCACGCCGCTGACCGACAGGTCGATGCCGCCGGTCAGGATGACGAAGGTCATGCCGATGCCGCTAATCAGCAGGTGGGCGCTGTTGCGGAACAGGTTGAAAAAGACCTGCGGGTTGCGCATTCCAACGAAAAAGCAGGCCCCGATTGCGTAGGCGGTCAGCGCCAGCAAGGCGGTAGACATCAGCGGGATGAATTTGCGGTTCCTGGCAAGGAAGTTTTTCAAGGATGACACCATGGCTAGGGCCCTTTGCTCGTCATGCCGAATTTGCGCACGAAGCCCCGCACCTGCTCGGAATAGAGCAAGATGACCAGGATGACAACCACGGCTTTGATGGCCTGCAAGGCAAAGGCCGGAACGCCGATGGCATACATCGACTGGGTGATGGCCTGCATGACCAACGCGCCAATCATGCTGGCCAGCAGCGAGAAACGCCCGCCGCGCATCGAGGTGCCGCCAATGACCACCGCCAGGATGGCGTCCAGTTCGGTGGTCAGGCCGATGTTGTTGGCGTCAGAGGTGCGAATGTTGGAACTGGCGACCAGCCCGGCAATCCCGGCGCAAAAGCCGCAGAAGGTGTAAACCATCAGTTTGATGCGCTTCTCGTTGATGCCGCTGAAAAAGCTGGAGCGAAAGTTGGTGCCGACCGACTCGATGAACATCCCGAGGGCGGTTTTGCGGGTCAGCAGCCAGGTCAGGGCAAAAACAAACACCACAAGATAGAGCGAAAACGGCAGGATAATCCAGCCCTGACCGAGAAAGGCATACGGCTTATAGGTAATCTGGACGCGCAAGCCGTTGGTAATCAACTGCGCAATCCCGCGCCCCAAAATCATCAGGATGAGCGTCGCCACCATCGGCTGGATGCGCATATAAGCCACCAGCACCCCATTCCACATGCCGCAGATGATAGAGACCAGCAAGGCCACGCTGATAACCACCCACAACGGCTGGAAGGTGTAGGTTGGGTCGGTCACGAAAAAGACTTCGTTACGGAGCGCGGAGGGGTTCATCAAAATCCCGGCCACCGAGGCCGCAATTGCCATCGTCGCGCCAACCGACAAATCGACGCCGCCGGTGGCAATCACCAGCGTCATGCCAATCGCCAGCAGCATGACCGTCGAACTGTTGCGGAAAATATCAATCAGGCTGCCGTGCAGGTTGCCTCCCCGGTTTTCGATGGTGAAAAAGCCAGGGATAAAAATAAAATCGAACAGCAGGATGAGCGAAAGCGCCACCAGCGGGAAAAACAAGCGGCTCTCGGTCACGCTCCGCCACGAAAACTTGATTGACTTCTTCATGCTTCACCCCCTGCAATGGCGTGGATGATGGTTTTTTCGTCAACTTCCCCGGAGAACTCGGCCACTTTTTCGCGTTCGCGCAGCACGGCAATGCGATGACTGGTGCGCAGCACTTCCTCCAGTTCGGACGAGATGAAAACGCAGGCTTTCCCTTCCTCGGCCAGCGAAAGCACCAACTTCTGGATTTCGGCCTTGGCCCCGACATCGATACCGCGCGTTGGCTCGTCGAGAATCAACACCTGCGGATTGGTTGCCAGCCAGCGCGCCAGGATAACCTTCTGCTGGTTGCCGCCGCTCAGGTTCTTCACCGGCTGGTCTGCCGAGGGGGTGGCAATGCTCAACAGGTCGATATATTTCTCCGCAAGCTGATACTGCTCCGCCAGGCTCAGGTATTTGAACCAGCCTTTGCTGGCTTGCAGCGCCAGGACGATATTCTCGCGCACCGACAGGTCGTCCACAATCCCGGCGGCTTTGCGGTCTTCGGGACACAACGCCACGCCGCGTTTGATGGACGCAAGCGGGGAATACTCCTGAACTGGTTTTCCGTCGACCGACATCGCGCCTGAATCTGGCTGCTCGACCCCGAACAGGATATTGGCTGTCTCCGTGCGCCCCGACCCAAGCAATCCCGCCAGCCCCAACACTTCCCCGGCGTGCAAATCCAGATTGAAAGGCTGCATCGTCCCCGTCAGGCCAATGTCTCGCGCCTGCAACAGGGCATCGCTCTTGATGTGTTTGCCGCTCTCCAGTTTGATTTTCGACATCTCGTCCAGTTCGGCCAGGCTGCGACCGATCATTTTCGAGATAAGCCCGACGCGCGAGATGGAGGCCGTCTCATAAGTCCCGACCAGTTTCCCGTTGCGCAGCACGGTGATTCGGTCGGAGATTTCGTACACCTGCCCCATGAAATGAGTAATGAAAATAATACCAACGCCTTCGCTTTTGAGTTTGCGCATCACTTTGAACAGCTGCTCGGTCTCATGCACATCCAGGCTGGAGGTGGGCTCATCCAGAATCAGGATTTTTGCCGAGGCAATATACAGCGCGCGCGCAATCGCCACCATCTGCTGGATGGCAACCGTGTACGAACCGAGCGGCATGGTCACATCGATATCGACTCCCAACAGTTGCCGCAGCGTATCACCGGCCAGGGTGTTCATTTTCGACCAGTCGATGCGTCCCATCTTGCGCGGTTCGCGTCCCAACAGGATGTTCTCGGCTACCGACAGGTTGACGCACAGGTTGATTTCCTGGTAAACCGTACTGATACCCAACGCCTGGGCGTGCTGCGGCGATTTGGGATGAATTTCCCGCCCGTCGTAGATGATTTTGCCCTGGTCGGGTTTATCCACCCCAGTCAGGACCTTCATCAGGGTCGATTTGCCCGCGCCATTTTCCCCTACCAGGCAAAGAACTTCGCCCTTCCTGAGCGTCAGGCTGACATCATCCAACGCCTGCACGCCCGGAAAGGCCTTGCTAATGCCTTCCATGACAAGAATATTTTGCTCCGACTCAGCCATGCGCGCCTGCCTTTTGTCTTTGGAATTTCTTAAAATTGGGAAGCGTTGTATTCAACATACACCGCTTCCCAACCCTATTTCAATACAAACCCTGAAGGGTTTGAAATCCTTCAGGGTTTGTCAGGTTTTTAATACTTGCGGCCTGCGGCGATTTCCTTCAGTTTCGGGTCCGTCATGAAGAAGACGCTTTCCTGGGAGGGAATCCACTTCGGCAGGGTCTCGCCGTTCAGGGCGGCCAGGGCGGCTTCGTAAACCTGTGGGGCCAGCAGCGGGTTACATTCGACGGTGACGTTCAGGGTGCCGTCGAGCATGGCCTGGAATGCGCCTGCGGTGGCATCGACCGAGATGATTTTCACATCCACAGCGGGAATGAGACCGGCTTCTTTGAGCGCTTCGATGGCGCCGAAGGCCATTTCATCGTTCTGGCCGAAGATGCCCTGCACGTCTTTGGTCTCTTTCAGCCAGGCTTCAGTAACCTGCTTGCCTTCCACGACGCTCCAGTTGGCGGTCTGGCTCTTGGTGACGGTGATGCCGCACGCGGCAGCGGTCTCACGGAAGCCCGTACCGCGGTCGATGGCCGGGGCCGAACCCACGTTACCAACCAGTTCCCAAACGTTCTTGCTGGGGCTGTCTTTGAGCAGTTCGCACATTTCCTTGCCAGCCTTGCGGCCTTCGTCCACGAAGTCAGCGCCGATGAAGGTGACGTAGTAATCTTCGAAGCCATCGATGCGGCGGTCCGACAGGATGACGGGTTTTCCGGCAGCCTTGGCGTCTTTGAGCACCTGCTCCCAACCGGTCGTTTCGAGCGGCGACATAACGATGACGTTCACTTCCGGGTCCTGGATGAACTGCTGGAAGCCGGCGACCTGCTTGGCCAGGTCATTCTGCGAGTCGTAGAACTTCAGGGTAATGCCCAACTGCGCGGCGGTCTCCTTGAAGGATGCGCTGTTGGCGGCGCGCCAGCCGCCTTCCGAACCGGTTTGCAGGAAGCCGACGACCATATCTTTATAAGTGTAGACTTTCGGGGCCGGAACTTCCGTCGCAACCGGGGCGGCGGGTTCGGCGGGCTTTTCAGTCGCGGCGGGGGCAGCCGGTTGGGCAGGTTCCGGCGTGGCAGCGGGCGAGGCGCAGCCGGCGGCGGTGGCGAGAAGCACAAACGCCACGATGAGGGAGAAAAGAACTCTGGTGACTTTCATCTGCTTGCTCCTTTTTGGGTCTTACAGGTGAGGGTGGATGGCATTTCCTGACAGGAAATGCGGCGATGTACGACTGTGAATACGATAAACCTTTGCGGCCTCAAAATCCATGCTTTCTCATTGGAGAAAGGTTGGATTTTTAACGTTTGTTTAACAAATAAAAAATCGCCGTTCGTCTGAAGGGCGATTTTCTGGGAAAAGAGTTAATTTTCTTTTGATTTATCAATACTTGCGCGTTGGCAGGATTTCAGTGGCATCATCCGGGAAAAATATGGTCTCAATCGACGGCACCCACTTTGGAACTTCCTGCCCGTTGACGACCTTCAGCGCCAGTTCGAAAAATTGCGGCCCAAGCAAAGGGTTACACTCCACCGTTGCATTGATTTTCCCGGCAATCATGGCCTCGAACGCGCCGCGCGCGGCATCGACCGAGACGATTTTGATGTCCACTCCCGGCCTGAGACCATATTCCTCGATGGCCTGGATAGCGCCCAGCGCCATATCATCGTTATGGGAATAGACCGCTGTAATCGCCTCTCCGTGTTCCTTCAGGAAGGCTGCCATCACCTCCCGACCCCGAGCGCGGGTGAAGTCTCCCGATTCGGAATCGATGATAACCATGCCGGGATGTTCCCGCAAGATTTCGCGGAACCCGGTGTAGCGGTCATTGGCAGGAGCCGAGCCAACCGTCCCAACCAGTTCGACGATATTGGCCTTCCCCCCGACCAAATCCGCCATCACCCGCGCGGCATTGCGGCCTTCTTCCAGGAAATCCGAGCCGAGATAGGTGATATACAGGTCTTCGGGAACGGCAGCGCGCCGGTCGACCAGGATGATAGGGATGCCTGCTTGCTTGGCCTCGCGGAACACTTCTTCCCAGCCTGTTTCGACAATCGGCGAGACGCCAATGATGTCCACGCGCTGGATGATGAACTTGCGAATTGCCAAAATCTGGTTTTCCTGTTTCTGCTGGGCATCAAGGAATCGCAATTCCACGCCCAATTGCTCCGCCGTATCTTTTATAGAGATGGTATTGGCCGCGCGCCATTCGCTTTCAGCGCCCAATTGGGCATAACCGACCACCAGGTCGGTGTAAGTTTTCCCGGTATTGGGTGTGGTCGCAATAGGGGAAACAGGCTGCGGCGCGCAGCCCAGGGGCAAGAAAACCGCCAGGAACAGGACAAAAAGCAGCAGACTGCGTGAAATTCTCATCGAAAACGCTCCTCGCATCTTTGCGCAACCGAATCAGGCCAGGACAGCAACACTGTTTTCTTCCTCCGAGGCCGCTTCTGTTTTGGCCGGGATGAGCAGGGTGACGCAGGTGCCGGTGTTGTATCCACTGCGCACGGAAAGGCCATACGGCTTACCGTAATACAAGCGAATGCGTTTGTTGACGTTGCCAATCCCGAAGCCGCTTTCCAGTTTGATGTCACCAGAATCATCGTCCAACTCTGCGCGCAGTTGGGTCAGTTTTTCGGGCGTGAAGCCAATCCCGTTGTCTTCTACTTCGAGCAGGATTTCGGCCTCGTTTTTGCGCAAGGCGCGCACCCAAATGGTACCGCCCTGGCGCTTGTTTTTGATGCCGTGATACAGGGCGTTTTCGACCAGCGGCTGGAGAATCAGTTTCAGGACGGTGTACTCCGAGACAGCCTCCTCCACCTCGATTTTGAAATCCAGGATGTCGCGGTAGCGCATTTTCTGGATGGTCAGGTAACTGCGCGTGCGCTCGACTTCCTCCCCAATCGTAATCCAGTCCATGCCCTTGCTCAGGCTGATGCGAAAGAAACGCGAGAGCGCGCTGACGATTTCCACCACCTGCCCGGTTTGCTTGGCCTCCGCCATCCAGATAATCGTATCGAGGGTGTTATACAGGAAATGTGGGTTGATTTGGGCCTGGAGCGCGCGCAGTTCCGCTTTTTTCAGTTCCTGCTGCTCCTTCATCTTGGAATCAAGTAGTTCCTTGATTTTGCCAATCATGATGTTGAAACTCATGCCCAGTTCGGTGATTTCATCCACGTTGTCGCTGGTCATCAGGGCTTGCAGGTCGTTTTTGGTGATGGTGGTGGTCACGTCATGCAGTTT
>DAOUAZ010000110.1:0-3190 GCA_034432975.1 Anaerolineales bacterium | reverse complement strand
GCGTAGGTCATGCCGAACAGGAGCAGAATCAGGATGGGGATGACCAGGGCAAACTCGGCCATCGTCTGCCCTTTTTCCTTCATCCTGCGCATGGGCTACCCGCCTCTCGCCATGCGCAGGGCTTCAATGCCGGCCTCGAAGGCAGCCTGCAGTTCATTGCGGTAGCGGGCAATCACGGCGATGGCGACTACGCCTACCGCACCAAGAATCAGGGCATATTCGGCGAAATCCTGGCCCTTTTCCTCGAGAACGAAACGCTTCATCAATACAAACATGGGGTTCTCCTTGTGAAAAAAAGAAATCGGCTGGCAGTTGGTTCTGCCAGCCGAAATCATAAGGATTCGGGGGGTGGGGTGGTTTTGGGAGTGTCGCTGAAGAATTATCAGTTTTGCGGGACCGGGCAGGACGAAAATGACCCAATGATACGCATCGGATATAGCTTGCGAAATTATGGATTCACTTTCCCCTGTTCACCGCAAGCGCGAAGCAATCCTTTTCACCACGACACAATTTTCCTGTATCATATGATCACTTGCGTAACCTTCCCCCGTTATTTTTAACTGGAAACCTTTGCTACACACTTCTTAAGGACAGGAAAACTGGAGAAATGCATGTGGAATTCAATATTTCTTAAGGAGGATCAATTGCACTGGATTGAGGATCACCCGGAATGGTACGTCAATGTTATAACGTGTCCGGAAGGCGAGCTCTTTGACCCCAATACGGATTGGATCCCGGTGCGGGTTGGTGACCTGCCGCAATATATCGCCACCCATGAGCGATTAAATATTTGGAGATCGTGGGATGTGTTCAGCAAACAACGGAACAAATTAAAATATTTGGGATTATTGCCCATCATCATTGATATTGATGATGAAGAACAAAACCTGTTTAATGCTCATCGCTTGGCCACAGCCTGCCTGCAACATATCCAGTCCCAAGCTTGGGGAATGGGAGAAAACTTGCGGGTCATATTTTCAGGCAAAAAAGGATTCCATATTGAAATCAAACCCACGGAACCCGTTGATGCACAGGAGTTGCGGCAGGATCTGATTCAAGGAGCTGCCCGTATTCTTGGATGCGACGAGAACCTGACCGGATGGAATGTATTCTTTGAATCAACCACCTTGGATCGTTTCCACGATTTCATTCGACTCACAAACTCGGTAAATAGCTGGAGGACAGACGATGGCAAGTTGGTCAGACGGAGGGTGACTTCGTTGCCGGTCAGCGAATTTCATAAATTGGATATTCAGGCTTTGGTAAAAGAAACCACCTTGTTGTAAATATTTGACTCAAAAGTCCCGGTTTTATGCCGGGACTTGAGTTTTTTTCCCTACATCATCCCGCTTCCCATAAACGGCGCGATGATCGCCAGCACCAGCCCCACCACCGAGAGCACCCCGAACAGGCCGGCCCGCTGGCGCACCAAGGCGGCGCGCGACTCGGTCATCTCCACCACGTTGCGATGGACCGACTCCTGCAGGCCCTGGATGCTCGATAAAATCGGGCGGTTGTTGGCGAAAAAGTCATACACATCGCGCAAAAACAGGTTGACCTCCACGTCGCCCGGATCGGGGATATGCGCCCGGGTGACTTCAATGGCTTTGCCAAAATCCTCGACTTCCATCCTGGCCACCAGCAACCCGAGCAGGTTGCAGAACGGCCCGCCCACGCCCGCCGCCCGGCGCAGGGCTTCCTGCACCCCCACCCCGCTGGATAAAAGTGAATTCAAGACCGAGAGCCCGATCAGCATGTTGTTGCGCATCGATTCGGCCCGCTTTTTGGCGCGGGACTTGATGCGCACATACGGCCGGCGCAATCCCAGGAAGGCGAAAATCAGGGCCACCGCCGGTGCGGCAATCGCCATGTCCATCGCCGCCAGGGCTCCAGCCAGCAGGCCGCCCACGCCCAGGAAGAGCGAAAAGTCGCGCATGGCCGCCGCGTAGAACTCGCCGGGGGTGTCGTAGGGATAGCCGGCGCGGCGCAGCAGGGAAATCACATCGGCGCTGTCCTTTGCCTGGGCGGGGTCGAAGCGATTGGGCAGGACCGCCACCAGCAGCGCCTCCCAGGTGGAACGCCCGGCCTGGGCAGGGGCGGCGCCGGAAGACAGCCGGGTTCGCCCGAAGCCGCTGGCGCGCTGCAGGGCGGTCAGGAGTTCAAAGGCCAGCACGGAAACGGCCAGCGCACCGGTAAATGCCAGAAAAGTCATGGATTGCCTCCAGAAGATGGGTTTTTGCCTGACTCTAGCAGATGGCGCAGGGGGGTGTTGGCCAGGTGTCGCTGGAGCATGCGCTTCGAGAACAGGATGCGCCGCAGGGCCTCCTCATGAGCCGCGTTGCGCTGCACCTGCTCCGGGCCGCGCGGGGCGGCGTGTTCCAATGCGCCGCTGCCGCTTTCCCAGGTGTCGCCGCCATATTCGGGCGGCCAGAGCGGGTGGGCCAGGCGGTCCCAGACCGGCAGCCGGCCTTCCGCCTGGGCGCGGTGCCATTGCAACAGCGCTTCGAAGCGCGGCCCCCATAGTCCCCAGGCCAGCTCGATGGTCGTCTCCGGCTGGCGGTGCAGGTCGAGCGTGTCCACACAGCGGTGGCAGAGCGCCACGGCATTCTCGGGACGCAGGTAGCGCCAGGCCGACTCGGCTGGGGTGCTTTCCGGCGCGTGCAGGGCGTACCGCCACTGGCCGCCCCGCCCGCAACGCACACACAGCCGGGGCAGGTCGTGTTGCCAGGGAGTGCCGGCCATCGAGGCGGCAAACAGCTCGTCGAGGTGCGGTTCTTCCGCCTCCAGCAGGGAACGGGACAGGCGCAGCGCACCCGGCGGAACAGAGTAGCCGCGGGAAAAGTCCAGGATGAAGCCGGCTGAACTGGCCAGCTGGCCGCGCTCCCAGACATCAAAACGCTGGCCCAGCCGGTCGAGGCGCAGCCCACGCTGCTGGGCATCCTTGACCCGCCGCAAGTCCGCCACGGCCTCGGCCAGCAGGGCAAAGACCAGCGAATCGACCCGTACCCCGGCCTGCAGCGCTCCCACCTGGGGCAGGTCAAAGCCGCGCTTCACCACGCCCAGAATGCTTTCCAGGTAGGGTTCGACCTTAACCACCGGGTCGGTTTCCAGCACGATGCGGCAGGCCGGCAGGCGGATTAAGCGGTTGGCAGGAGCCACCTGGTTGAACAGAAAATGCCCGTCCTCGTCG
>DAOUAZ010000109.1:0-2262 GCA_034432975.1 Anaerolineales bacterium | reverse complement strand
TGCTAATGTCTGTGTGGTATGATGGTTGATGTCGATGGTCTCACCTCATGGTTGAAGTTTTCGCATCCTTCTCATACCACAGGTGAGACCTTTTATGTTGCTGTTTTACCGGAAACTAAAGTTTTATCAAATCCCCTGAACATTTTCTCGTCTTTCAACGCAGGCAAAGGGGCGAAATACGGCGCAAGACATGCCGCTATCCCTGGGACGGCTCCATCACTTTGTATCCGTGTTTCTCGATTGCAGCGACGAGGTCGGCGCGCTGGACGGTTTGCCCCTCTGTAATCTCGACTTCAACCTGCTTTTTACGGCGGATGGAGACCGATCGTACGCCGGGCAGGCTGCCGACCGCGATTTTGATCGTCGCTTCACAACTGGCACAGCGAATACCGTCAACCTCCAACGTGAATCCTGGAACAGGTTTACGAAGCAGACCCATCATTCTTCCCTCGCGCCGGCAGGGCATAACTCCTGGGCATTTTAGCGGCAAAGGAACACGCCGACGCGCCGCCGCAGGTCGGTCCGCAACTCCCCGCGCTGTGCGCGCCTTCGGGATGGATATCATCCTCCTTCAAGCGACCCTTGCGCACCCAGTAGGTCAGCATTCCTTCCAGCGCGCCGCACTCGATGCCCAGCCGGGAACTGAGCGCCGTCAGGGAAAGCGGCTCGCGGGCGTTGGTGATTTCGTATAACACCTGATTCAACATACCGATAACCATCCTGTATGCAGGGACGATGTGATCGCATCGTCCCTGCTGAACATTTATCCAAAACCGAGCAGTTTCCCACCCTGGAAGACGACAAACGCCATGAGCCAAGCCAGTATCAGTTGACCGAAAATACTGACCCATGTCCAATTCATCCCGAGTTCCTGTCTTTCGGCGGCGACAGCCACCATGCAGGGTGTGTAAATCAACACAAAGACCATGAAGGCAACTGCCGCAAGTGTGCCATGCCCGCCGCTGGATGTTTCGAATCCGCCTTTGATCGCGCCCATCAACGCGATCGGTTCCTCTTCGGCTTCCTCCGCGAACAGGTCGATGCCCACAATCAGCGGCAGCGATTTGACCGTATCCACCGTCGCACCGACGAAGGTGCTGAGAATTTCACCTACGTCCTCAAAGAAGGTTGGCGGGCTTCCCCCTTCGTCTTCCGCTTCTTCAACGGCATAGACCTGCGACATCGTGCTGATGACCACTTCCTTTGCAACAAAACCGGTCAGCAATGCGCTGCTCGCTTCCCAGGTCCCAAAGCCGAGCGGCGCGAAGACCGGGGCGACAGCCTGGTTGAATGTGGCGAAGGCGCTTTCCTCGGCGCCGATCTCGGCAAACCTTCCTTTACCGTCAATCGGAACCGCCATCAGAACCCACAATACAATACTGGTTGCCATGATGATCGTCCAGGCTTTCTTGACGAAGGCGCCGGTGCGCTCCCAGGTATGGAACCAGATGCTTCTCAGCGTGGGCAGGCGATAGGGTGGCAATTCCATCACAAACGCGGACTGTTCCTTCCCTTTGAACAGGGTGTTCTTCAAGATGATTCCCAGCGCGATGGCAGTTACAATACCCAACAAGTACATCGAGAAAACCACTGTGCCGGAGTTTTTTGGGAAAAAGATTGCCGCGAACAATACATAGACCGGCAACCGCGCGCCGCAGGACATGAACGGCACCAACAGCCCGGTGAGAATGCGGTCTTTGGGGTTTTCGAGCGTACGGGTGGCGTATTGGGCTGGCACGGTGCAGCCGAAACCAACCAGCATGGGCAGGAAACTCTTGCCGTGCAATCCGAGGGTGTGCATTAACCTGTCCATCACAAAGGCAGCCCGTGCCATATAGCCGGAATCTTCGAGAAGCGCCAACGCCAGATAGAGGAACATCAATACCGGCACAAAAACCATCACCCCGCCCACCCCGGCGATGATGCCGTCCACCAGCAGGCTTTCAGCCCAGGTCCCGCCCAATCCAACCAGATTGAGCAGGGCGACTCCCCAGCGGGCAATCGGTCCGTTAATCACACCGTCCACCCAATCAAGATAAGGCGCGGAGGCATCGGCGGTCAGTTTGAAGACGGTCCACATGGCAATCAGAAAAATCGGGATACCGAGCAGGCGATGGGCGACAATCTGGTCAATTTTGTCCGAAACGGTCATACGATTTTCAGACGGGCGTTGTACAACTTCGCGCACCAAACCGTTGATCCAGCCATAGCGGCGGTCGGCAATGACGGTATCTGCATCGTCGCCGTGGATTTCCTGCAGGC
>DAOUAZ010000108.1:0-10054 GCA_034432975.1 Anaerolineales bacterium | reverse complement strand
TTGAAAGCGATGTTATCGCCATAATCTGAGCGTTTTTCCGCGTAAACGTGCTTGCCGTCGGGCCAGCGGCGCTTGAAAGGCTTGACTTCTTCGTCGTAGAACGCTTCCTGCCAGTCCTTGCGCATCGGGTGGCCGTCGAAGCCTTCCCACATCAGGATGCGGCGCAGGTCGGGGTGGCCGGTAAATTGGACGCCGTACAGGTCCCAGGCTTCGCGCTCCTGTAAATCCGCGCCCGGCCAGACGGAGATGACCGAGGGGATTTCGATGGGGTCTTTGCGCGGGGCGGATGTTTTGAAGGTCAATCCCGGCCCGCCGGTGGTTTTGAAGACGTGATAGACGACTTCCATGCGGTCTTCGGGCAGGTAATCGACTGCGCACAGGTTGACGAGGTAGTCATAGCCGAGTTCGTCGCGCAGGAAGGCGGCGAATTCGAGCAGTTTTTCGGGGGTCACGACCCAGCCCGAATAGCCGGGGCGGGTATCGGCCGTCACAGCGCCGGGAAATTTGGCGGCTAAATCGAGAGTTTCGACAGGTGCAGGGGTAGCCATCGTGTCCTCCTATGCTTCTTCTGCCGGGGCAATCTGTTGCTGCTCGGCCAGTTCGGCGGCTTTGGCCTTGATTTCGGGGATGCGGCGCGGGTCAATCAGGTCCGGGCCGAGGTAGGGAACCGGCACGGCGACCGAGTCTTCCTTCTTGCCGTCATACCAGCGCACGTGCTTGAGCGACTGCTTGTCGATTTTTTCCTGGAGCAGTATCATGCCTGCCACCAGGGCCTGCGGGGTGGGGGGGCAGCCGGGGATGTAGACATCCACCGGCAGGAATTTGTCGATTCCGGCGACGACGTTGTAGCCCTCCTTGAAGGGGCCGCCGCCCGAAGCGCAGGCGCCCATCGAGACGATGTACTTCGGCTCCGGCATCTGGTTGTACAGGCGGATGATGGCGGGCAGCATTTTCTTAGTCACTGTCCCGGCGATAATCATCACATCGCATTGGCGCGGGCTGGGGCGCATCACTTCCATGCCGAAGCGCGCCATGTCGTAGCGCCCGGCCTGGGCGCAAATCATTTCGATGGCGCAGCAGGCCAGGCCGAACATCATCGGCCAGATGGAGGAACGCCGCCCGAAGTTGTATACCCGGTCGAGCGTGGTGATGGCCAACTGTCCCGACAATTCCGGCGGGATTTCGTAGCCCGGCAGGTTCAGGTCGCGCAGGTCTTCATCTTTCATGGATAGTCTCCTCGAACCAGTCTTGGTAAATGGCCGCCAGGATGCCGTCATTGGCGAGCGACGGGTCATCCTCGAACCCTGGGAGCGCCACCGTCCAGTCGAAAATCATCTGGAGCGAGACATTTTGCAGGTCCTCTTGCGGGCGCGCCGCTTTGAGCGCCAGCGCAATCGCATACGTGGATTCCCAGTGGAGCGACTCATTCATTTGTGAAGATTATAGCGAGTCGGGGGGGATGCGTCAATCGAATTACGCAAAAATATTTTTGCAAAAATACGAAAGTGATGATAAGATGACAAATGTCATGACACGTTTCCCGCACTCCAAAGTCTCCTGACTTTCCCGCTCTGCTGCGCATCGGGGACTTTGGATGCGACAAAATCTGGAGATTTTGGACTCCATGTTTGCCCGTCAAAAAATCCTGGCATTTCTCAAGAAACAGAACACCGCCACCGCGACCGAAATTGGCGCGGCGCTGCGGGTGACGCCTGCCAATGCGCGTCATCATCTCTCCCTGCTGGCGGCGGATGGGCTGGTGGAGGCCGCCAGCCTGCGCGGGCAGGGACAGCGCGGCAGGCCGCAGAAAGTGTACCGGTTGGGGAGCGCCGTTTTGGGGGATAATCTTGCTAATTTGGCGGATGCCCTGCTGGGGCAGGTTCCGCCCGAACAGGTCGAATCCACGCTCGAGGCGCTGGGCCGCGCCCTGGCCGGGACCCCGCCTGAAAGGTTGACCCCGCTGATGCGCCGCCTGACGCTGACGGTCGAGCGGCTGAATGCCATGCGTTATCATGCCCGCTGGGAGGCGCATCGCACCGGCCCGCGCCTGGTGCTGGGACATTGCCCCTACGCGGCGGTGATTCACAGTCACCCGGAACTATGCCGGATGGATGCGGTTCTATTGCAAACAAACCTGGGAGTGACGGTCGAACAACTTGCCAAACTGGAGCAAACCGAAATGGGCAATGTCTATTGCATTTTCAGGCTTGCCACCATTTGAGCACGCGCAGCGCCCGCAGGGTGTTCCAGCGGCTGGGCTGGCCGGGTTTTTCCATGTGAAAGTAGACCAAACCGGGGTAGGGGGCGTTGACCACCCACTTGTCCCGAGGCACGAGGGAGCGGCCATCTTTGCCTTGTTTGTGTTGCAATAACTCAATGGCATCGAGCATCCGCTCATCACGCGGAGCATTCACGCTTTGGAAGTAATCCAACGCGCGCAGGAAATCATAATGCCAGCGGGGCGGGAAGGGCATTTGGGTCATTTTGGGGTCGAAAATTTCGCCGGTGCGATGCGATTTGTACAGGCGGTGCTGGCAGAGAAATTCGTGGGCTGCTGCCACTGCCGGTTTAACGGCGACCAGGGCTTGTGGGCAGGTCGAGACGTATTCGGCGAAGCCTTCCAGCACGGTGATTGTCGTGTGAAACGAGGCATGTCTCGCGCCTTTTATCCGTTCGCAATTCCAGCCGCCATCCGGCATTTGTTCGCGCAATAAAAACTCAGCCACGCTATGAACGCGCTCATCGGGGAACCGAAAGTAGGAAAGCAGGGCCAACACCATGCCGTTGATGCAGGTTTCGCTGTGCTTGAAACTGCGGAACCAGTTCAGGCCGCCATCCCGCTCGAGGCCGCGAAAGAAAAAGGTTTCGCAGCCGCGCAAGGCCTGGGGATGCCCCGGCGGCAGGCCGAGGTGGCGCAGGTGCAGCAGGGTGTAGGTGGTGCTTTTCCACTTGGGTGAGTAGATGCCGCCACCCCAGTGACCATCCGCAGACTGGCGGGAGAGTAAATCGGCGCCCCAGCCGTCGGTGGCGACGCGGGCGCGTTCCTGTTCATCCGGCTGGCCGAGCAGGTCGCGCTGTGCCTGCCAGCGGATGGCCGGGTCGCCTGCGAGCAGCCAGGCGATGGTTTCGGGGGAGATGTCCATAGTTGATAGGTTCCTGAAGGGTTTGCGAGCAGGTTAAGGATACACTGGAAACCTGTCTTATTATGACATAAATTAGAGTACCTTCAACCCAAATCCGGTGTTGTATCCTCCAAATACCCTGTAAGGAGAACGCGATGAGCGAAAATCAAGATGCCCAACCCGGCCCTGTGCCTTCTTTTTATCAACGTCCGAATGTCGAAACGACCATCCTGCCCGTTGCCGGTGGAATCCCCCTTGGTATCGAGCGCGTGAGCAATGCCCGGCTGGGGATTGCGGGCGCGTTTGGCGGTTGGGGCGAGAACTACGATAATGCGACCCTGCCGGAATTCGTCTCCGCTCGCCTGGGCGGGCCGCTGGCTGAGAACGAGGTCATGAATCTCAGCGAATTGGGCTTCCACCACCGGATGCACATCCCCGATTTGCCCGAGGCGCAGCATATCGAACTGGAGGTGGAAGTTGGCGCGCGCCTGCTGCGGGAGGCGGTCGCTGCCAATGACTGGAATCCGGCGGATGTGGATGGCCTGCTGATTGGCATGAGCGCCCCGGTCTCGGAAGATTACCTGGCCCAAATTGCCCGCCGGGCCGGGCTGCGCGAGGATGTGTTGAAAGTCAGCGTCCACAAGGCCTGCGACGGTTCGGTGGGCGCGCTCAACCTGGCGCTGAACCCGGCCCTGGGCCTGCCCGGCCAGGTCAACGTGGCCGAGGAACTGGCCGGGAAAAAGGTGCTGGTCGGCGGAATCGAGGGACTCAGCCGCTTCACCAGCCACGCCCGCGACAAGAACGCGCTCCAGTTATTCGGCAATGGGATGGGCGTCTTTGGCGTCGTCCCCGGCGAGACGATGAAACTGTTGGCCGGGAAGACCCGCGAAAATTACGACGACGAGGGTCTGTTGCAAGTGCGCATGTACTACCCCCACTCGCGGGAGATGGCCCCGGGCAAGTCGATGTTGGAGGTCATGCAGGAAGGCTCCAGCCACCTCCGCGTGGCGGGGATGATGCACGAGCCGCAAGATGGCCTGCCTATCGTCATGGCCGGGCTGATGGGCATGGTCAAACTGTTCGTCCGCACCGGCGTGGAGGTGGTGACGGATGCCTACCGCGAGTATCGCCTGATGCTGGATAAGTTGGGACAGGCCGGCAGGGATATCGATGTCATCATCGCGCACCACGCCAATTACAAAATCAACCTGCTCAAGGCCAGGCAACTGCTGAAAGAGGGTATCCAGTTCCCGATGCCCTGGCTGCTGCACGATTTCGGCAACGTCAGCGCCGCCTCGTGCGCGATTGCCTTCCTGCGCCAGTTGCAGCAAATCAAAGCCGGCGACCATGTCCTGTTCGACGGCTTTGGGGCGGGGACGTATTATGATGTGATGGCTGTGTCGATGGGTTGATAGAACCGTCAAAAGCAAAGACGGAACTCTTGTCACCAGGTACATCCAAGTCACCGGTATAGGCAATCGCTCCCCCGCCCCGGCTTCCGCCCGCGTTTTTGAGATTGGCTTCGAGAAAGCGCAGCATTTGTCCCCAGGCTTCGGCCTGCACGCCGCCCGCGCGGATGGAGGCCATGTCGGTCACGAAGGCGTGCGGCTGGCCGTCGTAGATTCTGATTTCGCGCGGAATCCCAGCCTGCTGGAGACCGGATTCGAGCGCGCGGACTTCTTCGAGCGGGATAGACTGGCCGGCCCCGCCGAAGATTCCCAGCACCGGGCCGGGCAGGTTCCCCAACACTTCGGGGTCGGTTTCCGATGAGCCGTAGAATATCACCGTCGTGGCGATGCCGTTGTTGCGCAGGCTGTAGAGAAGTGAAACGCGGCCTCCGTAGCAGAATCCGACGATGCCGGCGCGGTCGATATCCGCGGCGGACTGGGATGCGAGCCAGGCGAAGACCGAATCGAGGTCGGCGTTGACTTGCGCCTGGCCTGTCGTGAGGACCTGGTAAATGGCGCGCGGAATCCAGGTGGTGGTTTGGCCGCGCATGGTATCGGGGCGATGACGAGATAACCTTCTTCGGCCAAACCCTTGGCTTTGCCGATGATGCTTTCGTTCAGGCCGAAAAATTCGTGAATCGTGATGACGGCAGGGAAGGGGCCTTCGCCGGTTGGTCTGGCGGCGTAGGAGCGGACATCCGGGCCGCCGTCGATGCCGGGGATGACGGTGTTCGTCAGGGCGGCGAGGCGCGCCTCGTTTCCGAACCCGGCAACAGGGATGGAGATGAGCAGGATGGCAACCAGCCCAATGAACGTGAGCAGGATTCCAAGCAGGATGCGTTTAACGGTTTTCCACATAGGGGGTTTCCTCCGGTGCGTTTGACGGGGTGATTTTACGGGAAAAACCATCCAAATATTCTCAAATTCGATGTTTTGCAGCCCCGGTATGGTGGGAAATTCAATTTTGCCTTCAATATTCCTAAAACAAAAACAACTATTGACAAATATTAAATTTTTAGTACAATTATTTAAGAATTCTTAAGTCGGACTTAATTCTGCGGAGAATCAAATGAATATTTCGACAATTACCAGCGATGAGTTCCAGGCCAACTGGAAGCCAAAATTCTTTACCATTTTCGCGGGGCAGGCGCTTTCATTGTTTGGCTCTTCGCTGGTGCAGTTTGCGCTGGTCTGGTATCTCACCCAGCAGACCGGCTCGGCCACCATCCTGGCGACCGCCACCCTGGTGGCAATGCTTCCACAAATACTGCTCGGCCCCTTCGTCGGGGCGCTGGTCGACCGTTGGAACCGGCGGGTCGTGATGATTATCGCCGACGGGTCAATTGCGCTCGCCACGCTGGTATTGGCCGGGCTGTTCTGGGCCGGGCTGGCGCAGGTCTGGCATATTTACGTCATCCTGCTCATCCGCTCGCTGGGCGGGGCGTTCCACTGGCCGGCCATGTCTGCTTCCACATCCCTGATGGTTCCGAAAGAGCAGCTCTCGCGCGTGGCCGGAATGCAGCAAACCCTGCAAGGATTGGTCAGCATGGTCGCTCCGCCGACCGGGGCTGTCTTGATTGGGCTGATGACCACCCAGGGCGTGCTGGCGATTGACGTCGCTACCGCGCTGGTTGCCATCCTGCCGCTGATTTTTATTGCCATCCCTCAACCTGTTCGCCAGCGGAACGAAAACGAAACGCAAAAGACATCCTATTGGCAGGATGTGAAAGAAGGCTTTACCTATGTCGCCGCCTGGCCGGGCTTGCTGGCAATCCTGGTGATGGCCGTCTTAATTAACTTCCTGCTGACCCCGGCAGGCGCGCTGATGCCCCTGCTCGTGACCAAACACTTCGGCCTGGGCGCGCTCGAACTTGGTTTCACCGATACGCTGTGGGGCGTGGGGATGATTGCAGGCGGGGCGCTGCTTGGAATTTGGGGCGGGTTCAAACGGCGGATTGTGACCTCGATGCTGGGGATTATCGGCCTGGGAATCGGCGTGCTGATGACCGGCTTCGCGCCCGCCAACATGTTCTGGCTTGCGCTGGCCGGCATGGCGGTGATGGGTTTCATGAACCCGATAACCAACGGCCCGCTGCACGCCATCATCCAGTCCACCGTCAAGCCCGAAATGCAGGGGCGGGTGATGTCGCTGACCGGCAGCGCGGCGACCGCCATGACTCCGCTCTCGCTGGCAGTAGCCGGCCCGGTATCAGACGCCATCGGCATCCAGACCTGGTATATCTTCGGCGGCGCGGCCTGCCTGCTGATGGGCGCGGGCGCCTTCCTCATCCCGGCGATTATGAATGTCGAAAGCAATCACTCGCCCACCGAAACGCCGGAAATCCCGCAGGCAGTCCCATCGGCTGCTGATTGATTTACGCAACCCCGGCAGGGGGAAGCGCCGGTTTTTGTAACATGGTGTGCGGCTCCTTCCTGATAGAAAATAGCGGCCTTCAGGCCGCTATTTTCTATCTATCGCCCCGAAGGCTTTTCCTGGATAATCCCGACCAACCCTCCGCAACCTTCGGAACGCTGAAAAATAAAAACAGGACTGTGGAAACAGTCCTGTCGCTGATTGAACAACCTGGTTCTTACTGAACCGGTACGACGTTGGCCGCCTGGGCTCCTTTTGGCCCCGTTTCGATGGAAAATTCGACCTTCTGCTCCGGTTCGAGACGTTTATAGCCCTCCATGTTGATAGCCGAAAAGTGGACGAACACGTCTTCACCGCCTTCATAGCCGATGAAGCCGTAGCCTTTGGTGGCATTGAACCACTTGACTGTTCCGATGATTCTTTCTGACATTTTCTTTCTCCTGCATGGAATGTTTTACCGGGCAACCCGGCCGGGCAAGGTTATCACGCCGGGGAGGGTATTGTCAAGATGCCGCGCGTTACAACAACATTCAAAAAGCAAAATAACGTTTGACGGAATACCCTTCCGCGAGTACAATCATGCCCATTATGAAACGAACCACCTGCCTGTATCATCATCACCTGGACATCCCCCTGCCTGACCGTCGGTAGGGCAAACTTCAGTTTGCCTGTTTCTTTCACCCAATCCCAACCCTCGGTCACAAGCCGGGGGTTTTTCTTTTCCGATACTTGATATTCGATACTTGGAGCCGCTGACGCCAAATATCAACTCTCGAATATCGAAACCCGAATTCCGAATAACGAGGTTCCATGTCCCGTCCCATCCGCATCTCCCTCCCGTCCAAAGGCCGCCTCTCCGAAGACGCCATCGCCTTTCTCAAGGACTGCGGCTTCAGCATCTACAAACCCAACCCGCGCCAGTACGAGGCCAGCCTCCCGGCCCTGCCGGGAGTCAGCGTGCTTTTCCAGCGACCTGCCGACATTGTCATTTCCGTGCGGAATGGCAGCGTGGATTTCGGCATCACCGGACTGGATGTGCTGACCGAATTCGGCGGCGCCAACGGGGATATCCTCCCGATTCATACCGCGCTGGGGTTTGGCGCCTGTACCCTGAACGTCATCGTCCCTGAAGCGTGGACAACCGTCAGCGTCATGGCTGACCTGAAGCGAATGCAAGCCGAAATCGGGCGCCCGCTGCGCGTGGCGACCAAATTTCCTAACGCCGCCGCGCCATTCTTTGCCAAGTATGGTTTCGACGACCTGACCTTCATTAAAGCCGAAGGCACGCTCGAAATCGCCCCCACCATCGGCTACGCCGACCTGATTACCGACCTGGTTTCCAGCGGCCAAACCCTGCGCGATAACCGCCTGAAACTGCTCAGCGACGGGCAAATTATCGCCTCGCAAGCCGTCTTGATCGCTAACCGCGCCGCGCTAAAAGAAAATCCCGCCGTCCTGTCCATCGCCCGCCAACTTCTGGAATTTATCGAAGCCTGGCAGCGCGCCCAAAACAACGTTTCGATTTTCGCCAATATGCGCGGCGAAAGCCCCGAAGACATCGCCGCAAAAATCTTTGCGCAGCAAACCATTGGCGGACTGAATGGCCCAACCATCAGCAATATCATCCGCAAAGACAATGAACCCAACTGGTACGCCCTGCACATTGTCGTCCACCGCGGCGAACTCTCCACCGCCATCAACGAACTGCGCGCCATCGGCGGCAGCGGCGTGGTGGTCGCGCCCGTGACGTACATTTTTGAAGAAGAGCCGCCGAGGTACAAGGCCATGCTGGCTGCCTTGGCATAACACCAAACGGAACACGAAACACAGGCCCAATAGCGCGTAGTGCGTGTTCCGTTACGCACCTTCATAAGGAATAATCCCATGCTAAAAATCTACGATATAACCACAGCCAAACAGACCATCTTAAAACGCATCCCCCCCGATGAAACGGAAGTCCCGCCAGTGGTGCTTGACCGCATCGATGCGACCTTCGGCGAGCGGATTACCGCCGAGGAAGCCGTGCGCCGCATCCTGCGCGACATCCGCTCACGGGGCGATTCCGCCCTGCGAGAGTGGAGCGCCAAACTGGACGGATTCCCCGCCGACGCCCCGATTCGCGTCCCGGCTGACGCCTTATCCGCCGCTTTAGCCGCCCTCGCCCCCCCCGTGCGCGAGGCCCTCGAAACCGCCGCCGACAGAATCCGCGAATTTCACCGCCGCCAGCCGCTCACCAGTTGGTTCACCAACGACCTGGGCGGTGCCCTCGGCCAGTTCATCCGACCCATCCAGCGCGTCGGCCTGTACGTCCCCGGCGGCACCGCCCCGCTGCCCTCCTCCGTGCTGATGTCGGCCATCCCGGCCCAGGTCGCGGGAGTCAAAGACATCGTCGTCGTCACGCCTCCGTTGCGCCAACCTGCCTCACTGATTACTGATCACTGGTCACTGGTCTCCCCCGTCATCCTCGCCGCCTGCGCCCTCTGCGGCATCACCGAAGTCTACGCCCTGGGCGGCGCGCAGGCCATTGCCGCGCTCGCTTACGGCACCGAAAGCGTCCTGGCGGTCGATAAAATCTTCGGCCCCGGCAACCTGTTCGTCACCCTCGCCAAGCGCCAGGTTTTTGGCGTGGTCGGCATCGACGGGCTGGCCGGGCCGACCGAAACTGTCGTCATCGCTGACGATTCCGCCAAGCCCGCCTGGGTCGCCGCCGACCTGCTCGCCCAGGCTGAGCACGATGTCCTCGCCAGCGCCATCCTCCTCACCCCCTCCCGCGAACTGGCCGAAGCCGTCCAAATCGAAGTCGCCCGCCAGATGGAAACCCTGCCCCGCGCCGACATTCTCGCCCAATCCCTGCCCGGTCAGAGCGGCATCGTCATCACCAAAGACCTCGACGAAGCTGCCGAGCTGAACAACCTCTACGCCCCCGAGCATCTCTGCCTCGCCGTGCGCGACCCCTGGGCCTTGAGCGAAAAAATCACCAACGCCGGCGGCATCTTCATGGGCGAGCACTCCTTCGAAGTCCTCGGCGACTACATCGCCGGGCCGAGTCACGTCATGCCCACCGGCGGCTCTGCCCGCTTCGCCTCCCCGCTCAACACCTGGGATTTCGT
>DAOUAZ010000107.1:0-15515 GCA_034432975.1 Anaerolineales bacterium | reverse complement strand
GATATTTTTCTTTCCGTGGTGGCACTGGTCAACCCGCGTATTGCGCGACGGGTACTCGCAGCCGTATAAAGCCGACAACGTCCCTGGTTGAAATGCGCCTCAATAACAATTATGCAACAAGTCTATTGTTTAATGACCGGGACTGTTGTGCTGCGCATTCACCTCAACAAAAATGTACTTCGCGGCGGCATTGCCGAGCGTGACGGCTTGCCCCTCGACGGAGAGCGCGATAGTCTGGTTGAACGGAAGAATCTCTGTCACTGCGGCAGATGCGCCAGGCATGACTTTGTGCTTTTCGAGGAATTCGAGCAGGGCGGCGTTCTCCTCGGCCAGTTCGTGAATGCGGCGGATGGTCACGCTGCGCCCGGCTTCGATCTCCGTCAGCGGAATCCAGCCCGCCGCCGCCTCGCAGCCGGGCAACGGGTTGCCGTGCGGGCAAGTTTGCGGGTGTCCCAACTGCTCCATCAACGCCGTTTCTGTCAGGGCCGAGATGGCATGTTCCAGGTGATGCGCCTCCCCGTGCAGTTTCGACCAGGGCAGAGTCTGAATCATCATCCACTCCATCAGCATGTGGCGGGTCATCACCGTGCGGGCGGCGGCCCAGCCCTGCTCCGTCAGGTGCGTGCCATCCTGGTTCATGGTGATTAGCCCATCACGGGTCATTCGCTTCAGGGTGTTGGTCACGGTCGGCGGGGTGACGCCCAGCAATTCAGCCAGGCGCGAGCCAACGACCGGTTCCTGGTCTCGCTCCATCACATAGATTAAAGAGAGATAGTCCTGCACGGTGGAACTGAGGGTGGAAATATCAAATTTGTCGGGGAAATTCGTGACATTCGTCATGGTCAAAAACCTTATTCTGAACTATGCTAATGTCGAAAATTAGCATATACTAATAACAGGGCAATTTAATCCATTATATCATTGATGAAGTCCCGCGCAGGGACTTGAACAAGGAGCACCATGTCCCCTGAACCCGTTTCGATGTCCAGCCTGCCCGCCGGTGAACATGCTACCGTCCTGTCGTTTGGCGGCGGGCGGGCGGTGCAAAACCGCCTGGCCTCGCTCGGTTTCACCCCCGGCGTGGACGTGGATATGACCCAGAATTACGGCTTCGGCCCGCTGATTGTGACCGTGCGCGGCACACGCGTGGCTCTGGGGCGCGGCGAGGCGGCGAAAATCATCGTTCGGCGGAGCGGCAAATGAGCGAATGCCACGAGGTCGCCGCGCCGGTTATGCAGATTGCGACCGGCGCGCCGCTGATTGCCCTGGCCGGGCAGCCCAACATGGGCAAATCGACGCTCTTCAACATGCTGACCGGGCTGAACCAGCACGTCGGCAATTGGACCGGCAAGACGGTCGAACGCCGCGAAGGCACCTTCCGCCACGACGGGCGCGAGTTTTGCCTGGTCGATTTACCGGGAACCTACTCCCTGACCGCCAACTCGCCCGAGGAAGTGGTAGCGCGCGAGTTTATCGTCCGCGAACGTCCACAGGTGGTGGTGGCGGTGGTCAGCGCCGCCAACCTGGAACGCAGCCTGTACCTGGTCGCCGAACTGGTTTCGCTTTCCGCGCCAGTGGTGGTTGCCCTCAATATGATGGATGTCGCTGCGCGGGAAGGTATTGTCGTCCAGCCCGAAGTGCTGGCCGCTGCGCTGGGCATTCCGGTCGTCCCCATGACGGCCAGCAAAGCGATAGGGGTCAAGGAATTGCTGCGGGTGGTCGAGGATGTCCTGGCCGGGAAAGTTTCCTCGTCGCCGAATCTGCCCGAAGTGCGGGCCGACCACCGTGAAGTGTTGCAGGAAATCGAAACGCTGGTCGCCGCTCACGTCCCCGCGCCGTATTCGGTTGATTGGGTGGCGCTCAAACTGTTCGAAGGCGACGCCGAAGTAACCCGCAGGATGGAATCCGAACTGCCACAGAAGAACCTGGCAGCCGTCAACGCCATTCTGCGCGAACACGACGATGCTTTCCTGGCGGTCGCATCGGGCCGCTACGAATGGATTGGCCGCATGGTGCGCGCCGCCGTCACCCAGCCCAAAATAGGACAAATCGGCCTGACCGAGCGGCTCGACCGCTGGGCCGCGCATCCCATCTTGGGCCTGTTCATCCTGGCCGGAATGTTGGGGCTGGTTTTCTGGTTCACGTTTACCCTGGCCGCGCCCGTGCAAGATTGGATGGACGAAAGCCTCATCGCGCCTTTTTCTGAATGGGTCGGCGGATTGCTGGAAGGCGCGCCGCTTTGGGTTCAGGGCATGGTCGTGGATGGCGCGATTGGCGGCGTCGGGTCGGTGCTGACCTTCCTGCCCATCCTGGTTGTTTTCTTCGCCGCCTTCGCCCTGCTCGAAGATGTCGGCTACATGGCGCGCGCCGCCTACGTGATGGACAACCTGATGCACCTGATGGGACTGCACGGCAAATCTTTCCTGCCGCTTTTCCTGGGATTCGGCTGTAACGTCCCGGCCATCATGGGGACGCGCGTCATCGACTCGTGGCCGGCCCGCCTGCTCACCATCCTGATTGCCCCACTCGTCCCCTGCACGGCGCGCATGGTGGTGGTGGCCTTCATCGCCCCGGTTTTCTTTGGCGCCAACGCCCTGTGGGTCTCGTGGGGATTGGTGCTGCTGACGCTGGCAACCCTGGTCGTGAGCGGTATCCTGCTCAACCAGGTACTTTTCAAGGGCCAGCGTTCGGCCTTCATCATGGAAATGCCGCTCTACCACATCCCCAATGCCCGCACCATCGGCCTGCTGGTCTGGCAGCGCTCGATGTCTTTCGTCAAAAAGGCAGGAACGGCCATCCTGGCAATGTCGCTGGTTGTGTGGGTCTTGTCGTACCTGCCGGATGGCGAACTGAACACCAGTTTCCTGGCGCAGTTTGGGCAGGCCATCGAACCGGTGGGAAGGTGGATGGGATTCGACTGGCGGTTGACGGTTGCGCTCATCACCAGTTTCCCAGCCAAAGAGAATGCGATTGCCACGCTGGGAGTCTTGTTCGGGAATTCTCCCGAAGCGGGCCTGGCTGGAACGCTGGCCGCCGCCTTCTCGACTGCCTCCGCCCTCTCCTTCCTGGTCGTGACGATGTTCTTCATCCCCTGCATGGCGACGGTCGCCGTTGTCAAACAGGAAACCAACTCCTGGCGCTGGGCCGGCCTGAGTGTAGCCCTGTTCCTGGCGCTTTCGATGGCGGCTGGGGCCTTGACCTATCACCTCGCCGCCCTCTTTGGATTGGGATAACCGCCATGCTCGAACAACTCCTGGCAGAAATCCGCGCTGGCGGCACGCTCGAAGTGGGCGCGCTCTCCAAAAAGCTGGGCGCGTCGCCGCAATTGGTTAGCGTCATGCTCGAACATCTCCAGCGCAGCGGGTACATCCGTCCCTACCCGGCAAGTCATGCCTGCGGCGACGGCTGCGGCGGCTGCAGCCTGAAAACAGACTGCCATCACGCCGAGCGCGTCGATTTGCTCAAGATGTGGCAGGGATAACAAAAAACGTCCCGAAGGTTTGGAACCTTCGGGACGTTTTCGTTTTTAGTTAGTGACCACCACAGCTGCACGAGCCGCCGCAAGCGCAGGCATCGCCCTCCGCTTGGGCCTGGCTCTTCGAGCCGCAGCCGCACGAGCCGCCCTGGCTGGCGGCCAACGGGCTATCGACTACAAACCCGGCCCCGCGCTGCGGGTCGTTGACGAAGTCGATTTTCGCGCCGCGCAGGTACTCGAAGGACATCTCATCCACCACCAACTGGACGCCCTCGACCTGGAACGACTGGTCGCTGGCGCGGATGTTGTTATCGAGCGCCATGCCGAACTGCACGCCGCTGCACCCGCTGCCGGCCACATAAACCCGCAGGGCATACCCCTCCAGTTTGCGCTCCGCGAGGATGTTTTTCACCGCGTCTGCCGCCGCAGCGGAGACGTGGATGGTTTCACTTTCGATACCGATATTAGATTCGATTTCCTGAAGCATAGGAGTCTCCTTTGGTCGTATCCGCCAATTCGGACAAATCATATCAAGAATAGGCTTGCTTGTCAACAGAAAAACCCCGCCTGTGGCAGGCGAGGTTTTTTGCTCTCTTCGTGTTTACGCAGTCGGCACGCGATTTTTGAGCGTGCGTTCGAGCAGGTCTTCCTGGTCGCGCTTATCGACCTTGAGTTTGCGGGCCTTTTCGGCTTTTTCGGCCTTCGAGCGTTCGAGGGCCTGCTTCCAGGCCAGTTCGAAGGCGGTTGGCTCCAGTTCGGCGGAAGAATCTGAGAACGATTCGATTTTTTCACCACGAGGCTGCCGGTCGCTTCTCTTGCCGCCGCCGCTGCGCTTGCGTTCATCACGTTCGCCGCGCGCTGGGCGTTCCCGGCGCTCAGCGCGTTCGGGGCGTTCAGGGCGTTCAGGGCGCTCTGGTTTTTCTTCCGGTTCAGGCTGGGTGGCCTTCATGCTCAGGCGGATTTGCTTCTTCTTGCGGTCGATTTCGAGAACCATTACATCGACTTCGTCGCCTTCCTTGACCACATCGCCAGGGATCTTGACATAGCCGTGCGCCATTTCGCTGATATGCACCAGGCCGGGGCGCTCAGCGCCGATTTCGACGAACGCGCCGTAGGTTTCAAGCCGAATGACCTTGCCTTTGAAAGTCATTTCGGGTTTGAGTTCGCGCCAGTCCACGCCGAGCGGCTCAATCATGGTCAGTTCGACGCGGTCAGCCTTGGCCTTGCGCACCCAGACCGGGACTTCCTGTCCAATCTGGAGCACGTCTTCGACGCGCTTGACCGGGGTTTCGGACATCTGCGAGATGTGGACGATACCGGGGATGTCCATCCCGATATCGAGCAGGGCTCCTGCCAGGGTGGTTTTAACAACTTTCCCCGTCAGCCTGGTTTTGGGTTTCAGTTCGCTGGCGGGGGAAAGGGGTTCTGCTGCGGGTGTTGTCATACGTTTGCTCCTAAATCACGGGGGATAATGCCGAGGTTTGATTATACTCCGCTTTACTGATATGTCAATCAGCGCGGGAAAATTTTCATGACAAATGTCACGAAAATCGTTTAACTGGTTGACTTTACGGCAACAAAAGAGTAGTATTTTGTAAGAATCGGAAATGAACAGGAATTATTATGTACAAAATCGACAAAACAGATTTGACAATTATCGAACTTCTTATGGAAGACGGGCGAATACACGCCGCTGAAATTGCGCGCCGCATTGGCGACATCTCCGATCGAGCTGTCCGCTATCGCATCGAACGGATGCTGGACAACAACATCATCCAGATTACCGCTGTGGTCAACCCCAAAACAGTGGGGCTGGGAGTTGTGGCGGATGTCTGGCTTTTATGCGATTCCGATGCCATCCAGGGGGTCGCCCACAAAATGGCCGAGTTCGAGAACATCAGTTACGTGGCCTGCTCCATCGGCGAGACGGATGTCAGCGTCCAGGTGTTGGCGCGCGATACAGCGGAGGTATACCGTTTTGTAACGGAGGTGATAGGGAAGGTTCCGGGCGTGCGGAAGACGACCACTTCGATTGTGCCGCTGGTCCTGAAAGATGTATACCAGTGGCGCATCCCGCCAACCATATTGGCGGGTTTGACAGAGCAAGAATAATCACGAACAGGAGAATGGCATGAAGAATTTTGAAAAGAACGCCGAAGTCCAGCAGCGCGCCCAAAAAGTGCTGCCGCTCGGCGTCAATTCCAATTTCCGTTACTGGGGCGAGGGCATCACCCCGTATGTCAAAAAAGCAAAAGGCTCGCATCTTTGGGATGTGGGCGGGAATGAGTACATCGACTATCGCATGGCCTTTGGCCCGATTATCCTGGGCCATGCTTACGACGAAGTGGATGAGAAAGTCATCGAAGAAGTGAAAAACGGCGTCCTGTTTGCCATGACCGGCGAACTGGAACTGGACGTGGCCGAGATGATTGTGGAGATGTGTCCGGGCGTCGAAATGGTGCGCATGACCTGTTCAGGCACCGAGGCGACCATGCACGCCATCCGCGTGGCGCGCGCCTATACCGGGCGCGAACTTATCCTGAAATTCGAGGGGAACTATCACGGCTTCCAGGATTACACCCTCTGGAGCACCTACGCCCCGGTGGAAGCCTACGGCAGCCGACGCAGTCCCATCCCGGTTCCCGCTTCATCGGGCATTCCGCGCGCGTTGGGAGAGAAAATCATCACTCTGCCCTTCAACGACTTCGAGGGCTTCGAGCGCATGATGAAATCGTACGGCGAACAAATCGCCGCCGTCATCAGCGAGCCGTGCCAGGGCAACTGCGCGGCCATCCTGCCCCAGCCGGGCTTCCTGGAATTGATTCGCCAGAAGACGAGCGAATATGGGTCGGTGTTCATCCTCGACGAAGTCAAAACCGGCTTCCGCATCGCCAAAGGCGGCGCGCAGGAATATTACAACCTGAAGCCCGACCTGGCGACTTATGCCAAGGCGCTTGGCAACGGCTACCCGGCGGCGGCCTTTGGCGGTAAAAAGGAAATCATGAGCATCATCGGGCATGGCGTTTCGCAGGGCGGCACCTACACCAACAACAAGCCGGGCATCGCCGGAGCCTGGGCCACGCTCAAAATCATGCAGCGTGAACCGGTTTTTGAAACGCTCGAAAAGCGCGGCACGCGCCTGATGAACGGCCTGAAAGACATTTTCGAGGAGAACGGCGTCCAGGCTGTCATCACTGGCTACCCGGGGATGTTCACCTTCTCGCTGGGCGTGGACTCGTTGACGTGCCAGCGCGACTGGAGCGAGAGTGATAAGGCCCTTTACCTGCGCCTGGCGGAAGCCGCCATAGAGCGCGGTGTCATGCCAGATTTCGACGCCCGCGAACCCTGGTTCCTGTGCTACTCTCACACCGAAGCCGATATCGACAAGACGCTGGAAGTGTATGCGGAAGTGGTCAAAACCGTGAAATAATGTTGTTCGGTTATCCGGTTGACCAGTTATCCGGTTTTTTATAACCGGATAACTGGAAAACCGGAAAACGGAGAAACCATGAAATTAACCTCGCAAGAAATCATCGACCTGAGCCGCGAATACACCTTCTTCTCCTGGTCGGTGCAGGGGCAGGTCAATCCCATTCCGGTCGGCAAGGCGGAGGGGATTTATTTTTGGGATACGGACGGCAAGCGCTACATCGATTTTTCATCCCAATTGATGAATACCAACATCGGCCACCAGCACCCAAAGGTGGTCAAGGCCATTCAGGAGCAGGCGGCGGAAGTGTGTTTCGTGCACCCCGGCAACACCACCGAAGTCCGCGCCCTGCTCGGCAAGAAACTGGCCGAAGTGACCCCCGGCAACCCTTCCCCCTCCGGGGACGATGCGACAGGCTCAGGGCGGTGCCTGAAAAAAACCTTTTTTGCCCTGGGCGGCTCCGAGGCCAACGAAAACGCCATCAAAATTGCCCGTTTTTACACCGGTCGGCACAAAATCCTGGCTCGCTACCGCTCCTATCACGGCGCGACGCACGGCTCGATTGCCCTGACCGGCGACTACCGCCGCCTGGCGGTCGAACCGACCATGCCGGGCGGGGTGCATTTCCTCGACCCGTTCTGCTACCGCTGCCCCTTCGGCCAGAAAAAAGAGTCTTGCAAACGAGAATGTATCAGCCATCTCGAGGAAGTCATCCGCTACGAAGGGCCCGATAAAATCGCCGCCATCATCATGGAAGGCGTGGTCGGCTCGAACGGTCTCATCGTCCCACCAGATGATTACTGGCCGCGCGTCCGCGAACTCTGCGACAAATACGGCATCCTGCTCATCTCCGACGAGGTGATGAGCGGCTGGGGCCGCACCGGGCAGTGGTTCGCGGTCGATCACTGGAACATCGTCCCCGACATCATCACCACCGCCAAAGGCATCACCAGCGGCTACGCCCCGCTCGGCGCGGTCATCGTCAGCGAGGAAATCGCCAAATTTTTCGATGACAAATACCTGTACGCGGGGCTGACCTACAACGGCCACGCGCTCTCCTGCGCCGCCGCGCTGGCGACCATCGATGTGTATAACGATGACAATCTCATCGAAAACGCCCGCGTAGTTGGGAAATATCTTGGCGAGCGGCTCGAAGCCATCAAAGAAAAGCACCCCTCGGTCGGCGATGTCCGCTATATCGGCCTGTTTTCAACCATCGAACTGGTCCAAAACCGCGAGAGTAAGGAAATCATGCCCGCCAGCGTAATGGGCGCAGTCGGCAAAGCCCTGCGCGACAACGGCCTGTTCACCTTTATCATGGCGAATAACATGGGCAGCATGGTCTTCGTCGTCCCGCCGTTGTGCATTACCAAAGAGCAGTTGGATGAGGGGCTGGCGATTGTGGATAAGGCCCTGGAAATTGCGGATAAAAACGTTAAATAATTTGGAGTGCGGAAGTTCTACTTCCGCACGTGCCGAAGTAGAACTTCGGCACTCCAGAGGAAAATATGGAAAAAATCCTAAACTACATCAACGGCGAATGGATTGAACCGAACGTTTCCGACTATGTGGATGTCATCAACCCGGCCACCGGGGCCGTTATCGCGCGTACTCCGCTGAGTCGCGCTTCCGATGTGGAAGCGGCGGCCCAGGCTGCGGCAGAGGCGTTGCCTGCCTGGCGGCGGACTCCGGCCAATGAGCGGGTGCAGTACCTGTTCAAACTGCGCGACCTGCTCAAGGCCAACAACGATGAAATCGCCCGCGCGATTACGGACGAATGCGGCAAAACCTTCGAGGAAGCCAAAGCCGAGATGGTGCGCGCCATCGAAAATGTGGAAGTAGCCTGCGGCATCCCGATGATGTCGAAGGGCGAAATCGCCGAGGACATTGCGCCCGGCATCGACGAACTGATGATTCTCCAGCCGGTGGGCGTGTGCGCCACGATTGCGCCGTTCAACTTCCCCGGCATGATTCCGTTCTGGTACCTGCCCTATGCCCTGGCGTTGGGCAATACCTATATCATCAAACCCTCCGAAAAAGTGCCGATGACCATGCAGTTGATTTTCAAACTCATCGAGCAGGTTGGCTTCCCGAAAGGCGTCGTCAACGTGATTAATGGCGCGAAAGACGCGGTGGACGCCATTCTCGACCACCCGGTCATCCGCGCCATCACATTCGTGGGGTCGTCCAACGTAGCGAAATATATCTACAGCCGCGCCGCCGCCAACGGCAAGCGCGTTCAGGCCCAGGGCGGGGCCAAAAACCCGGTCGTGGTGCTGCCCGATGCCGATATGGAGATGGCCGTCAAAATCATCGCCGATTCGGCTTTTGGCTGCGCCGGTCAGCGCTGCCTGGCGGTTTCGTGGGCGGTGACGGTTGGCGAGGCGCGCAACGAGTTCAACGAGGCGATTTGTGACGCGGCGGCCAGCCGCAAGGTTGGATACGGCCTGGATAGCGGAGTTCAGATGGGGGCGGTGATTAATCAGGCCAGTAAAGCGCGCATCGAGCAGTTAATTGGCCTGGGCGCATCAGAAGGGGCTTCGATTCCCGTCGATGGGCGCGGCGCGGTCATTAAAGGGTACGAAGGCGGCAGTTTCGTGCGTCCCACTATCCTGATGGATATGAAACCGCACAGCGAAATCTGGAAAACTGAGGTGTTTGGGCCGGTGCTGGGCGTGATGCATGTCGATACGATTGACCAGGCGATTGCCCTGGCAAACAGCCAGGCCTACGGCAACCAGGCCAGCCTGTTTACCGCCAGCGGTTCGGCGGCCCGCAAGTTCCGCTACGAAGTGGAGGCCGGCAACATCGGCATCAATATCGGCGTGGCAGCCCCAATGGCGTTCTTACCCTTCTCCGGCTGGAAAGAGTCGTTCTACGGCGACATGCACGGCCAGGGAATGGATGCGGTCGAGTTCTTCACCCAAAAGAAGGTGGTGGTGGAACGCTGGCCGAAAGAGTGGACGAGAAAGTTTTAGTTTGGTTGTTCAGTTGCCCGGTAATTCAGTTATCCAGTTAGCCGGCTGCCCTGTTTGATGCGCAATACAGGCAGCTGGCAACCGGAAAACCGAATAACCGAAAAACCGGAAAACTCTTACTCACCCGCCTGAGGAGACGGGACAATTCACCCCGCTGTAGAAAGCGGGACAAGCAAAGGAGATTTGCGAATGGAAGAATTGGTCGGTTATTCACATGTTTGGCTGGTTGTGGCGTTCATCGTCGCTTTTTTTGCCGTGCGCATGAGCGTCGGCATTTGGGCTTCGAAGAGGGTGTCCAGCGCGGTCGATTATATTGTCGCAGGGCGCAGGCTGCCCATTTACATGGTGGGCGGGGCGGTGATGGCAAGCTGGTTCGCCGCCGAGACGCTGCTGGGGGCATCATCTACTGCCTACCAATATGGTTTTCAAGGGGTGATTTTCGATCCGTTTGGCGCGGCGCTTTGCTTGCTCCTATCGGGTCTTTTCTTTGCCCGCCTGATGCGCCGCGCTCGTTATTTAACCGTGGTCGATTTCTTTGACCGCCGGTTTGGCAAAGGGATGACCATCCTGGCCTCGATTGCCCAGTTGATGACTTTCTTTGTGTGGACAGGAGCGCAGATTGTTGCCGCAGGAACAATTGGAGTTGCCCTGTTTCCTGATGTGCCGTTGGTTGTTGCCATGGGAGCGGTAACACTCTGGGTTGTCATTTACATTATGCTGGGCGGCCTGGTTGCAGATACCCTGCTCGATTTTATCCAAATGTTCATTGTAGCAGCCAGCATGACCATTATTTTCTCCTTCTTGCTTGTTCAAGTAGGAGGCTGGGATGGGTTATTTGGCATTCCTGGCACTTTAAATATGCCGGACACGAATCCCTTTCTGCTGCTCCCAGACATGCAGGGAGGCGGCGGATACCTTGGATATATGGGCGCTACTGGATGGATTTATTGGGCGGCAGCCTGGCTGGCCCTGGGCTTTGGTTCAGTGCCAACCCAGGACTTGTTCCAACGCTCGATGTCGGCCCGCAATGAATCGACTGCCGTTTGGGGCCTTTACCTGGCGGGCGCTTTGTACCTGATTTTTGGCATTATGTCGCCGCTGGTTGGCATCATGATGTTCAAACTTAACCCCGAAGTAGTCAATTTTGACGGTGTATTGGTCATGGCGGCAATGAATTATGTTCCACCCGTTTTGGTTGCATTCTTTATGGCTGCCCTGGTATCGGCCCTGATGAGTACTTCAGGCACATCTTTGTTGGCGGGCGCGTCCATTGTGACACAGAATATATTCCCGCTCTTTGGGAAAAAACTTGATTCGACCGACCTGCTGAAGTGGACGCGCATTATGGTTGCCATCATAGCCAGCATTGGTCTTGTCATTGCCATTTCGGCGCAGGTTATTTACGAATTGGGCGTCGTGGCATGGTCCATCTTGCTGGTGGGGTTATTTACGCCATTTGCTTTTGGTATGTACTGGAAGAAAGCCAACCAATACGGCGCGGTGGCGGCTTTTATCGGTGGTTTCGTATCCTGGGCGATTGGCATCGTAATTGCCTACAACACCGGCATCGGCGGAGATTCGACCCTGGTAGTCTGCGCGGGCGATACCGATTGCGCTTTTTGGGATGCAACCTATATCGCATCTGTGCCGGCGTTCCTGATTTCGATACTCATGATGGTGACTGTCTCGCTGCTTACGCAAGAAAAAGATGCGCCCAAGCCAATCACTGATATAGATGGAAAATCAATGGATACCAATCCAGTCCGTTACCTGGGCGTAACGCCAATAAAGGATGCTTTACGCAAATTGCGCCCGGAAGAGTACGACGATTAATCACCTGATGACCGTCCCGAAGGTTTTAAAGCCGGAGTGAAGTTTTTGCGAAAAAACCTTCGGGACGTTTTGCAACTGACCGACCCTAAGGAGAAAACATGCCCGAAAATTTACAATCAGCACAAAAATATGCCCAGAAGTGGCTGGAAATCATCGAAAAACCCGAGCGCCCGCCCGAGGAGGTCGGCAAGTGGATTATCGAAGAATCGATGCGCAACTTTGCCGAACATTTCAACAAAGGCTGGCTCGACTATCGCAAATCGGTGACCCAGGCCGGGCAATGGGCCGCCACCGAGTGGACCGGGCGCGGCGCAACCTTCGAGGATGTGCTTGGACGCAAGTTCATCGACTTCCTGGGCGGCTTTGGCATGATGGATTTGGGCTGGAGCCACCCGGAAGTGGTGGCCGCAGTCCAGTCCCAACTGCTGCGCACGCCCATGCCCTCGCAGGAACTCATCGACCCGCTGCGCGGCGTGCTGGCAAAGTTGATGGCTGATATTACCCCCGGCGACCTGAAATATGCCTGGTTCGCTGCCAGCGGCACAGAATCGATTGAGGCGGCCATCAAACTGGCAAAAGTGTATACCCAGAAACCGGCTTTCATTGTCGCAGTCAAAGCCTTCCATGGCAAGACCATGGGGGCGCTTTCCATGCTGGGGAAAGCCGATTATCGCGTGCCGCCCGGCGTGTTGTATGGCGGCCCGGTCTATCACGTCCCATTTGGCGATGCCGCGGCGGTCGAGCAGCAGCTCGAAATCTGCGACAAGATTGGCGTGGGCGTGGCAGCCGTGATGATGGAACCCATCCAGGGCGAGGCAGGCGGCATCGTCCCACCGGATGATTTCTGGCCGAGAATCCGCGCGGCGACAAAGAAGCATGGAACCCTGCTGATTGCCGACGAAGTGCAGACCGGCCTGGGACGCACCGGCAAATTGTGGGGCGTCGACCACTGGAACGTCGTCCCCGATATTATCGCGGTCGCCAAGTCGCTGGGCGGCGGCGTCATGCCGATTTGCGCCGTTGTCACCACCGAGAAGATTTTCCAGCCGTTCATGTACCCCAACCCCTTCCTGCAAACCACCACCACCGGCGGCGGCGCGCTGGCCTGTTCGGCGGCCATTGCGGCCATCAACGTCACTATCCGTGACCGGCTGTGGGAAGCGGCGGAGCAAAAGGGCAATTACATTATGACCAAAGTACAGGAACTGGCCGCCCAATACCCGAAAGTTTATTCAAAAGTTACGGGTAAAGGCCTGCTCATCGGCCAGCACTTCCAGACCCCCGAAATCGGCGGGGCGGTGGCGGCGGCCCTGTTCAAGCGCGGCGTGCTGGTGGCCGGGACGCTGACAAGCGCCCAGACCATCCGCATCGAACCGCCTCTGGTTATCACCTACGACGAAATCAGCCAGGGACTGGATGCGCTCAAGGGAGCGGTCGAGGAAGTAGCCGGAACGCTGTAAACCCGAAAATGATTGTTCTATCGACGTCCGCCAGGAATGGCGGGCGTCGATTAATTCTGGCCAAAACATGCTTGCGCAACAAGCGCACGAAAACCGTCAATTTTCTTCATAATAGGCAGCAATGAGTTGACTTTTGTGATAAAAAGTTATAGAATTATCGCATGAACAACTTAATCAGTTCGCAGCGGCAAGAAGATTTGGATGGTGTCGATCAATACATCATCGAGGCCATGCGTCAGGATGGCCGGATTGCGTTTGCGCAAATCGCGCAGCAATTGAACGTTTCACCGGGCATGATTCGGGTACGCTACAACCGGCTGGTCGAGATGGGCATTCTCAAAGTCGTGGCCGTCACCAATCCCCTGCGCATGGGCTACAAAACGATGGCGATGATTGGCATCCGCACCGAGGGCGAGAAGATGCTCCAGGTGGCCGAGCAGGTGGCAGCCTTCGAGGAAGTCATCTACTTGATTGTCGTCAGCGGGCGATACGACATCATTGCCGAAGTCGTCTGCCGCGACCATGCCCACCTGCTGCGCTTCCTGACCGAGAGGCTCTATACTGTCGAAGGCGTGCGCGAGTCCGAATCCTTCATGCACCTGAAAATCCAGAAAGAAGTGTATTTCTAGCCCGGTGGGTAACTGCCTGCCCACCCTCACCCACGGCCCTCTCCCAGTGGGAGAGGGGAGAAAACAGGGACGATTTTGTCGCTTTCGGCAAGAAAATCCGTTTCGTATGTCCGATTCCCTCTCCCTTTGGGAGAGGGTTAGGGTGAGGGTAGGTAGTTACCCCGGTAGAGCAAATTATCAATTTGATCCACTTTTGTTTTGGAATCTACCGGCCTGTTGGCTGGTATAAAACCACAAGGAGAAACTCTTGATGAAAGTACTACTCGTTGGTGTTGGCGGCGTGGGCGAGGCGATTGCGCAGATGGCGAAGCGCCGCCCCTGGGTCGAGCAGATGGTGCTGTGCGACTACAACGTCAAGCGCGCTGAAGAAGTCCAGGCCAAACTGGGCGACAAGGCGCGGTTCCCGGTCGAGTTCATTGACGCCAGTAAACAGGAGATGATGGAAGAACTGGCGCGCAAGCACGGGGTTCATCTCATCATGAATGCGGTTGACCCGATGTTCAACAAAGAAATCTTCGACGCGGCCTTCAACGCAGGCGTGAACTACATGGATATGGCCATGACGCTCTCCGAGCCGCACCCGGAGCGCCCATACGAACTGCCAGGCGTCAAACTGGGCGATTACCAGTTCGAGCGCGCCAAACAATGGGAAGAAAAAGGCCTGCTGGCGCTGGTCGGCATCGGCGTCGAACCGGGCATGGCGGATGTTTTTGCGCGCTATGCCCAGGAGCACCTCTTCGACGAAATCGAGGAACTCGGCATCCGCGATGGGGCAAATATCGAAATCGAGGGCTATGAGTTCGCGCCGAACTTCTCCATCTGGACGACCATCGAAGAGTGCCTGAACCCGCCGGTTATTTGGGAGGAAGGCAAAGGCTGGTTCACCACCGCGCCGTTCTCGGAGCCGGAAGTGTTCGACTTCCCCGAAATTGGCCCGGTGGAAGTGGTCAACGTGGAGCATGAAGAAGTGCTGCTCATGCCGCGCTGGGTGAAAACCAAACGCGCCACCTTCAAGTATGGGTTGGGCGACCAGTTTATTGGCGTACTGAAGACGCTGAAGATGCTCGGCCTCGATAATAAAGAGAAAATCAACGTCAAGGGCGTTCAGGTTGCCCCGCGCGATGTCGTCGCCGCCTGCCTGCCCGACCCAGCCCATTTGGGCGATAGAATGAAGGGCAAGACCTGCGCCGGGACCTGGGTCAAAGGCATCAAAGACGGCCAGCCGCGCCAGGTCTACCTGTACCAGGTGGCCGATAATGAAGCCTGCATGAAGGAATGGGGCTGCCAGGCGGTTGTCGCGCAGACCGCTTTCAGCGCGGTGATTGCCATGGATTTGCTCCAACACGGTCAGTGGCAGGGCGCGGGCGTGCTTGGGCCAGAGGCCTTCGCGCCCGACCCATTCATGGAGAAAATGGCCGAATATGGCTTCCCTTATGGAATAAAAGAGATGTAAACAGGCGCAGGGTCAGCGATACGCAAGGTTGATTCCTTGTCGAACAAAAAAAGTCCCCGGAAGGTTGCCCGGGGACTTTCGATTGTCGATTTTTACAACTACATCACTTCGCCCTTGGCGTTAACCATAGGTTTGGGCGGGTTCGACTTCTGGGTGAGCAGCGAAACGACCACGAGCGTAATCAGCGAAACAATCGCGCCCGGCACCATCGAGATGTAAACCGCATCCCAAACGTATCCTCCTGTCATATCGCCATA
>DAOUAZ010000106.1:0-3076 GCA_034432975.1 Anaerolineales bacterium | reverse complement strand
TTTCGGTTATCCAGTCATCCGGTTGAACCGGAAAACTGGTCAACTGGACAACCGGATAACATTTTTAGTGCGCGCGTTCCTCGCAATGCTTTTCGTATGCCGCCGCATCCAGCAGGTCGGAGCCGTCGCCGCCTTCGATTTGGACAAACCAGGAACCATAAGGGTCGCCGTTGATGGCTTCGGGGCCGCCGGTCAGGAATTCGTTGACCGCCACGACCTTGCCGGAGACCGGGGCAAGCACATCGGAGGCCGCCTTGACCGATTCAACCGAGGCAATCTGGCTGCCGGCCTGGACTTCGTCGCCTTCGCTGACGGTGATTTCCATGAAGACGATATCCGAGAGTTGTTCCTGGGCGTAGTCGCTAAGGCCAACTTTGCCAGTCGCCGGGTCGAACCATTCGTCAGATTTGGCATATTTGAGGGTGGCGGGAGTGTTGGACATGGGATTTGCTCCTTATCAAGAGTGGTTGTTTTGGCGTAGGGGCGCGGCAGGGCGCTAAAGAATTCTGTCGCTTCCAATCACTGCCGCGCCCCTACCGTGCGGGGTGAAAGAAACGAAAAAGGCGCACGAAACTAATCGTGCGCCCTCTGTAATCAGACCTGAGAGATTCGCCGGTTTTGATAACCGGTAGGGGCGCGGCGGATAAAGAAATGGCGTGTTTCTTTCATAACCCGCCGCGCCCCTACATTTGGTTTATCAAAACAGGTTTGCCCCGTCGGTAGCCGCTTACGCGGCATTTTCCAGAGTATTCCAGCGCAGAGTCCTTTTGCCTGAGAGTTTCACCCGCTCCGGCCGGAAACGGGTTTGCACCTTCGGCGCTTGTTCACGCAGCAATTCAACTGCTGCATGACAAATCTCTTCCCTGCAACTGTTCGGTTATGACTCACATTCTATGGGTAAGGGAATCAAAAGTCAAGAGCGAAACAGCGCGGATTCGGGCGATTTTTGTCTCGCTGTACCGCCGCGCGTCTGCTTTCATGATAGACTCGGCGAAATTTTTCGGAAGGATGGACTTTTCCCATGCTTTATCGTGGACTGCTCGACAAATATGGTTCCCTGCTCGACCTGCCCAACCACACCCGCCCTGTCACCTTGTTCGAGGGCAACACGCCTTTAATCCCCGCTGAGAATCTCTTGCGCCAATTGGGCGGCGGCTTCGAGTTATACATCAAATATGAAGGACTCAACCCGACCGGCTCGTTCAAAGACCGGGGCATGACCGCCGCCATCAGCGAGGCCGCCGGGCGCGGGGTAACGACCGTCATCTGCGCCAGCACCGGCAATACTGCCGCATCCGCCGCCGCTTATGCCTCGCGGGCCGGGATGAAGTCGATTGTGCTGATTCCGCAGGGCAAGGTGGCCGCCGGGAAACTGGCCGGGGCCATCGCCTACGGCGCGCAGGTCGTCCAAATCGACGGCTCATTCGACGACGCGCTGTCGATGGTGGTGGAAATCTCGAACAAGCACCCCATTTCGCTGGTCAATTCCATCAATCCCTACCGCATCGAAGGCCAGAAGACCTCCGCCTTCGAGATTTGCGACGCGCTCGGCCACGCGCCCGACTGGCTGTGCCTGCCGGTGGGCAACGCGGGCAACATCACCGCTTATTGGGCCGGGTTCAAGCAATACAACAACATCAAATGGACTGGGTTGCCCCATATCCTGGGTGTCCAGGCGGAGGGCGCGGCCCCGCTCGTGTTGGGACACCCGGTCGAGAAGCCCGAAACGGTGGCGACAGCGATTCGCATCGGCAAACCGGCCCGGGGCGAACAGGCGTTGGAGGCCGCGGACGAATCGGATGGCCGCCTCATCGCCGTCAGCGACGAGGAAATCGTCCACATGCAGAAAACGCTCGCCAAACTGGAAGGCATCTGGGTCGAACCGGCCTCGGCTGCCGGGCTGGCCGGGCTGGCGCACGAAATTACCGCCGGGAACTTTGCTCCCAACGGCAAACGGATTGTCGCCATTTGCACCGGGCATGGACTGAAAGACCCGGAGATTGTCACAAAGGGGATGGAAAAGCCGCTTATCGTCGCGCCGCGCCTGGGCGCGCTCGAAGAAGTGATTTTGGGAACGGGAAAAACAACCCCAGCATAATGACCAAGCTGGTCAGCGATACCGCGTTGGCGGCCTTTTGCGCGACTGGGATATTCCAATCCGGCTGGCGGCGGGCGAGGAAATCTTCGAGTTGTTCCTGCTGGCCGGCGGGAATGCGTTCCCAGGGTGATAAGTTATTCACTTCGGGATAGACCAACCCGGCGGGGTTCGTCATGTTGAAATGTCCGTCACGAATCTCGCGCGCGGGGCCGATTGCGACCGTCGTCTTGAAGGTTCCCAGGTCATACCCGAACAGGACTTCATACGGTTTCAGGTTGCTGGCGCGGTCATCGAAGGTACGCTGGTCGTTGATGTCGTCGAGGTGGTCGATGGGAAAGGTTTCGCCCTGTTCGATTTTCTGGTACACGTCTTGCAAGCCGCGCAGGTCAAAAGTGCGTTGCTGCAAACGGTCGAGCGGAATCAGCAGGTACGCGCCCAAGGAAAGCAGGGCCAGGATGTGGAAGGGCAGGAAGAGCGCCAGGGCGCGGGATTCTTTCAGGGAGCGGGTCCACAATTGCAGTGTGTAAGCGCCGAACAGGGCAAGGGGAAAGATGAAAGCCGAGCCAAAACGCGGGTTGACGTGCAGGGCGCGCAGGAACGGTAGTTCGCGCACGGCAGGATAAATATATCCGCGCGCGAAGGTGAATTCGAGCGCCAGGTAGACGGCAAAGGCCAGCAATGCCAGGGCCAGGAGCCGCCCTTTTAACGGTCGATCAGCGAGGCGTTTCGCCAGGACAAGATAGCCGAGGGTTAGAATCCCGCCGGGGAGCAAAATCCACACCACTGGGCTAATCGATAAATCCAATTCCCATAATCCGGCATAAGCGCCCGTGTAAATTTGAAGCAGCTCGCGGATGGCGGTCACTTTTTGGCCGGTCAGGGTATATATCGGGGCCAGCCCCATAACGCCAAACAGTTGCAGGAACAGGCCAACCGGGGCCAGTTTGAGCGGAATGTCGAAAGTAGCCTGCATTTCGC
>DAOUAZ010000105.1:0-7900 GCA_034432975.1 Anaerolineales bacterium | reverse complement strand
TATATAACTTTCTTTCTGGTTATGAACCCTGGTCGGACAGGGTAGGCGTTGCTAACAATAAGAAGACTCCTGATGAGCGTGCGGATCATCTTATTAAGGCTCTCGATATAAACCGGGAATGGTTGTGGAAAGATATGAAAGAAATCAACGATTTTAAAGAATCGTTTAGAAAAGGTTGGACCAGCGGCAGATTGCCTGACAAACCGTGGCAATGGTTTGGGCCATTCCAACCAAATGAAACTTGTCGTAAAAACGTCAAGCCAAGCGAGACCATAAAATACGATAATGGTTATGAGTTCTGGATGCTAACTTCTGATATGACGATAAAATTCAACGAGTATCGTTGTAATAAATAGGGAGTTTTTTCATGAATCGCAAAAACCTTATAATATCCTTCTTGATAATTACCTGGATGTCTGGTTGCATCCCCCAACCAAACATAGAATACCCAATGATGCAGACAACAATTCAGCCTGTTTTAGGGTATGAAAACGATATAACACCTACGCCATTGACAATACCTACATCATTGGCAACATCTACTCCGTTGGCAAAAACGCTTCAGTTGACATTTGAACATTATGACAAAAAAGAAGGCTTTAGTGAGATCTACTATATGGATATTCTCTGTCTCACAGAAAATCAAATATGTTTGGGAGAACCTACCCTAATATTTAGTACACTGCTAATGACAGATGCTGACAAAAATAAGCCCAAGGGATATATCTCTGGCTATAGTTGGTCGCCAGAAGGAAACCGTGTCGTAATAAGCGTAGGAGGTGACATCTTGGTTGGAGATATTGACGCTAATGTTTGGAGCAATGTTACCCATAGCACAGGGGTAATTGAATCGCACCCTATATGGACTCGTGATGGTAGATTTATTTTCTATCATGCTTGCTCGTACGATTTATATGGTGGTTGTCGAGTGTTTTACTACGACAATGAAGATAAGTTGTCGTTCCTTGTGGAGTCGATTACAAATTCCGTTGACTTTTATAACGTATCCCCTGATGGTCAAACCATCGTCTACACAAAATCAGATGAATACGGTTATTCCCAAATACACCAAACAGCCTTGACCAGTTCCAGCAGCCATCAAGTTACCTTTGAAGAAGCGAACTGCAAAACGCCTTCTTTTTCATCCGATGGTCAAAGAATAGTGTTTGTTTGCACCACACATGTGAATTTTGTAGACGAAAGTCCAATTTCTGAAATTTTCATAAAAGAGCTGCTACCTGGCAACGTAACAAAAATAAACAGGAAATTCGATGGCGAAATTTTCGCCCCAATATTTTCGCCCGATGACAATTGGATTTTATTTGATTCTTTTGATGTTGACTCAAGAGCAAACATTTTTGCGATTTCAATTACTTCAAATGATCTAATTCAGATTACTCAAGATAATCTTCCCGGAATTGACCCTGCTTGGCGACGATTTCCCTGAAAGATAAAAAAACGGCAACGGCAGCCTGGTTCTATCCACGCCAGGCGACCCTTCGACAGGCTCAGGGGTTGCCAACGGCGCGAAACGTTACGCCTACAGCGCCGCCGGATTCCTGCTGAAAGCCGAGACCTACACCAACGAGTGGCAAACCCAGGCCGAAATGCTGTATGACGGCCTCGGCAGCCGCCTTCGAATGACCGCCGCCGGCCTGACCACGCAGTACGAACTCGACGGCGGCCGCGTGCTATCAGCCAATGCCGCCGGGAACGTCACCTACTATCTCTATGGTCTCGGCCCGATTGGTGAACTAACCACAGATTGGGCTTACCCCCTGCCCGACGGCGCAGGCACCCCGCGTCAACTGACCGACTCGGACGGCACAGTCACGCTGGCGTCATCGTATACCCCTTGGGGCGATACACTCGAAACGTATGGGAGTGGAAACTTTACGCAAGGCTATTTCGGCGGTATCACCCTGACCAAGCCCGTCAGGGCGCGTAGACGCAGCCACCGGCTTAATCTACGTCGGCAACGGCCAATATTATGACCCTGCCACCGGGCGATTCTTGAACCGGAATGCCAGGCCCGAACAGAACAATCCTTATGTGCCGTGGGGCGGCAATCCCAGTAGCGCGTTGATCGCTCCACTGGCGCTGTTGGCGATGGTGTATGGGGGCAAGAAAAAACGCGGCAGGTGGGATACGCTGGTCATCCTGCTTGTTATCTGCCTGGCTGTGGGAATGAGTTTATCAGCATGTAAGCTGCCAACGCCTATACCTTCACCAACGCCTACAGGAACGCCTGCGCAGCCGCCTGCAACTGGAACGCCCACGCCGGGAAACAATCCGGGTTCTAATCCCACGTCCACTGAGCCCCCAACAGTGTCCCCGACACCTTGCCCGCCAACCCCAACAAGGACTCCGACGCCATCGCCTACTCCGACGCCGACGCCAGATCGGCTCCCTTATACCCATTTAGATAGAACAAAATTTAATCCCAAACCAGGAGATATTACAAACGTTACCGCGGAACAGGTATATGAACTTTACAAAAAGATGTGGGCGGATTCACTTACAAAATGGTGGTGGCTGGAATTTGGCAAGGATGGTGAGTTTAGTATTTGGGATTTTATATCCACCATGACATATTACGAAGCTTCGCGTCAAACAAGATTTGCTCCGACGTTGGCTGAAGCAGGTGTCAGGTTCTATTATGCGGGCAGTACTGTTCAAGGTAACTATCCCCGCAATCCCGAGCCTGAAAATATCATCAATTGGTGGGCAGAGTTCAGTGAAACAACGGCCAGAATTATCAAGAGTGGCGCAATAGAATCGGCTGATGTTGGCACACGATCAGACATGGCAATTGTTGGAAACAAGTTCAAAGAATCGCCTCCTGAATGGCGAAGTTGGAAAGGCGATGCCCCCTTTAACTGGGGCAATCTGTATGCCATTTCACCATTTGAAAAAAGAAAAGTTTACAAAGAAAATGCACATGCTCTCTTTATAAAATGGGGTAGTGACCCTGAGTGGGACCGGGATAAAACTTTCGTTGTGCCATCTGGCTGTCTTTGGAAAAAAGCAGAGGAGTACAATAACCCAGGTTGGAATTCGCAATGCCCAGCAGTGAAGCGAATCGATTAGCGAGGTCAAAATGAATACTTCCCCTTTACAAAAAATCTTTCTTGGAATGGCTCTAATAGTTTTGACGGCGAGCTGTTCGGCAAGACCAACTCCAGAAAACAAACCATCACAAGATGATTTATCGCCTGCCCCAGCATTGGTTTTAACACCCACTCATTTCCTTACTAAGACAGCCTCCCCGGTTTTGGCAACGCAAACGAGCGTCCCGAAGACGAATGTGCAAATTGAACAAGCGTGCAATCTGATTGAATCCCCAGTCTTGCCCTTTGCCCAAGGCTCTGTCGCCCTATTTGATGCCAATAACAATATATCCTTATTGAACTTGGAAACACGCGATAGAATATCCTTAGGGGAAATAGTGATACTGAGTGGGGCGTTATCAAACGGTCGGGAACTTGCGTATATTGATGCTCGTCGTGGCGAGGTAATCGTTGTCAACTCGGATGGCGAGGAGCGGGTATCCATTCCTGCCGCCGATAACTGGTTTGAAATCCTGGATTGGATAGATGAGAACAATATTCTGGTTGGGAGTATGCCGCTGACCAAGGCTGGTACATGGTATCCACCTTCTTCTACAATCGTTCTTAACCTTTTATCGGCTGCACAAACTGAATTTCCCCCGAACTATCCTGATTCATATAAATACATATCTGGGCCGCCCAACTTTGGTCGTTATGGTTACTCTATAACAGCATACGACCCAACATTCTCCTATGTTGTTTATCCATATTCAACCGATAGCGATGAAGGTATTGTTTTATGGGATATCAAATCGAACCGCCAACTAGCCAAATTGGGGGCATTTTACCCCTGGAACGAACCTGCATGGAATCATGGAGGTTCATCATTCGTTATCAGCCTTCAGCCCAAATATACCAGCTCTGACGGCAGGCTAATTTATAAAAATACAACTGAAGAGTTCCCATATACGGGTGGGAGTGAATTGTTCAAGGTAGATATCGATGGCAAGATAAATCAACTGACTTATTTGACCACCAAATATATGGCAGAAGAACAGTCGTATGTTTGGTCGCAAGATGACAAATTCATCGCTTTTTGGCTGAAAAACGAAAATGAGGAATGGGATTTGGCCACCCTTGATGTGGAAACAGGAGAAATTCGCGCATATTGTGTTGGAGATGACGGTGGCTCATATCCCATATTTTGGTCGTCGGATGGAAATCAACTGATAAGTACGATTAAGAATTCGAGTGACGAGAGAAGGATTGTCTTTATAGATTTTCAGGAGAAACAAACAATTCTGATTCCCCATGCGGAAATCGCTATAGGTTGGCTGACAAATTCGCGTTGAGTTTTGACCACATTCCGGGCTTACTCCCTGCCCGACGGCGGCAACACCCCGCGCCAACTGACCGATGCCGCTGGCGAGGCCACCTTTGCCGCTTCCTGCACTGCTTGGGGTGATACCCTCGAAACCTTCGGAACAGGCCGCTTTACGCAAGGTTATTTCGGCGGTATCACCCTGACCAAGCCCGTCAGGGCGCGTGGACGCAGCCACCGGGCTGATTGGAGCCTGCCCTGACTGGCGAAGCCGTATCGAAGGGTCGGCAGCGGCCAGTATGGAGTTTACCCTGAGTTCATCGAAGGGACCCCGCCACCGGGCGATTCTTAACCCGCGACGCCCGCCCCAGGCAAAACAACCCCTACATGTCAATCTTCGCCCTATAATGCACCACTAACCTCCAGCCAAACTGCACCAGTCATGTTCAGCCAAAGTGCGCCACTTTGCACAAGGGGCAAACCGAATTATCCTCGCGGGCTATAAAAAAACTGCCCGGAGGAACCCAGTGCAAAGAAGGCTGAAATACATGGACATACGAGAAATCCTGCGGCGGCTGCGCGAAAACCACAGCGACCGCCGCATTGCAAAGGACCTTAACATCAACAGGCGCACGGTGAAACGTTACCGCATTTGGGCGATTGCCGAGAACCTGCTCACCGGCGAATTGCCAGATCACCAAACCCTGGCAGCGAAACTGCCACCCGAACAAATCCCACCCCAGAACGTCTCGAGTGCCGAGGCGTACCGCACCCAAATCGAGCAATGGCTGGATGAAAAAGTGAGAGTCAGCGCCATGTATCAGCGGATGCAGGAAAATGGCTACACCGGCAGCTATTCGTCCGTTTTGCGGCTGGCAGGAGGGATTGACCCAAAAACGCCGGAAGCGGTCACCCGGGTTGAGTGCCAGCCCGGCAAAGAAGGCCAGATAGATTTCGGATACGCTGGGCTGATGTTGGACGCTGAAGGAAAATTGCGCAAAACGTGGTCGTTTGTGATGGTGCTTTCCTGGAGCCGTCACATCTACGTAGAATTTGTCACCGACCAGAGCATTGGCACCTGGCTCTTGTGCCACCAGCATGCGCTGGAATATTTCGGTGGGGTTCCGGAACGGATTGTGATCGACAACCTGAAAGCCGGGATTACCAAGTCGGTTTGGGACGACCCGCAATTGCAAATGACCTACCGCGAATGCGCCGAGCACTACGGTTTTCTGGTTCACCCCTGCCGCCCACGAACACCCGAACACAAAGGCAAGGTGGAACGCGGGGTCGATTATGTGGCAGGCAACTTCCTGGGCGGACGCGGCCAGATGAGCCTGAGCCAGGCCAACCGGGAAGTGCGCCAGTGGTGTCTGGAAACCGCCGGGCAGCGCATTCACGGCACGACCAAAGAGCGTCCGCTGGAGAGATTTCGCCAGGTAGAGAAATCGCGCCTGAAAGCGCTGCCCGAGGAAGCCTACGACCGGGTGATTTGGAGCCAGCACAAACTCCACCGCGACTGCCACCTGGTCTTTGAGGGCTCGTACTACTCGGCTCCGTTCCGCCTGCTGGGCCAAAAGCTCTTGATTGGCGCAAATGCCCGCCAGGTGCGCATTTACAACAACAAATACGAGTTGATTGCCACCCACGAACGGGCCACCCGACCAGGAGAGCGGCATACCCACCGTGACCACCTGCCGCCCGAAAAACTCGCCGGACTGGAACGTAACCGCCCCACCCTGCTCGAACAGGCCGCCGGAGTAGGCCCGGCCACCCTGAAACTGGTAGAGACGCTCCTGTCCAGTACCGGCCTCGACCAACTCCACCCGCTGGGCCGTCTGTTGGGCTTGCAAGCAAAATACACCCCGCAGCGACTGGAAGCCGCTTGCCAGCGTGCGCTGGCTTACGATGACCTGTCCTACAAAACCGTGAAACGCATCCTGGCTCAGAACCTTGAAACCCAGCCCCAGGGCATCCCGGTGCAGTTGCCCCCGGCGCGCACCTTTGCCCGCCCACCGGCTGAACTCGTGGGTTCCCTGACCGAGGTGCCCTCATGGAACTAAAGCCCCAGCTTGCCAACCAACTGCGCGGGTTGAGGATGTCCGGCGTAATGGAAACCCTCAGCGCCCGTGAGCGCCAGGCCATCGACGGACAGTGGTCTTACCTGGATTTCCTCTCCCGCCTGTTGGAAGACGAAACCGAACGCCGCGCACAAAAACAACTCGCCCAGCGACTGCGCCGCAGCACCCTGAACACCACCAAGACGCTTGAAAGCTTCGACTTCCAGTTCAATCCCGGCCTCAACCGCCAGCACATCCTACAACTGGCCGCCTGCGACTACATCCGCCAGCATCGCAATTTACTCATCTGCGGCCCGACCGGGGTTGGGAAATCGCACTTAAGCCAGGCGCTTGGCCAGGAAGCGGCCCGCCAGGGCTTCGATGTGTTGTTCGTCTCCGCCCAGCCTGTCCCGGCGGGCTAGGCCGGGGAAAATGCTCCAGCACATTCACGGCGGGCGCGCGGACGGAAGCCTGGAGCGCCGTCTCAACACCTACCTGCGCCCCGACCTGCTCATCCTGGATGATTTCGGTCTCAAGCCCATCCAACCGCCCGGGCCAGAAGACCTGTACGATGTCATCAACGAGCGCTACGAAAAGGGAAGCATCCTGTTGACCTCCAATCGCGCCCCCGCGGAATTCCCCGACCTTTTCCACGACCCACTCCTGGCCTCCGCCGGGCTGGATCGCCTGCTCGACCGGGCTGAAGTCCTGATCATCCGGGGAGCCAGCTACCGCGCCCAAAACCGTGCGCGTATCGAGCAGGAAGCATCACCGGTTAGTCCATAACCCTGGACCGCGAATTCTCCCCCAATATGAAAACGAGAACAGCCGCAAAAGGGCCGTTCCCGTTTTGAAAAGGGGGGGACGCCTATTTTACCCGAAAAACCATCTACGAGGAGATCGCCCGCCGAAATAATAAATCGATCCTGAACCCCGTCCGTACTACCCCCGGCAAAGTGGTGCAGTATGGGTGAATACAGGTGGCGCACTTTGGGTGAATATCCCTGGTGCATTCCGGGCGATTATTGACACCGTGGTGGCACTGGTCAACCCGCGTATTGCGCGACGGGTACTCGCAGCCGTATAAAGCCGACAACGTCCCTGGTTGAAATGCGCCTCAATAACAATTATGCAACAAGTCTATTGTATTTGGCGCAGTTTTCTGCAAAAATCAGGTAATGCGGTTTTCATCAGGTTAAAAGCTTCATCAAAAGTGCATCTTGCTTCGGCAAGGTTGCGCGGCGCAAAACCAGCCAACATCGTTTGCAGCGGACGGGCGGGGGCGTTGCCCCGTGCCCGAGGGGATTCTGCCCCGAAAGTGGGTTCGCCCTTTGGCTTTTTCCTGCCAATTCCCCCGCCCGCCGCTAAAACCTGCCGTTGAAACTGTCGAAAAACCCTTTTGCCGCAAAACGCGCGTAAAAATCTCCCACTCAAGGCTTAAAAATGGCAAGATTTTGGGTTTGATACGC
>DAOUAZ010000104.1:0-5628 GCA_034432975.1 Anaerolineales bacterium | reverse complement strand
AAACCGACCTGTGCGATTACAGCGCCTTCAAAGGTGAATTGGATGTCTCAACGCTGGTGTTTCCGCAAAAGTTGCCTATCCGTCCGCTAAAAGGTCAACTGGGGTTTTCGCTTTCGTTTATGACGCGCATGATTTATTCGGCGCTGGTGGATGCAGATTTTCAGGAAACGGAAGAATTCATGCAGGGGAGAAAGCCGCGTGGCGGGCATGAAGACATCCCTGTTCTGCGCGAAAAATTGAATGAACACCTGCGGAAGTTCGAGAACCCCACCAGCGCGATCAACCGCAAGCGCACCGAAACGCTGACCGCCTGCCGCGAAAAAGCGACGGACAAACCCGGTTTTTTCAAACTGACCGTTCCTACCGGCGGAGGCAAAACCCTGGCATCCATGACGTTTGCGCTCAATCACGCCGCCGCGCATGGCTTGAAGCGCGTCATTTATGTCATTCCGTTTACCACCATCATCGAGCAAAACGCCGGGGTTTTCAAAGATATTCTCGGTGAGGAAAATGTTCTGGAACATCACTCCAATTTCGATTGGGAACAGAAAAAGCGTGAGGCGGGCTCGCAAGCCGATGACCGGACGCACAGCGTCTATGCCAAACTCAAACTGGCGGCGGAGAATTGGGATATTCCCATCGTGGTCACAACCAACGTGCAGTTTTTTGAGTCGCTGTTTGCCAACAAGTCATCACGCTGCCGCAAACTGCATAATATCGCTAAAAGCGTGATTGTTTTCGATGAAGCCCAAATGTTCCCGCGTGATTACCTGCGCCCCGCCATGAACGCAGTTTGGGAAATGGTGGCGAACTACGGCGCAAGCGCAGTCTTTTGTACCGCCACCCAGCCCAAACTGGAGCAGTTCTTGCCCAAAGATACGCCCATCACTGAACTCGCGCCCAATCCACAGGAGTTATTCGACTTCTACAAGCGGGTGGATGTCAAACCGCTGGCGGGTAAACTGCCCGATGACGAATTGATTGCGCGGCTGAACGCCCATCAGCAGGTGTTGTGCATCGTCAATACCCGCAAACATGCCAGCGGGTTGTTCCAAAAACTGGAAGGCGAGGGAAATTACCACCTGTCCACGCTGATGTGTCCCGCCCATCGCCGAGAAAAATTGGCAGAAATTCGCCAGCGGCTGGAAAATGGGCAGATGTGCCGTGTCGTTTCCACATCCGTGATGGAGGCTGGCATTGACGTGGACTTTCCTGTTGGCTACCGCGCCCTGACCGGGTTGGATTCCATCAACCAGGCGGCGGGGCGCGTCAACCGGGAAATGAAGCGCGGCATGAGCGAAATGTTTGTCTTTGAACCAGAATCGGAATTCATCAAGAAAACCCCGCGCTACATTTCACAGGCGGTGGAAGTTTCTCGCGGCGTTTTGCGCGACCATGCTGCCATGCCCATTTCCATTCCCGCCATTGAGTCTTACTTTGGGCAACTCTACCACTTGCAAGACCCGCAGGCGTTTGATTTCAAACGCATTATGGATTGTTTCGCGGACAATAATGGTCACTTCAAATTCGAGACGGCGGCGCGGCAGTTCCAGGTAATCGAAGACGTAACCGAAACGGTGATTATCCCGTTCAACGAGGAGGCAAAGCGGCTGATTGAAGAACTGAAATTTACCCAATACCCGACATCCACCTTGCGGAAACTACAGCCCTACACGATTTCGATTTATGAAGGCGAGTTTGAGACGCTCAGCAGTAAGGGCGTGATTTTAACGATTGCGGAGGAATATGCCATTTTGAATCCGGACTATTTCGAAGAACATTACTCTCTTGATAGAGGCTTGCTCGTTCCTGCCAGCGGCGGCGGGGATGGGTTGTTGTTCTAGGTCAAAACGTCCCGAAGGTTCAGAACCTTCGGGACGGTGAAACAAGAAAGGAGGTTCGACTTATGGGATATGGAATCACCATCCGCGTACGCGGACCCTATGCCCTGTTCACACGACCGGAAATGAAGGTCGAACGGGTCAGTTACGATGTCATCACCCCATCGGCGGCGCGCGGCATCATCGAAGCGGTGTATTGGAAGCCCGCCATCCGCTGGGTGATAGACAAAATTCATGTTCTGAGCGAAATCCAGTTCACCAACATTCGCCGCAATGAGGTGAGCGAGAAAGCGTCTATGGATAATGCCGTGCAAGTGATGAAGGGCGCGCAAAAGCCGCTCTACATTTCTGCTGTCAATAACCGCCAGCAGCGCGCCGCAATGGTCTTGAAAGACGTGGATTACGTCATCGAGGCACATTTTGAGATGACCGATAAGGCGGGCGCGGAGGACACCGAAGAGAAGCACTACAACATCGTCTTGCGCCGCCTGCGCCAGGGACAGCGCTTTCACGCACCCTGCCTGGGGACGCGCGAATTTGGCGCGACGGTAGAACTCATCGAGGACAAGCGCGACATCCCCACAAGCCCGTTGGCGGGCGCGCGCGACTTCGGCTGGATGCTTTACGACCTGGATTTTTCCAACCCGCGCGATATTCGCCCCCAATTTTTCAAAGCCCAAATGGTGGACGGCGTGCTTGACCTGACCGGCGTGGAGGTGCGGCAATGATTTTGCAGTCACTCTATAACTACTATCAAGTCTTGCTCGAGGACGAATCGCTCGACATTGCCCCGCCCGGCTATAGCGCAGCAAATGTCAGTTTTGCCCTCAATCTCTCGGCGGATGGAAAATTGCTGGATATTTTCCCGTTTACCACCAAGTTCTTTGACGGCAAAAAAGAGCGAGAACGAGATTATCGCCGCATGGTTGTGCCGGAGCAGGTTAAGAGAACTGTAGGTATTTCTGCCAATTTTCTTTGTGACAATGCCGCCTATGTTTTAGGGCTTTCGGGTAAAGAAGCGAAAGATGAAAATTATGCCGAAAAGCGATTCGAAGCCTTTAGCAAACTGAATGTCGAAATTCTTGCGCAGGCAAAAAGCCCCACCGCCCGCGCGGTGATTGCGTTCTTGGAAAAGCACAACCTGCAAACTGCGCGCGAGGATACGGTCATTGCCCGTCACTTGAATGCACTGCTGGAAGGCGGCAACTTGATTTTTCAGGTGAACGGGCAAAATGCGCTGGATGACCCTGAAATTCGGCGGGCTTGGGAAGAATACAAGTTAGGGCAGGATGCTGTTCAAATGCAATGCCTGGTGACTGGTGAAGTTGAGCCAATTGCCCGCCTGCATCCCAATATTCAAGGCGTGCGGGATGCGAATCCGACAGGTGCTTCTTTGGTTGGTTTCAATGAACGCGCCTATGAGTCCTATAACCGCATGAAAGGTCAGGGATTGAACTCACCTGTTGGTCAGCGCGTGGCTTCGGGGTATGGCGTTGCGCTCAATTACCTGCTCTCTAACCAAAACCCGAATCGCAAAATTTACATGGGTGATACAACGGTGGTGTATTGGGCAGAGAGTGAAAATAAAGGGTATGCCAGTGCATTCGCGGCGCTTATCAATCCAGAGTTTTTGGAAAGTGAAAGCGCCGATGAGCAAAGCCACCGCAAAGAGGCTGAAAAGAAAATGGGCGAACGGGCAGAGAAAGTGCAAAAAGGCCAGGCTTTGGATGTCACGGACTTGCGAAAAGGTCTCGATGACAGCACGCGCTTTTATGTGTTGGGGCTGGCATCCAATGCGGCGCGGCTGGCAGTGCGCTTTTATCTCACCGATCCATTTGGGGTGTTTGCCGAGCGCATTATGCAGCATTACGAAGACCTGAAAATCGAGAAGGAGTACCCCAACCAGCCCGATTACCTGTCGCCTTATCTCATTATGGCAGAGTGCGTTTCGCCGAAAGTGACCCGGCGCGATGACGAGATGAAAAAATCCTGGTCGCTGCTGGGCGGGGCGTTGATGCGCGCCATTCTCACGGGCGCGCCGTACCCCGAAGGGTTGTTCGCTGCCATGCTCAACCGCATCCGCCACGATAGCGATGAGGAAAAGCGCAGTATCAAAATCAATTACATCCGCGCCGCCTATATCAAGGCGCATTTGTTACGGAAATACCGCCGTCAAGACAAAAATCCATACCAGGAGGCTTTGCAAATGTCGCTCAACGAATCTTATATCCATCCCGCCTATGTGCTGGGACGCCTGTTTGCCGTGCTGGAAAAGGCGCAGAGAGAAGCCATCGGTCAGAACATCAACGCCACCATCAAAGACCGCTACTTTACGTCTGCCTGCGCCGCGCCTGCCAGCGTGTTCCCAACGCTCCTGCGGCTTTCGCACCACTGGACGACCAAAGCCGAACACGGCGGCGTTTCGGACAGGAAAATCCAGGATTTATTGAACCTGCTGGAAGCCAAATCGTTCCCGCCGCGCTTGTCTTTGGATGAGCAGGGCGTGTTTGTGCTGGGCTATTATCATCAACGGGCTGCGTTCTATGCCAAAAAGGGCAACAACGCAGAGAACATCAATGATGCCCAATCATAAATGACCATTCACCAATTACCACTCATAAAGGAGACAACCCCATGACTACCCCCATCTCCAACCGCTATGAATTTGTCCTGCTCTATGATGTCGAAAACGGCAACCCCAACGGCGACCCCGACGCGGGCAATATGCCGCGCATTGACCCTGAAACCGGCTTCGGGATTGTGACCGATGTCTGTTTGAAGCGCAAAATCCGCAATTATGCCGAACTGGTTAAGGGCGATTCGTCAGGATACCGCATTTATGTCAAAGAAGGTACGCCACTCAATAAAAATCACGAAGAAGCCTACATCGAAGTGGGTCTCACGCCTGGCGACAAAAAAGTTAAATCTGAGGACGTACAGAAAGCCCAAAAATGGATGTGCGCCAATTTCTTTGATGTGCGAACCTTTGGCGCGGTCATGTCCACCGGCGACAACTGCGGCCAGGTGCGCGGCCCGGTGCAAATCAACTTCTCGCGCAGCATTGACCCAATCATCCAGCAGGAAGTAACCATCACTCGACAAACTGTTACCCGCATTGAAGATGCCGAGAAAGAACGAACGATGGGCCGCAAGCATATCGTCCCCTATGGCCTGTACCGCGCTGAAGGCTATGTTTCAGCCAAACTCGCCAATGATGCCACCAAAGGCACTGGTTTCTCCGAAGAAGACCTGGCCCTGCTGTGGGATGCGCTGATTAACATGTTCGAGCATGACCGCTCGGCGGCGCGCGGCAAGATGGCGGCGCGCAAACTGGTCATTTTCAAGCATGAGAGCGACCTGGGTAATGCCCCGGCGCACAAACTGTTTGAATTAGTTACAGTCAATAAAAAGGCCGAGGCCAATCCACCGCGCCAATTCTCCGATTATGAAATCAGCGTTGGCGATGCGCCGGCTGGCGTGACGATTATTGAGAAGTAACCCACTTAAAACCGCAGGAGACAGTCACTCCGCGAAGTGACTGTCTCTTGTGACGCGGACGGACGCATCAGCCGTCAACCAGCCGCTCGATTTCCTGCAAGACGGTTTTCAGGGTCGGCGGTTCGGCGGCGATGACTTCGGTTTCTCCGAGGTGCTTGTGATGCGGCGCGCCAGGCAGGTTTGGAAAATGGTCGGTGTCATCGTAGCGGAAGATAAGTTTGCCATCGGCTTGCATGTACTGGTAAGTGTAACTGACCAGGAACGTGGCCGGTTCGGTTGTCACCAATTC
>DAOUAZ010000103.1:0-10916 GCA_034432975.1 Anaerolineales bacterium | reverse complement strand
CCTACCCGCTGGTGGTCATCGAGGCCTCCTTTGCCCAACTGCCGCTCCTGCTCTCGAACCGCGTTGGCTGTCACCCCGAAGCGCTCCAGCCCGGTCAAAACGGCCTGCTCTTCGACCCATGCCAGCCGGAGAGTATTCGGGAAGTCCTGCGGAATTTCCTGAGCGACGGGCCGGGCAGATGGCAGGCAATGGGCGAGAATTCCCTGGCAAATGCCGAAGCGGTCTTCGGCACGCGGCGGGTCTTGCCGCGCTTCGTAGAAGAATTGCAAAAACTATGAATATTCTTCAAGTTACCCTCGGTTTTTACCCGGCGCAGGGCTGGGGCGGGCCAGTTAAGGTCGTTCACCAGAACGGGCGCGAGCTCACCCGGCGCGGCCACCGTGTCACTGTCTATTGCTCCAACCTGGTCAACAAATACGAGAAAATCCAACCCGGAACCTTCGAGCGCGAAATGGACGGCATGAGAATCGTCTATTTCGACGCCTGGAACTTCAAACAATGGCCCGGCACGCTCGGTCCTATCTGGCTGCCGCATTTGCCCGCTTACGTCCGGCGCGAAATCGAGAGGTTCGATGTCGTTCACATCAACGGCTATCGCAGCCCGATGATTCTGCCCATCGTCAGCGCGGCGCGCAAGGCGGGCATTCCCATCGTCACCCAGCCGCACGGGGCCATGCCGGTCATCGTCAACTCGCAAACCGTCAAACGGCTCTACGACCGCGTGTTTGGACAGGCGGAATTGGAAGGAATCAGCGCCCTGGTTGCGCTTCAGGAAAGCGAGCGGCAGCAGGCCCTGGCGCACCGCGTCCCGCCGGAACGAATCGTCATCCTGCCCAACGGCATCGACCCCGCCGATATGGAGCAGGCCCCGCCCCCGGGCAGTTTCCGCCGCCAGTTGGGGATTGCCCCCGAACAGCCGCTCGTCCTGTTCCTGGGGCGCATCAACAAGAAAAAAGGCGCCGATATGCTGGTGGAAGCCTTTGCCCAACTGCAAAACCGCGCCGCGCACCTGGTCATTGCCGGCCCCGATGACGGCCAGCTGGCCGAAGTGCAAGCGCTCATCCAGAAACACGGCCTGGAGGGGCGCGTCTCCCTGCCCGGCCTGGTGACCGGCCCCGATGTGCTGGCGGCTTTCCGCGATTCCGACCTGTTCGTCCTGCCCTGCCGCGCCGATACCTTCCCGGTGGTCATCATGGAATCCTGCCTGGCCGGTACGCCAATGGTCATCACCAACCGCTGTGAAATTGCCCACCTGGTGCAAGACCAGGCCGCCGAAGTCGTGCCGTTCGACCCGGCCCTGTTTGCCGGAGCGATGGAGGAACTGCTCACCAATCGGGAAAAATACGCCTGTTACCAGGCCAACTGCGCCCGCCTGATTGCCGAAACCTTCTCCATCCGCGCAGTGGTAGACCAGTTGGAAGGCATTTACCGCCGCGCCATCGAGGAAAAGAAACCATGAACCGCATCTCTGAAGCCCTGGACACCCCCTGGAAACTCTGGAACCAGCTGCACCGCTGGCTGGTTTACCCACAGGCCCGCCTGCTGATTGCGTTCAACGGCATTGCCTGGGGACACGGCTGGAGTTTCTACGGCCTGCCCATCATCCAAAAACACCGCCGCAGCGTGATGAAATTCGGCGAAGGCTTCAGCCTGCGCTCTTCGGGGCGTTCCAACCCGCTCGCGCCCAATCACCCGGTCGTCCTCAGCACCCTGCGGGCAGGCGCAGTGCTGGAAATTGGCCGCAACTTCGGCATGACCGGCGGCTCGATTTGCGCCGCCACCCGCGTCACCATTGGCGATAACGTAGCGGTGGGCGCCAACTGCGTCATCACCGACACCGACTTCCACCCCCTGCGCCCGCGCGCCCGTCTGCTCGAACCCCAAAACGGCCAGAGCGCGCCGGTCGTCATCGGCAACAACGTCTTTATCGGCATGAATTCCATCGTGCTGAAAGGCGTCACGATTGGCGAAAACAGCGTCCTCGGCGCAGGGAGCGTGGTCAGCCGCAGTATCCCATCCGATTCGATTGCCGCCGGCAGCCCGGCGGTCGTCCTTCGCAAGTTCACAGATTAAGTTGTGTTTCTACAACGCAACTGCCCTCCCAACCAATGAGAAACCCCATGCTCGACATTCGTCCCCTCCAAATTCAGGATTGCCCGTCCGTCGCTTCGGCGCACGCCGCTTTCCTACGCACGCCCTTCCACACCTGGGGCGGGGTTCACCTGCTCCAGGCCCATTACGAAATCCTGACCCGCCAGCAGGGCGGAATCTGCTTCGTGGCGCGGGTCGATTCCCAATTTGCCGGGTTCGTGTGCGGCATTTGGGACCACCAGGTCATCAACAAACTCAACCGCCGCAAGCCCCTGCGTTTGACCATCTACAGCCTGCAACACCTGCTGGCGCGCCCCAATCTCTTGCAGGAAAACCTGCGCTCTTTCTTCCTGCGCCATAGCGGAGCCATTCAATATCCCGAAGGCTATGAACTGCGCCCGATTGTCGTCCTGCCGCAATTCCGGGGGCAGGGCGTGGCCGACTATCTGGTGAAACGGCTGATACAGGATGCCGGGGAACGCGGCTACGACCAGGTTTTCCTGTTCACCGAAGCCGACAACTTGCCCGCTATCCGCTTTTATACGCGCTTTGGGTTCGCCCCCGGCGAAACGCCCGATGAAAGCGCCCGCCTGTTCCGCTGCTTTATTCGAGAAAACCAACGCGTCTGAAAACAGGGGAAACAACGATATGCGCATTTTGATTTTTGGGGGACACTACGAACCCGACCTGGGGCCCAGCGCGCCCATTTTCACCATGTTGTGCCGCAACCTGGTCAAACTGGGGCATCAAGTAACGATGTTGACAATGGTGCCGCATTATCCATCGGGGCATGTGCCACCCGAATACCGGGGCAAGTGGTTTTGGAAAGACGATGACCAGGGCGTGCAAGTCATCCGCATCAACCTGCCTTCGGTAGACCGCGCCAAACTCCCTCAGCGCATGTTGCAATACCTGGCCTACCAGGTGGGCGTGGCCCTGGCCGGCTGGAGCAAACAGTATGATGCCGTCTTCGCGGGCAGTTCCGCGCTCAACTCGTGGCTGCCCTTCCAAACGCTCGTCACGCTGCGAAACAAACCCGCCGTCTATGGCGTGTACGATGTCTATCCGAGCGTGGGCATCAAACTGGGCATCTTTCGCCACAAACCGGTGATTGCCTTGCTCACCGCGCTGGAGAAGTCCTGTCTCAATAACGCCGCCCTGGTGCGTATCATCTCTGATTCTTTCCGGCCTGACCTGCGCGAGATGGGCGTCGCCGATGAAAAAATGGTACGCGGCTATGATTGGGTGGATACCGGCCTGGTGCATCCCCTGCCGCGCCAAAACGGCTTCTCCCGTGAACACGGCCTGGATAATCAGTTCGTGGTAATGTACGCGGGCAACCTGGGCCTTTCGCAAGGGTTGGAACACGTCGCCGCCGCCGCCGAACTGCTTAAAGAAAATGACGACATCCGCTTTGTGTTTGTGGGCGATGGCGCCAGCCGCCAAATGTTGGTGGAAGAAACGGCGCGCCGCGGGTTGCCAAACGTTACCTTCCTTCCCTTCCAGCCGCGCGAGCGGCTGCCCGAAGTGCTTGCCAGCGCCGATGTCTCGCTGGTCAGTTTACAGCGCGGCATGGGGTCGGGGTCGCTGCCATCCAAGATATACTCTATCTTCGCCAGCGGACGTCCAATGATTTTGTGCGTAGACGAACACAGCGACCCCTGGAAACTGGTAGAGCAGGCCGGGGCCGGGTTGTGCGTCCCGCCCGAAAATCCGGCTGCGCTCTCTGCGACCATCCTCTACCTAAAAAATGCGCCGCACCTGTGCCGGGAATTTGGAGAAAAAGGCCGCCGCTGGGCCGAAAAACGGCATTCGCCTGAGGCAGGCGCGCGCGAAATCGAATCCCTGCTCGCGCGCGCCATCACGCTCAAAGAGAAATCCAAACGATGATTACTTTCGAGCGAATCGCTTTCGAAGAAATGAACTGGGAATTAGCCGCCCAGATAGGGGGCATGAACATCTTCCAGTCCCGGCCCTGGCTCGACTTCCTGACCAAACGCCAACCGCTGAAGCCGGTCGTAGCCCGCATTCGAGAAAATGGCGAGCTGCTCGGCTTCTTCACTGGCCTGATTGCGGAAAAATTCGGCCTGCGCATCCTGGGCAGTCCCTTTCGGGGATGGACAACCTATTTCATGGGATTCAACCTGAAGCCCGGCACGCTGCCCCGTCCGGTGCTGGAAGCGTTCCCCCACTTTGCCTTTCACGAATTGGGGTGTCAATACCTCGAACTGATTGACCCGCTCCTCGAAGAAACCGACGCCTGTGGCCTGCGCTACCACATCGAACCCCTGCCCTGGTACGCCCTTGACCTGCGACCCCCGGAATCGACGCTGTTTGCGAACATGAAACATGCCTGTCGAACCAACATTCGTAAAGCCTGCAAAAACGAACTCGCCATCCGGCAGGTATTCAACCCAGAATTTGCCGAAGAATACTATGCCCAATACATCGAGGTCATGCAAAGGCACGCGCTTCAACCGGCGTTCCGCCTGGAAACCGTGCAGTTGATGCTGAAACGCCTGCTCCCGACCGGCAATTTGCTCCTCTTGCGCGCCGACCTGCCGGCCGGGGAATGCCTCGCCACCGGCCTGTTCCTCGTCTTTCAGCGCGCCGCCGTCTTTTGGGGCGCGGCCAGCCGCAGTAATTACCAACACCTGCGCCCCAACGAATACCTGGCCTGGCAGGGAGTCAAACTGCTCAAGGCGCGCGGGGTCGAAACCCTGCACTTCGGCGGCTATGCCGGGCAATACAAAGAGAAATTTGGCTGCCAGGATGCGCGCATCTGGCGGCTCAGGCTGGCAGGCAGCACTGTGATTGGCTCATTGATTGATTTTGCCGCCGCCCCGCAAAACGAACGTTACCGGAACTGGATACTCAAGCATCTGTGATTGATTACCAAAGGACGCCTCATGACCGACATATATCATTTCATCGAATGGAACCGCCGCCAGGGACATAAAATCCTGCAAACCGAAAGCGCATACTGGGTGAGCGCCGGGATGGGAACGTACCAGGCCATTCCCTACCACGCAGTCATCTCTCCCTCCGAAGAGGAATTACAAACCCTGTTCGCTGAACACAAAGCCACCGCCCTGCGCTGCTCCACGCCGCTTCCTGCGGCGGAAGGAATGCTCAGCTACCACATCGTCTACGAGGGCAAAAACTACCCGCCCAAAAAATTGTCGCACAAGGCCAAGAAAGGGCTGGCGATTGCCGCCGTTGAGCCAATTTCCCTTTCCCAAATGGCAACCGAAGGTTGGGGATTACGCCGCGATACCCTGGACCGGCAGGGCCGCCTCGGCGCGGAAAAACAATCCTGGTGGGAAACGTTGTGCCAGACCGGGCAGGATATACCCGGTCTGGAGGCCTGGGGCGCGATGGTGGACGGCAGGCTGGCCGCCGCCCTGCTCGGAATGCAGTGCGATGACACTTTTTCCATCTTTTTCCAGCAAAGCCACCGCGATTTCCTGCGCCTGGGCGTTAACAATGCCCTGACGTATGTGGTGACAACGAAGATTCTCGAACGCCCTGAAATCAACCGCATTTTCTACGGCTTGCACTCGCTCGATGCCCCGCCCAGCGTGGACGAATACAAAATCCACATGGGGTATTTCCCCAGGCCGGTGCGCCAGCGGATTGTGTTCTCGCCCCTCCTGCGTCCGCTGGTCAACCCACTCAGCCATGCCGTGCTCAAAATGGCCTTGCGCCTGCTCCCTTCCAGTTACGTGTTTTCCAAAGCCGAGGGCATGTTCCGCTTTTACCTGAACGGCAAACAGCCGCTCGAACGGCAAACACGCCCGCCACTGCTGGCCGGGCAGGAAGTAAGCGAAATAAGAGTGGAAACGCGCAATCACCCTTGATTTTTTCGCATAAAAGAATATAATAACCCTGCCTTACATTTTTGTAAGGGTTTGCATCAGGGCGGCTTTGCAGAAAAAAGTCTCTCCAGTTTTCTGTGAATTACAAAAGCAAGCATGTATCAACTTATCTTTAGCGTTAAATTCAGGCGATTTCTGCTATTATAATTTTTTTGTTGTCTGGCTTTAGGGAGGAAACATGGTTCGCGCACAGCCTTTTAAATCAAAAGCATCGTCCCAGCCCCAGGTCATCGAAAAACCAGACGTTTCAGCGCTGGTTCGAGATGCCGTCAAGCGGTTGTTCGATATCGTCATGTCGTTAATTGGCATGATTTTACTTCTGCCAATTGGGATTGTCATCGCCATTCTTATCAAACGCGATTCACCCGGCCCGGTCTTCTATCGCGGCTTACGCGCCGGAAAAGACGGCAAACCCTTCCACATCCTCAAGTTTCGCACCATGTACGAGCGGCCCGAAAGCTACGCCGGCCCGCGCGTCACCGCCCACGGTGACAGCCGAATCACCCCGCTGGGCGCCTGGCTGCGCTACACCAAAATTAACGAATTCCCGCAATTGTGGAATGTCTTCGAAGGCGAAATGAGCCTGGTCGGCCCCCGCCCGGAAGACGTGGAGATTGCCAAAGCCTGGCCCGAGGATGCCAAACAAGAGATTCTTGCCGTGCGGCCCGGCATTACCAGTCCGGCCAGCGTCCTGTATCATGACGAGGAAAAACTGCTCTCCGCCAACAACCTGATGGAGGACTACTTCCAGAGCATCCTGCCGGATAAAATGCGCCTCGACCGGCTGTATGTCCGCTATCACTATTTCTTCACCGACCTGGACATCATCTTCTGGACGATTGCCATCCTGATTCCGCGCATCACTGGCGCAAAAATTCCCGAAGGCTACCTGTTTGCGGGGCCATTCTCGCGGCTGGCGCGCCTGCACGTCAACTGGTTCATCGCCGATTTCCTGGTTGCCCTGGCTGCCATCGAAGTTTCCAGCCTCATCTTCAAGCCGCTCGATGCCCCGTTCTGGACCTGGCGCGACATCCTGCTCCTCTCCTTCTTGTTGACCTTCCTGTTCAGCAGCCTCAACCTCTTATCGGGACAAAACCGGGTCTTGTGGTCGCGCTCCACGTCCGAAGACGTGCTGGGACTGCTGGCTTCCGGGGCTCTCGCGCTCTTGCTTCTGCTGGCGATTGAAACCTTGCCCCCATTCGTGCAACTGGTTGGATTGCCTGCGGCGCATTGGGGCATGGTCATCCTGGCGGGCATGTTAGCGCAGGTTGGGTTTGTGGCCGTCCGCTACCGCTTACGCCTGTTTTCGGGCATAGCCAACCGCTGGCTCAATTGGCGGCAAAACCAGATGACGCTCGGCGAGCGCGTCCTCATCATCGGCGGCGGGGAAGGCAGCCAGATTGCCGGCTGGCTGCTCAAGCGGCGCATGTTCCGCTCGGCATTCTCGATTGTAGGGGTCGTGGATGACTCCAATCCCACCATACACGGAATGCGGGTAGGCGGCTACTGGATGATGGGCGGATTCACCGACCTGCCGGAACTGGTCGAGAAGCACGATATCGGCGTCATTGTTTCCACCATCCCCGCCGCGAACCCCAAACTCGATGAATACATTTTCGATTTCTGCCGCGCCTACGGCATTCGCCTGGTTTTCCTGGATGATTTGCTGCGCATGGTGGATAAGCAAGTCACCCAACCTGTGCGCGATACACAGGATGTGATTTGGCGCGCCGACCACCTGGAGTTCAAAGCCGTTCACGACATTACCACCCAACTGCCCAACCGCTACCTGCTGCAAGACCGCCTGCGGCATTCCCTGGCCTATTCCCGGCGTTATAACACGCATGTCGCTATCATGTTCATCGACCTGGAAGGCCTGCCCGACATCAACAACACCCTGGGCCGTAAATATGGCGATGAAGTGCTGGCTCAGGCCGCGCGGCGGCTGGCGCATTGCAAGCGCGACAGCGACACCCTGGCGCGCTTTGGCGAACACCAGTTCGCGCTCATCCTGGAACACCTCGCCAGCCTGGACGAAACCGACATCGTCGCCCGGCGCATTGTCAACTCGCTTTCGAAATCCTACCAAATCAACGGACACCGCTTCAACGTCCAACCGGTGTTGGGTGTCTGCCACGACGGCGACTGCCTGGACAAGACCAACCCCGACATCACCGCCTGCTATAGCAAACGAACCATTCTCGAAGTCAAACACTATGAACCCGCTCTGGCATAATAAAAAAGTCCTGGTTACGGGCGCGGGCGGCTTCATCGGCAGTCACCTGGTGGAGCGGCTGGCCGCGGAAGGCGCGCAAGTCCGCGCCTTCGTACGCTACAACTCCCGCGCCGATGTGGGACTGCTCAATCTGGCCCCGCCCGAAATGCGCTCCCAACTCGAAATCATCGGCGGAGACCTGCGCGATGAACACGCCATACGGAAGGCTGTCGAAGGCTGTCAGGTCGTCTTGCACCTGGGCGCGCTCATTTCCATTCCCTATTCCTACTACCACCCGGTCGAAGTGGCGCAGACGAACGTCATCGGCACGCTCAACGTGCTGACCGCCTGCCGCGAGGCCGGGGTGGAGCGGCTGGTACATACCTCCACCAGTGAAGTCTATGGCACGGCGCGACAGGTCCCCATCAGCGAGGCGCATCCCTTGCAGGGACAGTCACCTTATTCGGCCAGCAAAATTGGGGCCGATAAACTGGCCGAAAGTTTTCACTGCGCCTTTGGCCTGCCGGTTGTCACCCTGCGCCCCTTCAACACCTATGGGCCGCGTCAATCGGCGCGCGCTGTCATTCCGGCGGTCATCACGCAGGCGCTTACCCAGCCTGTCATCAAGTTGGGCAACATCAACACGACCCGTGATTTTACTTTCGTACAAGATACGGTCAGGGGATTTATGCTGGCTGCCCAAACCCCCGGCGTGGAAGGCAAAACCATCAACCTGGGCACCGGTTCCGAAATCCGCATTGGGGAACTGGTCGAAAAAATTGTCGCAAAGGTCAACCGCCCGGTCGAAATCCAGGTGGAGGAAGAACGCCTGCGCCCCAAAGCCTCGGAAGTCTACCGCTTGCTATCCGACAATGCGCAGGCGCGCGAAACGCTCGGCTGGCAGCCGGAAACCGACCTGGACAGCGGCCTGGACCACACGATTCAGTGGATTGGGCAGCATCTCGACCTGTATCGCGTCGGGGTATACGAATTCTAATTACCTGTCTGAATTGGAGATAGTGAGATTATGAAAGCAGTCGTGCTTGCGGGCGGTAAAGGGACGCGCCTTGCGCCGTACACCAAAATCCTGCCCAAACCTCTCATGCCGATTGGGGAAACACCCATCCTGGAAGTCATCCTGCGCCAAATGAAAATGGCCGGGATTGACCATGTGACCCTGACCGTAGGGCATCTCTCGACGCTGTTGCGCGCCTTCTTCCAGGATGGTCAGCAGTGGGGACTGCACATCGAATACAGTTATGAAGATTCGCCGTTGGGAACCGCCGGGCCGATTGCGCTCATCGATAACCTGAATGACACCTTCCTTGTCACGAATGGCGATGTCTTGACCACCCTGCGATTTGCGGATGTGCTTCGCTTTCACCGCGAACAAGGGGCCACGGCCACCATCGCCGTCCACCAGCGCAAAGTCAAAATCGACCTGGGAGTCATCCAGTGGAACGGCAAAACGGAAATCAACGGCTATATCGAAAAACCGACCTATGATTACTGCGTCAGCATGGGCGTCTACGTTTTCGAGCCGCGTGTACTGAACTACATTCCAAAAGGTGAATATCTCGACTTTCCCGACCTGGTCAAAATCCTCATCGCCGCCGATGAGAAGGTGGTCGGCTATGAATTTGGCGGTTACTGGCAAGACCTGGGCCGTCCCGATGACTACGAACAGGCGGCGCGCGATTTCGAGACCATGCGCAGCGAATTTCTGCCCAAGGAGATTTCGATATGAACTGGCGCATCCCCCTGGCCGATATTGACTTCGGCCCCGAAGAATCCGCCGCCGTGCAAGCCGTGCTTGCCAGCAAATGGCTGACGATGGGCGGCGTAACCCAGCAGTTCGAGCAGGAGTTTGCCGCATTCACCGGCGCGAAATACGCCTTGAGCGTCTCCAACGCGACCGCCGCCCTGCACATGGCCTGCCTGGCGCTCGGCATCGGCCCCGGCGACGAAGTGATTGTGCCATCCCTGACCTTTGTCGCCACCGCCAACGCTGTCCGCTATGTGGGCGCGACGCCCGTCTTTGCCGATGTGAGCGGGGATGACGACTTTAACATCTCCCCAGCGGAAATCGAAAAACGAATTAGCCCCCAAACGCGCGCCATCCTTGTCGTTCACTATGCCGGATACCCCTGCGACATGCCGCGTATCATGGAGATTGCCGCCAAACACGGCCTGGAAGTCATCGAAGACAACGCGCACGGGGTCGGCGCAAGCCTCGCGGGACGGCAACTCGGCACCTGGGGAGCGGTTGGCTGTTTCAGCTTCTTCTCCAACAAAAACATGACCACCGGCGAGGGCGGCATGTTGACGACGGACCGCGAAGACCTCTACGAAAAACTGCGCGTCTTCCGCTCGCACGGCATGACCACCCTGACCTGGGACCGCCACAAAGGCCACGCCTTCAGTTACGATGTAACCGAACTGGGCTACAATTATCGCATCGATGAAATCCGCGCCGCGCTGGGGCTGGAACAACTCAAAAAACTGCCGCGCAACAACGCCCGCCGCGCCGAATTAACCCAACTGTATCGTGAAACCATGCAGGAACTGGCGCCCGAAGTGACCATCCCCTTTTCCAGTCATCCCGGCGCGTCATCCCGCCACATCCTGCCCGCATTGCTTCCAAAGGGCATCGAACGCGTAACAGTCATGGAACACCTTAAATCCCAGGGAATCCAGACCAGTATCCACTACCCTCCCGTCAACAGTTTCAC
>DAOUAZ010000102.1:0-1858 GCA_034432975.1 Anaerolineales bacterium | reverse complement strand
CATGGCGCGGCAGCGGGCATCCCTGCTGATGTTCACGAATTGCTCTCGGTGGATATGGCCGCCATCGGGCAGGGACAGACATCCGACGAGTACCATGCCACTCTCTGCGTCAAAGACAGCGGCGGTCCCTATCATCACGGCTTCAGCCAGAAACTGCGCGCCCTGGCTGCGCGGCACGGCATCGATTACAAGGTCGACATCTACCCCTACTACGGCTCCGATGGCGAAGCCTTCTGGCGGGCCGGCGGCGATGTGGCGGTCGCGCTCATCGGCCCGGGTGTGGATGCCTCCCACAATTACGAACGAACCCACACCGATGCGTTGGTCGACACGACCAGGTGGATTGTGGCGTATTTGTTGCGTTGAGCGAATTCTTCGATTTTCTCGACATCCAGACCCAAACCGGGATGCACGCTGAAAGAGTTTGCTGACTGGTGCAATCCGCTGCCGGGCGCGCACATCTTTGGTGCGGGCTGTGGGTCGGGCTTGTTGCCCGCGCTGGATTTAGACAGGTCGAGACTGTCCTGCGCGTAGTACATGGCTTTGCGCGTTTTGGCCGGGCGGTTTGAGACTGACATTTTTGTTGACGCGTCCTGACTCTCATCCGGTATAATGGGCAGGATGCCTGCTTTGAAACCAAACCATCTCTTTTTGCTTTTTACGATTTTCCTGTTCGCATTTGCGCCAAGCGCCTGTTCCGGCGGCAAGGCTGCGATTACAGCCTCCCCAAGCCCTGTGCCGTCGACCGAGACCCTGCCTCCACCCACTGAGACTCCCATCCCGCTGGCGGCAGCCATCAACGGTGAGCCAATCCCTCTCGATGAGTTCAACGCCGAGTTGGAGCGCTACAAAGCGGCCCAGGCTGCTTTGGGAACCTCGGTTGGCGAGGAAGAAGCCCGCCGCATTGTGCTGGAAGACCTGGTTTCGCAGATTTTGCTGGCCCAGGGCGCGGCGGAGGCCGGGTTCACGGTCGATGATTCCGCCTTGCAGGCGCGCCTCGAAAGCCTGGCGGCCCAGGTGGGCGGAGCGGAGGCGCTGAGGGCCTGGCAGCAGGCCAACGGATACAGCGAGGACGGATTCCGCGCAGCCCTGCGGCGGGCCATCGCGGCGGCCTGGATGCGTGACAAAATCATTTCTTCTGTCCCCCATACCGCCCAGCAGGTACACGTCCGCCAGATTTTGCTCTATAATGAAGATGTTGCCCAAAATTACTATCGGCAATTGCAGGCCGGGGCCAACTTCGAGGAACTCGCAATCAGGGTCGACCCGATTACGCGCGGCGATATTGGCTGGTTCCCGCGCAATTACCTGCCGAGCAAGGAAGTGGAAGAGGCCGCCTTCAGCCTGGAGGTCGGGGCTATGAGCCAGATTGTCCAGAGTGAGGCCGGGTATCACATTCTCAAAGTCCTGGAAGCGCAGGCCGACCGTCCCCTCAACCCGGATGCCCTGCTGGCGCTGCAAAACCGCGCCCTGGACAATTGGCTGGCCGAACGCCGCCAGAAAAGCACGATTACGATAAACGTACAATAGCACTGCTTTGTAAGCCATCGTCCTGAAGGGTTGACGTAACGCTCTGAGCGTTTGATAGTCGTCTTCGGGACGTTAAAACTCCGCCACCTGGAGATGAATGAATGACGAACTACGATGACTTTCTGAACGATGCGCCGCGCGCTGCGGTCCCGGCGAAAAAGAAAAAAAAGGCAGGCCGCGACTCGCTCTGGAACGTGTTGACGGTGGTTATGCTGGTCATAACCCTGTGCAGTTGCGGTTTTTTCGTTAGTATTTTTACCAATCCATATTCGGCGTTCAATCCTTTGCAGCCCCCCACGCCCATCCCGCCCAGCCTGACACCTACCTG
>DAOUAZ010000101.1:0-2455 GCA_034432975.1 Anaerolineales bacterium | reverse complement strand
TTTCAACACGGCAGAAGCCGAAATCCGCGCCGCCAACCCGGTCATCCCGCGCGACGCTACCACCATGCCGCCCGGCTTCCCCATGCAAATCCCCATCTACTACAAAGCCTTGTGGGGAACGCCCTACCAAATCATCCCCGACAGCCTGTTCGTCAACGGCCCGGCCCAGGTCGGTTTCGACATCGCCGCCTTTGTCAATTCCCAGCCCGGCTGGCTGAAAAACTACCGCGAACACATCGCCGACGGCCCGCGCAGCGGCGCGGAACTGGTTCAGATTGTCTCCACCAACTTCAGCGTTAGTCCGCGCCTGCTGCTGGCCCTGCTCGAGTATTATTCCGGCGCGTTGAGCAAACCCGAACCTCCCGCCGATACTGCCTATCTTTTGAATTACTACAACCCGGCCTATCGCGGCGTTTATTTGCAACTCATCTATGCCGCCAATACCCTCAACAATGGCTATTACGCCTGGCGGCGCGGCACGCTGCTGGAGTTCGAGACCCCCGATGGACGCCTGTACCGCCCCGACCCCTGGCAGAACGCCGCCAGCGTTGCCTTCCAGTACACTTTCGCACGATTGCACTCCTCCCCACTCTTCGACCAGATGGTTGGCCCCGGCGGCCTGGCGGAGACCTACGCCGTTTTATTTGGCGACCCCTGGGAAGATGCCGCGCCCCACATCCCCGGCAGTTTACGGCAGCCTGCCTTGCGCCTGCCCTTCGAGGGCGGCAAACCCTGGAATTATACCGGCGGCCCGCACACCGGCTGGGGCAAGGGCGAGCCATACGCCGCCATCGACTTCGCCCCCGCCGGCGTTTCGGAGTGCAACGCCACCGGCGAATGGGTGACAGCCATGGCAGACGGTGTCGTAGCGCGCTCCCAGTTCGGCCAAATCATGTTCGACCTGGATGGCGATGGCGATGAACGCACCGGCTGGGTGCTTTTTTACCTGCACCTTGCCACTGAGAATCGCCCCGGTGTCGGAATGACCTTCAAAGCGGGCGACCGCCTGGGTCATGCATCCTGCGAGGGCGGCGAATCGACCGGTACGCACATCCACATTGCCCGAAAATACAACGGTGAATGGATTCTGGCTGACAGCCCCATCCCCTTCGACATGGACGGCTGGGTCGTCCACAATGGCCCCGTCCCGTACAAAGGCACGCTGACCCGCTTTTCGCACACCGTTACCGCCTCCACCCAGTCCGAAGCCCAAAGCCTGATTAAGCGCGAAGAATAGTCCGCTCGAAGCCCAAAGCCCCCGGCTTTGGGGAAACGTAAAATGCTTACACGATTCGTGCTAAAATATCGCTATGGATAAAGCCCCGAAAGCAAGACCCAATGGGGAAGCCGCTCTCCCCCGCCCTGACCATCCATCCTATCGTAAACACCGGCGCGATGTCACCCGCCAGATTCTATTGCCCATCATCCTGGCAACCCTGGTCGGGCTGGGATTCGCCGGCCTGGCCCTCTACGGCGCAATCGGCAGCCAGGCAGACGTCAGCCTGTGGGCCGATATTTCGCTCATCTGGCTCATCCTCCCGATGATGCTCCTGGCCCTGGTACTCCTGGGGCTGGTTGGCGGGATGGTCTACGGGCTGGCGAAATTGCTCGGCGCCGCGCCGCGCTATACCGGCCTGGCCCAACATTACGCCCTCTGGCTGAACACCGAAATCGTGCTTTGGACCGAAAAAATCACCCAACCGGTGCTCAGCCTGAAGGCCTGGCTCGGAATATTCTCGAACACCCCAACGGGTAAGCGTACCCTGACGGGCACACGACGCGAGGAATAATATGACCCCCAGAGAAGAAATCGAACTGCGCAAAAACACATCCAGCAAGACCCTGCTGACCGGCGCGCTGGTCGGCGCGGGCGCGGGACTGATTGCCGCCATGCTATTGCGCCGCCGCGCCGAAAAAAGCGGGCGCGGCAGTACCCTGACCATCACCGAAGGAATCAAACTCGGCCTGCTGGTCTTTGGCCTGTTCCGCGCCATCTCGGCGCTGGGAGATGACGACTAAACTGCCGCGCAAATCGAAAGACCGGGATTTTCCCGGTCTTTTTTAAACCCGCATGACCACTGAAATCATCGCCAAAACCCTGCTCTCTGAAGGCGTGAATACCTACACTCCCTACAGCGAAGTGACTCAATCCGCTGGCGCGGGGCAGTCCAGTTATGGGTACGCCAATGAATATCAAGACAGTTACATTGAGTTAATTTACCTGCGCTCCCGATTCTATTCCCCCGAAGCCGGACGGTTCCAAACCCGCGATTCCTGGCAGGGGGACTACAACCGGCCCATGTCATGCAATATGTGGTTGTATGGATACGGATAGTCTCCCTATTCGGTGTTGATAGGGATTACTGAAAACAGTTCTTCAACAGACCAAATGTGGTCAGTCAAGCCAGAAGCCCTTGCCGGGGTGCGCGGCAGCCACTTTTGTGGCAAAGCATTG
>DAOUAZ010000100.1:0-5233 GCA_034432975.1 Anaerolineales bacterium | reverse complement strand
TCAAAAAAATGGGGAAACGTCCCGACACTTGCGCCTGCGCGACAAGCGCAGGTGAGGTTTGCTTGAAAAACCTGGTTGAGCCGTTCGAACCGCTCGGCTGAGCGCTCGCGGGACGGTGCTTCTCTAGTTAACCTGGCAAACAAGGTCAGGCCTCGTCGTCATCTCACTCGTCTTCGTCGCTCTCCATCCATTCCATCTCTTCGAGTTCGATGATTTCGGTATCGATGCGGTTTTCGGCAAAAGCAGCCTCGATGACCGGACGCAACACGCCCTGGGCTTCGAGTTGGCCGAGGAAGTAGACGAGGTAGGCGTTCAACGCGGGAGGGGTGGCCAGGTTGGCAATCAGCCGTCCAAACGCATCAACCACCTTGCCGCGCAGAGCGAATTCCTCGTCGGCCAGGAGTTGCAGGGCATTGGCAGCCAGGCCGCGTTTTTTGGTGGAATGCGCCGAATCTTCAAGAATCATCCACAGGAACGGTTCGGCTTCCGGGCCCATCCCGGCCCAAATTTTGGGCAGCAGGTCCGAGAGCCAGTCGTTTTCGACATCGGCCAGTTCGCTGAGAGAATAGGCGCTTTCGGCTGCGCCCAGTTCGCCGAGCAGTTGCAGGGCGTACCAGGGACCCCAACTGGCCGGGTCGGCGGGCCAGCCGTTCAGCAGGAGCGGGTCGAGGGCCATGCGCATCAGGGCAGGGATGTGTTTGCGCCAGGATTCCAGGTCGCGGACAAATACGGACGATGGAACGAGAGCGGCCCCGTATTCCAACAGAGCCTTCAGCGGCGGCTGGCAGGCCAGTCCCGGCTGCGGGAATCCGGCCGGACGCGGGGGGTGGTCTTCGGGAACAAGGTCCTCCCATAGTTCGCTGTCCATCAACAAAAGGTCGGAAAGTTCATCCTGTTGCTCATTGGAGATTCTCTGTTTTTTAAGCAAGGCAGCAAAATTTTTGGCATGTTCGGTGCGCAGGCGCTCGAATTCACGGACGGTGAAAAAGGGACGCGCGCCGCCAAATTGGGCATAGACCTGGCGGTAGCGGCGATAGCCGAAGGCCTCGGTTTCGACAACGTTGTCGTTTTGGAAGGCGCTGTCGAATTGCTTGAGGATGACACCCAGTTCATCTTCCCCGTACTTTTCGACCAGCCGCCGCCCGGCGGGGCTGTCGGGCAGTTGGTCGCGCACAACCAGGCCAATGAATTCGAGACGCAGTTGGCTGCGGCGGTCGATGATGGCCTCGCGCTCCTGAGGGGATGGATATCCCGTGCGGTGTTCGAGCCAATCGATTTTCGCGGCGGGCCGGGCAGCGTGACGTTTACGGGGCATGGTTTTCTCCTTGCGATACAAGATGCAAGCCAAATTGTAGCACGAACGATTGCAACTTTCGGGTTCGCTTACCCGCTCACCGGAAACATTTTCCCCAACCTGGGAAGGACTTGGCGGGTAACTCGCGCTTCAGCCCCAAAACGGCCACCGTGCCGGGTGATGATGACTACCAGGATGACAAAAACTACCACGCCAAAATCGACCTGGCAGCGAAAACCGTGATTTCTACAGTCAAAATGCCGTCGTTTGGCGAGGATGTGAAGTAAACGCGCTCAGCCCCCATGCAGCGCCGCGAAGGTTTGCAAAATCTCCTCCGGCGCGCCGCTGGCTTGCAGTCGGCCATCCATGATGACGGCCATGCGCCCGGCCAGTTTGCGGGCCTCGCCCAGGTTGTGGGTGATGAAAATCGTGGTGGTGTGGCTTTCCGGCAGGATTTGTCCCAGGTCATCGAGCAGGCGGGCGCGGGTGGGTGGGTCGAGCGCGCCGAATGGCTCATCGAGCAGCAATAATTCTGGTTCCAAAATCATCGCCCGCGCCAGGCTGACGCGCTGCCCCTCGCCGCCCGAAAGTTCACTGGCGCGGCGCTTCGCCAGGTGCGGAATCCCCAAACGTTCCAGCCAGGCTTCGACCTTTGGCCGAATTTCGCTTTTCGGCGCGCCGCGAAAATGCAGGCCGAGGGCGACGTTCTCGTAGACGGATGTGTCGAACAGAAGCGGGTCCTGCAAAACCAGGGCAATCCGGCGGCGATAGGCCAGGTCCGACTCCGCTGAAGCCGGTTTCCCATTAAATAAAATTTCGCCCCGCTCTGGCTTGAGCAGGCGCGCCAGGGTTAACAGCAGGGTACTTTTGCCCGCCCCGTTCGGGCCGATGATGGCAAGCACCTCCCCTTTTCGGACGCTCAATTCGTCCGCTTCCAAGACCACCCGTCCCCCACGTTTAACCAGCAAATCGCGCATGGTCACGCATTCATTATTCATCCTTCTGCCTTCATCTTTCATCCTTTCCTCGCGCTCCTCTGTTGGATAACCGTCAATGCCCAGTTGACGAGGAAGGTGATGACCAGGAGCAAAACGCCCAGCCCGATTGCAAGGTCGAAGTTGCCTTTGCCGGTTTCCAGCACGATAGCGGTGGTCAAGACCCGCGTCTGGTAGCGGATGTTGCCGCCGACCATCATGCTCGCCCCGACCTCCGAGATCACCGCGCCGAACCCGGCCATCAGGGCCGCCAGCAGGGGCATGCGCGCCTCGCGCCACAACATCCAGACCATTTGCGGGGTCGAAGCGCCCAACCCGCGCAGTTGCAGTTGCAGGCGCGGGTCGAGGGCTTGCAGGGCAGAGGCCGTCAGCCCGGCCACGACCGGGAAGGCGATAATGACCTGGGCAATTACAATCGCAGTCGGGGTATAAATCAGTTTCAGGTCGCCGAACGGCCCGGAGCGCCACAACATCATCGCCACGAACAGGCCAACCACCACCGGCGGCAGGCCCATGCCGGTATTAATCAGGCTCAGGAGCAGGGAACGCCCTGGGAATTTGCCCAACGCCAGCAGCGTGCCGAGCGGCAGCCCCATCAACAGGCTGATGCCGGTCGCCAGCCCGGAGATTTGCAGGGAAAGGAGGGTGATTTGGAAGATTTCGGACATTCGAGGTATCAGGCGGGAAGGTGTCAGGTATCAGGTATCAGGTGGCAGGTGTCAAGTGCCAGGACAACCTGATACCTGACACTGTTATCAATCTATTCCCAACTCCGCTGGGTCGCGGCCCGCGTCGGGGAAGAAGAGCGGCATACCGAACTTATCGACGCCAAATTCGCCGATAAGTTTCTGAACATCTTTACGCACAATAAACTGCGCGAAGGCCAGCGCGCCGCCATAGTTGACCTTCGGCCACTTTGCCGGGTCGACCGTCATGACGTGGTAAACGTTGAACAGGACAGTATCGCCCTCGACCAGGATTTCCAGGTCGAAATTATTCATCGTAGAAAGGTATGTGCCGCGGTCGGTGAAGGTATAGGCTTCCTTTTCCGATGCAATTGTCAGGGTAGCGCCCATGCCCTGGCCGCTGGAGATGTAGAAGTCGGGCGAAAAAGCCGCCGGGTCGAGACCCGCCTTTTTCCACAGGGCCAGTTCGGCCTTGTGCGTGCCTGAATCGTCCCCGCGCGTCACAAAAGCAGATTTGGTTTCCGCAATCGCTTTATAGGCGTCTACAACACTCATGCCTTTGATGCCCGCCGGGTCCGATTTGGGGCCGACAATCACAAAGTCATTGTGCATGACCAGCAAGCGGTCTTTGACCACGCCAGCCTCGACCAGCACTTTTTCAGCCGCCGGGGCATGGGCCAGCAGCACATCGGCGTTGCCTTCCTCGCCCATTTTCAGGGCCGCGCCAGTGCCGACGGCAATCGTCTGGACTTTGTAGCCGGTTTCTTTCTCGAACATCGGCACCAGCACATCGAGCAGGCCCGAATCCTGGGTGGAGGTGGTGGTGGCCAGAATCAGGTTGGGATTGGCCGGTAAAACGGGAGCAGGCGTCAGGCAGGCCGAAAGCGCCAGGGGCAGGAGCATGAACAGGGTCAGCAGGATGTTCCGAGGCGTAAATGTCACATTTCTCTCCATTAAAGAAAAACTTAATATCGGGCGTAAAAAAATATCACTGGAACGCGATTTCCTCGCCGGTATGCGCCGTGTCGTAGCCGCGCAGGCCCTCCACGCCGCGGCGAAAGGCAGCGGTTTGGAGCGTATCGAGCAGCGGCGCGAGGGCCTGGTACTGCTCATCGGGCAGTACCAGATCGTAGCGCTCGTCGAACAGCGGCAGGAAATCCAGCCCATGCTGTATGGCAGCGGCCTCCAACCCCAGGGCGACATCTGCTTCGCCAGATTGGATGGCAAGCGCGGCCTCGGTATGGGTTTTGACGACCCGCCCGCAGCCGGACGCCGTTTCGGGAGCGATTCCCAGCCTGCGCAGTTCGCCGTCTAACCACAGCCGCGTGCCAGAGCCGGGGTTCCGATTAATGAACCGGAGTCCCGGCTGGAGCAGGTCCGCTGCGCCCCGAACGCCACGCGGGTTGCCTGCGGCGGTCATCCAGCCCTGGGTGCGGCGTGCCAGGGTCACAAGGTGAACGCGCCGGTCGGGAAACAGGCGGCTGACGAAGGGCGTATTGTACGCGCCGCTGACATCCAGCAGGTGCGCGCCGGAAAGGCTGCATAGCCCCATGCGCAGGTTGACCAGCCCATCCAGGCTGCCAACCGGGTGGACGAGGAGTTCGATGTGCGGGGCAAGTTGCCGCGCCAGCCGCTCGAGGGCCAGGTCGTGGCTGCCCGAAAAAACCAGGCAGGGTTTCAGGCTTTGCGGCAAAACCATCTCTTGCACGAGAAACCCGCCGGCCCGGGCGCGATAGAACTTCTCCGTCACCCCGGCGTTGACGCGCACTTCGGCAATTTCGACCAACCGGCCCGCTTCCAATGCTTTGATGTGGTGCTGCACCCAGGCCGGGTGCTTGCCCAGGGCGCGCCCCAACTGGCTGAGGGTGGCCGCCTGGGCCATCAGCAGGCGCAAAATTTCCATCCGGCGCGGGTCCGAGAGCAACTTTATCTGGTCGAAGGAGGTCAGCGGGGCGATGGTTTTCATGAAATCATCATTAAGGGAAACCTTAATGCCATTGTAAAAGAGATTCCAGGAGGGGTCAAGGTGGTAAAATGTTTATCATCAACCTCCGTCTTGACGGCAGCGCAATCAATGGCGCAAAAGTCCCGAAGCGCAACAGGGCGGGATTGCCAGCATAATGAATTCTAGGTAGTCTCCCTCTGTAGTGTGGTTAGGGTCGTAGAGGGATGGTGGTTAAGAGTTCTTTTACAGACCAAGCGTGGTCTGTCAAGCCAGCCGCCATCATGGGAGTGCGTTGTTGCCATTTGCGACCAGG
>DAOUAZ010000099.1:0-9651 GCA_034432975.1 Anaerolineales bacterium | reverse complement strand
CCCTGTCCCTGGCATTGGCGGGGCCGATAAAATTGCCCTCATCACCAATAAAGACATCTGGGTCATGGAAATGAACGGAAGCGGCCTGGTGCAGGTGACGAACAACGACCAGCCCAAGTTCGACGTGCAGTGGCTTCCGGGCGGCAGCGAAATTTCTTACGGGGAAGGCAAATGCATCAAGACCGTTGATGTAAATACCTTTGCCATCACCAACCTGGTTTGTCTCGAAGGCTCAAATTTCACCGGCTTCCGCGTTTCTCCCGACGGGAAATGGGCCGCCGTGACCATCGAACGACGCGTCATCGTCATCCCTTACGACCGCGAAGCGCTTGCCCGGGCCAAGAATCCCTTCGACCTGCAAACCCTGCCCAATACCTGCCAGGATTATTCTTCTGTTTCCGCCAAGTTTGCAATCTGGTCTGCCGACAGCAGGAAACTGGCAATCATGCACCAGGACATTCGCGGGCAACGTTTCGCAGACCTGGTGCGGATTATCGATGTCAGCCGCTGCAAAGATGCCAAACCGCTCATCCTGGAAGAATTTCCCAACAAAATTTTTATACCTGCAAGTTACGAAACCTCCCCGGTCATTCCGGCGTATGACTGGAACGGCAGGGACCTCTTCCTGGTCAATACGTTCGTGCGTAACGCCGGTTATGGCGACCTGTACCTGTATAACATGACCACCGGCGAATCCAACTTAATCAACCCGGTCGAAAACACCTGCTGTTATCGTGATGCGCGCTTTAGCCCGGATGGAAGCCACATCCTGGTCGTCTTCCAGGATGTGCGCGAGGGCGCGGAAAGCGAAACAACCTTGTATTACCTTCCGATTGACCAGATTGGTTCAGGGACGAAGTTCCTGCCTATCAAATTACCTCCCCTGTTTTTCCCCAATGCGCGCGAAGCGATACTTCCCGCCTTGCGCCCGGCGCGGCCATAATCGCCCTTTCGAATCCCCACTACGGACAACCGAGTATCTTGAAAACCTGCGCCCCTGGCAGGGTCAGTTGCTGCGCATACCACTCCGGCCGGGCCTGCAAACCCGCCGCGTTGAACCGTTCTGGCGCGCCCCCAATGTAGATGTCGGTAATATCACGCTGGCACAGGCTGTCGAGCGTTTCTTCCGCGCTGAAATCGAGCCCCAAATGCTCCATCGAAACGCGCCGCCCGGTGAGCGGGGCAATCCAAACGCCCCCATCCGCGCCGCGCAATCCGGCAGGGTTTTGGATGTCGAAAACGTTGAGCGTATTCCCGGCAATCAGGAGATGCGCGTCGTCAGGAAGATTTTCTTCCATCCAGTCGAAAGCGACGGCATCGTCGGTTTTGAACAGGATGCAGCAGGCGGATGCCGAAAAAGGATATTCCCGTCCGATAGATACGAAAACCGCGCTGAAGACTGCCACCGTTACCAGGGCAACCTGCCACGCTCGAAACGGTTCGGCCCGCAGCCCGGCCAACCCCAGTCCGCCTAAGAGCGCCAGCGGCAGGTAGAGTATCATCTGGACGAACGGCCGGTCGAGCGGGGTCTGGAACGGCTCGCCCGGCAATGGAAGCAACAGGCTGACCAACAGCAGGAACAAGACCAGCAGGCAGGTCATCGCCAATCGCGCGAAACGCCGCAAGGCAAACGGACTGAGCGCAGCCGCCAACAGGGTCATCCACAGCCCGGCCCGCAGGTAGGGGTCGAAGGCCAGGTTCAGGATACTGCGCGACTCAATGTAAAAAACCAACCCGCCCAGTCCGGCAAGGAGCAAGGCCAGCGTTGCCCACTTTACCCTGCGCATGGTTGCGCTGCTGGCTGGCAAACTTTCCCAAAACATTGATGCAAAATAGCCAAAGACGAAGATGAAAATCACGACCAGTGAGCGGGTATGCATCAGCCCCGAGACGATTGCCCCTGCAGCGAAGAGCGCAAGCAGGGAAATTTTTACGCCGCGTGAGGGATTTCGGGTGATTGTAAACGCAACCGTCAGTACAAATTGCAAAGCCAATAGCCCCGCCAGGGCCGGGTATTTGCCCCAGTTGAGGGCATGCGCAGGCATATTCCAGCCCCACCCGGCCAGGAGGAACGCGAAAAACGCCGCCAGGGTCGAGCCGGTTTCCCGCCTGGTTGCCAGGAAGACCGGGAACGGCATCACTGCCAGCGTCACCTGTCCCAGGATGAGAATCACCTGCCCGACTTCGAGATTTGTCACGAAAGCGGCGGAGGCCGTCAGCAGGTGAAACCCAACGTGATAGTATCCGTTGACCAGCGGAGAGGCAGTTTCCCAGGGCCACTGACCAAAGTGGGCAAGCAGGTGTTGGCTGATTTGGTAGTGCAGCGCGCCATCGAAATAAGAGGGGAGCAGCACATCGGCCAGGAACGCCAGGCGGGTAAACAGGGAGACCAGGAATGCCAGGGCAAGCGCAAACGGCAGCCAGGAGAACCTGCCAAAAGGCGCGGGGATTTTTTTCCAGCCCGAGATAAGCAACAGACCGAATATCGAGAGGAGAAAAACCGCCCAGCCGGGTCCCAATTCCAGGCGGCGCGCGATGAAAAAGCCCAGGAATGCGGATACTGTCCACCATAACGGCCAGCCTGCCAGTGCCAGCAGGAAGGTCTCGGTGGTGTCGAGATGCTCCTGGAGCATCCGCCGCAGCAGGCCAAAGGTCAACAAGCCCCCTACGCCAAACAGGGGCAGCAGACGCAGGATGCCGTTCCACTGCTCGCTGAGAACGGTCAGGGAATCTGGAATCCAGGGCATACAGTGGTTATGGATAGGATGGGTACGACGGGTAAGATGGGGGCGTTGCGCCGGGGTACGAAACCGGCGTCTGGGTTGGCCCAGGCAGCCACTCTGTAGGGGCCGGCGCGGGCGTCAGGCGGGGAACAAGCGCCATTTCGCCGGAAACGAGCAAGCCGGAAGCAAGCAAGCTGCCGCTTTCGGCCTCATAGAGTTCCATCTCCACCGAAGCCACGTCCCCGGAAAACGGCCCCAGGCAGTAGAGCAGGCGGGGCGAAATGTCCACCAGCTGGCAATCGAGGCGAATCTCCATCTTTTGGCTCCGCAAGACGCCATAGACTGTTGGCATGGGCAGGAGCGCGGTCTTCAGGCTGACGAGCAGGCTGCCTTCGGCATCGTAACCGGTGGAGAGGATGCACAGCTTTTCGGTCGATTCTTCGCAAACCGCCAGGGGAATGACCTGCGCCGATGCGCCCGGCTGCCCATCGATTTCTTCAGGGGGCGGCGCGCCCGCCCGGCGTGACATGCCAACATAGCCAATCAGGCCGATGCCCGCAATGAGCAGGACGTAAAAGACGATGGGAAGTATCTTTTCCAGGGGGAGTTTTTGCATAGGGCTATTTTCGCGCCGCGAGGGCCAATTCCAGCGCGCGAATGCCGTCTTCCAGCGTGCAGAGAGGCGCGGCCTGGCCGGATGCGACCTTCAGGAAATGCCGGGTTTGCGCCAGGAACAGGTCATTGCGCTCGAACCCGTCGGGAGGCGCGTAGCGGGTTTCGACGCCGGGTGAGGGCTGGGGATATATTCCGCCAAACGCATCGGGGATGTGAGAGTGAATCAGCGCGCCCTCGGCATTGTCCCAGCGAAGCGCGCCGGCCGTGCCGACAATTTCCAGCCGGTGGACGGGCGGACGCTGGAAGTAATTGAGATGCAGGCCGCCAATCGCGCCGCTGCTGAATTTCAGCCCAATTTCTGCCACGTCCTCCACGCCCGTAAGTTCCAACGGGGAAATGTGTCCCTGGAACGCCTGGAGCGTTTCAATTTCTCCCAGCAGGTAACGCAGATAATCGAGCGGGTGGGTCAATGTCCGAATCACCCCGCCGCCCAGGTCGTCGCGCGCGGCATAACTGGCGCGATAATCCTCCCAGGGATGCCAGTTGGGCAGGTATTCGCCCCAATGCGCATGGACGGTCAGAATCTTGCCCAACATGCCCGATTGAATCAGTTCCCTGGCCTTGTTGAGGGTAGGGTGATAGCGGAACTGGAACCCGACCACGATGCGTTCCCCGTTCTTTTGGGCGGCCCGGCGCAGTTCATCGACCCGCGACAGGTCCTCCGCAATCGGTTTTTCGAGCAGGATAGCGCAGCCCGCTTCAGCAGCGGGGATGGCGACATCCAGGTGCAAGGAGGTTGGGTTGGCGACGATAACGGCCTGCGGACGATGCTTTTGCAGCGCCTCATCCAAATCCGTTTCGACAGGATAGCCTGTCAGTTCGTCATCGGGCAGGGTGGCTTTGCGGGTGCGGTAAAGAACCAGGTCTCGTTCGCCGAGCGCAGCCAGGTTGCGAAAGTGTCGGCGTCCAATCGAGCCGAGTCCGGCAATCAGGATTTTCATGCCTGTATTTTATCAAAGACCTCCGCGTTCTTTGGGAACGTGGAGGTCTTTGCGTGGGGTCAGTTAAGGCTGGTTTTAGCGCGTGACAACGACGTTGCTGGCCTGCAACCCTTTGGGGCCGCGCTCCACCGAGAATTCGACCGTCTGGCCTTCATCGAGGTTGCGGAAGCCGTCGCCCTGGATGGCCGAGAAATGCACGAAGACATCTTCGCCGCCATCGCGGGAGATGAAGCCGTAGCCCTTGCTCCCATTGAACCATTTGACTGTGCCGGTAATACGTTCAGACATTTTGTTTGCTCCTTGTTGCAAAAAACGGAAATCGGGTTGGGATGCCTGGTTTGTCCGGGAAGGTAGAACAAAAAAGGCTCACGGATTTCAACCGTGAGCCACATCATTTTACAAACGCGAACCAACTGGTATCCTTCAGGGTTCATCTTATCATCTTTGTTTCAGAACGTCAACCACCAAACAGCAACCCCGAACATTTTCATCTGGCCTGACAAGGGGGGTTGATTCACTTTTTGCGCCGAACCCCGCCAGGTTGATTTATAATTCGGCCTTATCGATTTACGACCAAAATCCAGCAAGAGGAAGAGAAAGCCATGAAAATTTTAGTCAAAGTCCCTGCCACCACCGCCAACCTCGGCCCCGGGTTCGACGCCTTGGGGCTGGCACTGGATTTGTGGAACGAGACCGAGTTCATCGCCAGCGACGATTGCCAGATTACCATCAGCATCAGCGGCGAAGGGAAAGGCACGCTGCCGCTCGACGCCGAAAACGCCATCGTCGAGGCAGCCCAGAAAATCTACGGCCTGGTCGGGAAGCCCTGCGCCGGACTGCGAATCCGCTGCGTGAACCGCATCCCGATTGGCTCCGGGCTGGGGTCCTCTTCTGCTGCAATGCTGACCGGCATGTTGGGCGCGAATGCCTTGTTGGGCAGCCCCTTTACGGATGAAGAAATCTTGAAACTGGCAATCGAGACGGAAGGCCACCCGGATAATGTCGCCCCCGCCATGCTGGGCGGGCTGGTGGCCTCGATTGTGTACGAGGAACGGGTCATCTCGCTCAAACTCCCGGCCAGGGCCAACCGCTCCCCCATGCACGTCACCATCGTCCTGCCCGATTTCGATTTCCCGACCAAACAGGCGCGCGCCATCCTGCCCAAACAGGTCGAACGCAAAGATGCCATCTATAACATCAGCCGCGCCGTCTTGGTGACGGAGGCCCTGCGCACCGGCGACCTGGACCTGCTCGGCAAATCCATGACCGACATGCTGCACCAGCCCTATCGCCTGCCGCTGATTCCGGGAGCGCAGGCTGCCATGCGAGCCGGGCGCCAGGCGGGCGCCGCGGCAGTGGCCCTTTCGGGAGCCGGCCCCAGCCTGATTGCCTTCTCGCCGAAAGAGCATCCAGAAATCGGCGCGGCCATGCAGAGGGCGTTTGAAACCGCCGGTTTGACGGCTCGAATCTTCGAGTTGGGAACCAGTTATGAGGGCGCGGAAGTCTCCATTGTGTAGCGCATCAGGCTGTCTTGCGCTACAATTCAAGCATGGAAATCCTGCTCACCCATATCGACCCGCAATCCCCTGAATTCCTTGCCAATTCTGAACACCAGCGCGCCCTGGCTGCTGCCTTGCGAGAGCGGTTGGCCATTGTCCGCCAGGGCGGGGGCGAAAAATACCGCCGCAGGCAAGAGGAACAGGGTAAACTGTTCGTGCGGGAACGCATCGAACGCCTGCTCGACCCCGGCGCGCCCTTCCTGGAACTTTCCCCGCTGGCCGCATGGGATGTTTACGACGGCGAATCACCCGGCGCGGGCATTGTGACCGGCATCGGGCGCGTTTCTGGACGCGAGGCGATGATTGTCGCCAACGACGCCACCGTCAAAGGCGGCACATACTTCCCGCTGACGGTCAAGAAACACCTGCGCGCCCAGCAGGTCGCCGAAGAAAACGCCTTGCCCTGCCTGTACCTGGTCGATTCGGGCGGAGCCTTCCTGCCGCTTCAGGATGAAGTCTTCCCTGACGCGAATCACTTCGGGCGCATTTTCTACAACCAGGCGCGCCTGAGCGCAAAGGGCATTCCGCAAATTGCGGCGGTGATGGGCAGCTGCACGGCGGGCGGGGCGTATGTCCCGGCCATGAGCGATGAGGCGGTGATTGTGCGCGGCACGGGGACGATTTTCCTGGGCGGGCCGCCGCTGGTCAAGGCCGCAACGGGCGAAGATGTGAGCGCCGAAGAACTGGGCGGCGCGGATGTGCATACCCGTAAAAGCGGCGTGGCCGACCATTTTGCGGAGGATGACGAACACGCGATTGAAATTTTGCGCGGGATTGTGGAAACCCTGCCCAAGCGGAATCGATGGTCAATGGCCGATGGTCTATCGTCTGCTCCCGAGGAACCGCTCTACCCTGCCGAAGAAATCTACGGCATCCTGCCGCGCGCCTTCCGCGAGACGTATGACGCGCGCGAAATCATCGCCCGGCTGGTGGATGGCAGCAAATTCCGCGAGTTCAAGGCGCGCTACGGCGCGACCCTCGTGACCGGCTTTGCCCGTATTCACGGCTACCCGGTCGGGATTCTTGCCAACAACGGCGTCCTGTTCAGCGAATCGGCCCTGAAAGGCGCGCATTTCATCGAGTTATGCCAGCAGCGCGGGATTCCACTCCTTTTCCTGCAAAACATCACCGGCTTCATGGTTGGGAAAGAATACGAAGCGGGTGGGATTGCGAAAGACGGCGCGAAACTTGTTCACGCAGTGGCAGCCGCCCGCGCGCCAAAACTGACCGTCATCATCGGCGGCTCGTTTGGGGCCGGGAACTATGGCATGTGCGGGCGGGCCTACAATCCGCGCTTCCTGTGGATGTGGCCGAATGCCCGCATCAGCGTGATGGGCGGGGAGCAGGCCGCCAACGTGCTGTTAACGGTCAAACAGGAGCAACTGGTCCGCGAAGGCAAGCCGCCCCTGCCGCCTGAAGACGCCGACGAATTCAAACGTCCCATCCTGGAGAAATACGAGCGCGAAGGCAATCCATATCACTCGACCGCCCGCCTGTGGGACGACGGCGTCATCGACCCGGTCGATACCCGCCAGGTGTTGGGGCTGGCGCTCTCAGTGGTGTTGAACGCGCCGGAAGAAGAAGGCGGGTTCGGGGTGTTTAGGATGTAGGCTTATTCGACTTCATCCCGCACCGAGGGCAGGATGCTCATCGCCAGGATGACCAGCGCTGCGCCTGCGCTGATGATATTGAGGGCGTACCGGATAATGGTCATGCTATTGACCATGCGCAGGCCGGAAAAAATATCTGGCAGGGCGGCCAACAGGAAAATAATCGCCAGTATAAGGGCCAGGTTCAACCCGGCCTTCTTTTTCTTCCAGACCCAGAAGGCCGCCAGCGCAGCCAGCCCCGCGCCCGCTATCCCAATCCCATAATTGATATAAATCATGGCCTGGCCGCCGAGACCGAGCGCGCGAGTCAGGCTGAACAGATTGAACGCGCCGCTGTTGGAACGCTGCGGGAAATTCCCGCTGCCGGGACCGCCCTGGAATCCCCCATCCTGCGGGGGATTTGCGTTTTCGGGCCGGAAGTTACCTCCCTGCGCCATATTCCCGGGCTGACGCCCGGCGGGATTCATCCCGAAACCGCTCAAAAAGGGCGCCGCCAGGCTGACGAGGGATAAAAGAACGAGCAAGATGGTGATGGTAAGGATAGATTTTGGGTAGGATGTTTGCATAGTTCACCTGGAGTGGACGGCTTGCCGTCCGAAAACTTGTTTGGCTTGCCATCCGAAAATTGTTGCCCATCGGCTTGCCGATGGACTCCATAATCATTCCGACCGCAGGGCTTCCATCGGGTGCAGGTTAGCGGCGCGGCAGGCCGGGTACAGGCCAAAGAACAGGCCAATCGCCAGCGAGAACGTGAAAGCCAGCAGGATGGAGGAGGCCGTTACCAGTGAGTGAATCAACCCCAACGCGCTGACAGCCTGGGCAATGCCCACGCCCAGTCCGATTCCAATGATGCCGCCCAGCAGGCTGAGGGTCATTGTCTCCACCAGGAACTGGAGCAGGATATGGTCCTTGCGCGCGCCGACTGCTTTGCGCAGGCCAATTTCGCGCGTGCGCTCGCTGACCGAGACCAGGGTGATGTTCATAATTCCAATCCCGCCGACCAGCAGGGAGATGGCGGCAATCGCGCCGAGGAAGGTGGTCAGGGTGCTGGTGACAGTGTTGAGGGTTTCGAGCATATCGCTCTGGCTCTGGACTCGGAAATCGGCTTCGGCTCCGGGTTCGATTTTGTGCTGGCGGCGCATGACGAAGTTGATTTGGGCTGTGACCGAATCGACCGCCTCGGCAGAGGCCGCCGAAACCGCGATGGAACTGACCGTTTTTTGCCCATTGCGGATGGCGTTCGAGCCGAATAGTTTGAGATAGCCCGTTTCGAGCGGAATCAGCACGATGTCATCCGGATCGCTGAAACCGGAACTGCCCTTGGCTTTGAGGACGCCAACCACCGTGAAGCGCGCATCGTCGATTTTGACGGTCTGGCCGACGGCTTCGGTGTTTGGGAACAGTTCCCCGGCGGTGGTTGCGCCCAGCACGGCCACCTGTTTGTTGTTCTGGCGGTCCTCGGCGGTGAAGAAGCGCCCACGCTCCATCTCGTAGGAATAGACTTTCAGGTAGTCCTCGCTCGTGCCGGTGACGGAGACGCTGTAACTGTCGCTTTCAAAGACAACCGTGCTGCTGGCCTGGTAAACGGGCGCAATCCCGGCAACGTCGGTCAGCGCCGCCTGGAGCGCCTGGTAGTCTTTGTAAGTCAGCGCTGAAAAGGACGGCGGCGCGCCTCCGGCCTGCGGGCGCTGCATTCGCCCGGCTTGGATGGAGAGCAGATTTGTCCCAGCGCTCTGAATCTGGCTCGTAATATCGCTGGTGGCGCCGCTGCCGATTGCCATGAGCGCAACCACAGCCGCCACGCCAATCACAATGCCGAGAATGGTCAGCCCGGAGCGCAGTTTGTTTGCCATGAGGCTGCGCAGGGCGGTAAGAATGTTCTGGGTAAGGAGCATGGTTACATCTCCAGTTCGGGGCGCGGCGTACCGGCAGCGATGGGATTGGGGTTTGCTGTATCAGACGTGATAAGCCCATCGGACAGGCGCACGATGCGGCGGGTGTGGCGGGCGACGAAAGGGTCGTGGGTGACGATAATCACTGTCTGGCCGAAATGCTGGTGCAGGCGTTGGAACAAGCCCATCACTTCCTCACCGGTTTTGCTATCGAGCGCGCCGGTCGGTTCATCGGCGATGAGGATGGCCGG
>DAOUAZ010000098.1:0-5120 GCA_034432975.1 Anaerolineales bacterium | reverse complement strand
TATTTTTCTTTCCGTGGTGGCACTGGTCAACCCGCGTATTGCGCGACGGGTACTCGCAGCCGTATAAAGCCGACAACGTCCCTGGTTGAAATGCGCCTCAATAACAATTATGCAACAAGTCTAATGCAAGCACTTTTTGCTCACTGCGAGGCTGATACACCTTCTCGACTTTCTGATAACTGAAACCACACAGACCAAATATGCGCAAGTAAGAGGACAGACTACGATACTGGACACCATGCCATTTCTGTATCGCGCGCGCTAAGTCCGGCGTGGTCCAATAGCGGCTCGCTTCCGGCCCAAACAGGTCGCGCGGCGTATATTCACGCAAACGATGACTCAACTCTTCAATTTGCAGCCTGCTCAGCCTGGCACTGTTGCCGCCCAAGCGCTGGTCGACCAGGCCGGGTAAGCCGTTTTCGCGATAATCCCGGCACCACTCCATGAGACTGGCGCGGGAACAGCCGGTGATATTCATGACTTCTTCGACCGCGCAGCCTGTACCATGCAATCGGACGGCTTGGTAACGCGCGCGCGTTGCAGCGTTCTTGCTCAGCTCGCAGGCTTGCTGCAAGGCCCGTTGTTCTTTGTCTGCGAGGGTAAATTTTCGCTTTGCCATCCACCTAACGAATTTTGGTCCAACGCGCCCTGAATGGGCAGCAACCAGAAACACCCAGGTAGATTATCTCTTTGCCTGAAGGAGTCACTCAAGGATGGAACTTGGACACACCCCATTGAGAAGTGAGGTGGCAAACGCGCCCCGGTGAGACTTGGCGCGCCCACATCTCCCGTTATTCCTGCGGCTGGTTTGGCCTTTGCGCCGCTTTTACCAGCCAGGCGATACCAGCGACAACCAACCCGACAATCAAAAGCGGGTAGAGGAACATCCCAAATATCATCAACCCGCCAAAGATGCCGAAGCCGGTCATCATACCGCCAGGGAATCCCCAGCCGCCGCGCATCATGCCAGGGCCTTGACCCCAGGCGGTGCCATCTTGGCCCCAGCCGCAAGCCACTCCCCAGGGAACATTGACTCCAAAAAAGGGCAGCGCGACAGCAAAGCCCAGCGCAAAAAACAGCACACCAACCAGGATATATTTCAAGGTGTTATTCATAGGTCATACTCCTTAATATGATTGGGTCGAACTTGCCTTTACTCATCATAACCTTGTCGCTCTTACCCTGGCAGCGCCGAATTGCCTGTTTTAGGGTGCGTAGAATGGCTTATATCGTGCTTGCAGGCCTGAAAGATAGTTCAGAGTAAATTGTGACATAACTCAAAACAGGCAATAATGCCTATAAAAAATGGCAATGCTGATGGCTGTCTTGTGATAGGATTCTTGCCACACCGCTAACAAGAAAGCCTATAAGGACAAATCCGTAATGAACAATGCAAACTTGCAACTTAATAGCAAGCACAATCTTCCTCATTCGATTGACCCAGTCTGTGGCATGAAAGTCGATGCCAGCAACCCGCCATTTCGCTGGCATTATCGCGGCACGGAATACCACTTTTGCGCGGAGGTATGTTTGCGATTATTCCAACGAGAACCTGAAAAATATTTCAACGCAGATGATGAAAAGAGTCCAAAAGAATGAGCACACCGAACAAAGAACATATCGTCAAAACAATTTGTGGGGGAATAATCAAAGAACCAGAAACGTATCCCCATGCTGAATATGAAGGAGAGCAGGTTTATTTCTGCAACAAGGCCTGCTTACGCGCTTTTGAACAAAATCCCCAGGCCTTTATGGCTGGCGAGATCGAGCATCCGTTAGAGGATGAAGAATGACCCGGCCCTGCTATCCTTCCACGACCTTGATAATCGTCCCACCTGGAACAGAAACGGTCAGGTCGCCTGGTTCGTAAGAAACCACAGGGTGGGTCCACCGAAATATCCATTTGGCATCATCAGGTGAACAATTGACACAGCCGCGCGAGGAAGGTTCGCCATAATTGTTGTGCCAGTAAGTCGAATGAATGGCCACCCCGCTGCCGACAAAAAGCGAAGTCCAGCCAACGGCGGGCAGGTCCCAGCCGTCCAGCGCCCCGCCTCCGCTCAAATTCAAGGCAAACAATTTGCGCCAGATGGGGTAGGCCCCAACGGGGGTACTCCAGACATCCACCCGATTTCCCCAGGCATCGAAGAGCGCACCGGTAGATACGCGGGCAAAATACACTTCGGTATCCCCTTCAAAGCAAGAGAGGGTCTGGTAGGCAATGTTGATGAGGATGCTTTTGTTCTCTGCTTCCGGGCGAATCGGGGAAACTTCATCTTCGGTGAGTGGCCGAAGCGCTTCGGCAGCCGCCGCCATGTTAACGCCAAACAGTGGCACAGCCATCAATATGGATTGGAAGGTCACGGCCTGGCCCTCCGCGCCCATCTGAAAGAAAAAGGCGACCGCCAGCAGAGCGGTTATCACCGCGCCGCCTGCCGCAATCCCCTGGTATTCCTCCGTGAACCAGCCCGCAATGGACCCTGCCACCCCAAAGGCCGCGCTGAACCCGGCCCACATCCCAACGAGATGGAGCCAATCCACGCCCAACGGCAGGTTGGGGAAGGAATAGACGTTGACCAGAGAGTTCGAGAGGACGAAAGCGGTTGCGGTTAGCGCCCCATACAAGGCGGCAGGCAGCATTCGCTCACCGCGTTGAGACAGGTTTTCTTGCCGCATGGGCTTGCGAAATGTTTCGAGAATGGAGTTTATCACTTGACTTTATTTTCTCAATGAAAATGCGCCTGATTTGACCATCTTTGCCTCGGCTTTTTGGAGCAATTCCTCGAAGGTCATCGCTTCGTCGGGGAAGGCTGCCACCCCAAACCCGACCTGCACGCCGACCTGGGCGCGGGTTTTTTCGACCACCCGCCGGATGAGGGTGTTGGTGTTGGAGGTCTGGGTTTCAGGGCAGAGGATGATGAATCGGTCGGGCTTGTCCTGTTTGACAATGGTGTCGGTGTTGCGGGCTTCCTTATCGAGAATCTCCGCGATTTGGGCCATCACATAACGGCGAGTCAATTGCTGCTGGATTTCCCGGGGCGCCGGTTGGAATTCGGCTTCTATGGCGGCTGGGTCCGGTTCGATGATGACCAGCGAGAGCGGACGGTTGTAACGGCGGCTGCGGGCCAGTTCGGTCTGGATGACTTTGGCGGCTTCCTCGAACAGGAGCGCGCGCCCCGAAAAGGTGGCAAAAATCAGTTTCTCAACCGTCTGCTCCATCTCCTGGAAGGAGAGAGTGATTTCACGAGCCAGCATCATACCCGTCACCAGGAAGACCAGTTCCAACGCCAGGATGGTAAACTGGCCGCCGGAGAATCCACCGCCCAGCGCGGCCCACAAGGCAATATACGAAATTATGGTCAGTCCCAGCGCGAGCAGGAGCGGCCAGCGCTGTAAGGCAGGAGCCAGGATGGTCAGGAGGATGGCGGTTGTAAGAACTGCGAAAAAATAAGGGCTGAAGTTCAAGACGTTCGCGGTTAGCCCGAATTGGATGAAACTGCTGACCATCAAAATATAGAGAACGAAAAAGACCAGGTTTTTCTTGAAGCGGCTCATCGTCTGTCCTTGTATTTGATGGAGTCCGAAGTCTCCCGATTGCGGACAAAATCAGAAGCGTTTGGACTCCAGAGCGTGTAACGATATTTTATCGCGTAATTGGTAAAATGTATGAAGGAGCCGCTGCCCATGTTAGAACAATTCCAGTCCCACTTACCGCGCGCTTTGCAGGAACGCTTTGCCAGCCTCGCCAGCCCGTTTGCCATTCAACAGTATCTCGATTCGATGCCTTACATCGCCGAGGAGCGCGACCGCTCGCCGCTGGATGTCATGCTGGACAATCAATGTCACTGTCTCGATGGCGGATTCTTCGCCGCCCTGGCCTTGTGGCGCATCGGATTCCGGCCCCTGCTCCTCGACCTCGTCCCCGACCCCGGCGCGGATGATGACCATGTCCTGGCTCTGTACCAAATCGAGGGCCGCTGGGGCGCGGCTGCCAAGTCGAACTACGTCAACCTCGGCTTCCGCGAACCGGTCTACAAGAATTTGCGCGAGTTGGCGATGACCTACTTCGAGCATTATTGCAGCATCGATAAAACCAAGACCCTGCGCGGCTACACCCGGCCGTTCGACGCCTCGCGCTATGCCCATTGGAATTGGGCCTGGGACGAAACCGGAGCGAACCAACTCTATCGGGTGTTCTACCGCCGCAAGCCCGTTCCCCTGATAGCGCCTTCCATGGCCGCCCGCCTGAGCCCGCTGACCGAGCGCGCCTACGCCGCCGAAACGCTCTACACCGATTTGAGTTGGTCATTCGGCAACCGGGAAGGGCATTGAACTGACGCTCGAGGAAACGTCCCGAAGGTTTGCTTGAAAAACCCGTTTGCGCCATTCAAACCTTCGGGATGGCGCTTCTCTCCTCAAAATATTGAGAAGATACGCTGTTTATTTCTTGAACCCGCTGAACTGGACTTCGCGCAGGTCATCGAACCAAACCGTGCCGTAGTTGCCGCCAATGCGAAACTTCCAATCCAGCCCGGCCCAATCTTTGCCGAATTTTTCGCGGTACTTGATGATTTGGGTCGGGTTGGCCGGGTCCCACCAGACTGCCAGGAATTCGCCATCCGGCCCAATCGCCATTAAAACGCTATACCAGGTATCAGCCTGCGGGCGGAAGTTGCCGTGCAGGTTGTTGAAAGCCACCGGGTTGTTCTTGCGCCACAGGTTCGACTGCGGGTATTTTTCCATGTACATCCCAAAGCGGCGGTAGCCTTCGGTATCCCAGGCGCCGTGGTCGAGAAGCATCTCGAAGTGAACGCTGGGAGCGTATTTCAGGTTCAGAATGAGGCCCTGACCGTCTGTAAAATCTCGCGTCTCAAGCCAAAGGCCGCTCCAGTTATCGCCAACGACTTCGAGAACCCCGTCTTCGATGACGCCAATATCCATGCCCCAGCCCAGGTTTTCATCGAAGGGGTCATAGTAAGTCACGGTCAGGTCTTCCAGGAATTGCGCGGCGACCGAGGGCGGCTCGAGGGTGGGCGTGGGCGGGATGGGCGTGGCGGTGGGGGGAACGGGAGTCTGCGTGGGAACGGGGGAAGGCGTCAGCGTCGCAGAGGGGGCGGGCG
>DAOUAZ010000097.1:0-14482 GCA_034432975.1 Anaerolineales bacterium | reverse complement strand
TTTGCGACCCAGTCGGGAAGTTCTGCGTGACGCTCTTCCGGTTTGGTTAGCAGTTCCTCGGGTTTCGCGCCCTGTTTGGCGGCCAGCGATTCCAGCCACTTGAGCGCGTCATCCTGCTCCGATTCGCTCGTGCCAGGGCCGGAGACCAGCGCCGAAAGTTCGCTCGGCGGGTTTTGCACCTCGCCCAGCCAGGCCGGGGCCGCCTCGCTGCGTTCTTCGGGCGGGGTGATGAGTTCTTCCGGCTTCGCGCCTTGTTTTTCGGCCAGCGATTCGAGCCATTTCATTGCCTCGTCCTGCTCCAGCGGACCGGTACCGGGCGCCTTCGAAACAGGCGACAGTTCGCCCTGGAAAGGCTCTGCTTCCACTTCGATGGGTTTTTCCGGGATATATGGCGCTGGCGCGGCAGGAGCAGGCGGGACTGGAGTTTCCCCTACATGGTCGACCCAATCGGGCAATTCTTCAAGGCGCTCTTCGGGCTTGGTGAGCAGTTCTTCCGGCTTTGCGCCCTGCTTGGCTGCCAGCGATTCGAGCCATTTGAGGGCTTCATCCTGTTCGGCTTCGCTCGTGCCGGGGCCAGAGACCAACGCGGAAAGCGGCTGTTCCTCAGCAGCAGGCGTCAGGTCTTTGAGCCAGTCGGCAACCGGCTCAGGCTGGGCAGGGGTCTCCTGCGCTGGCGGGACCAGGTCATCCAGCCAGTCAGCAGATGGGGTTTGGGGCTGTGGTTCTTCGCCCAACCCGCCCAGCCAGTCAGGGACATCCGCGGGAAGGGCAGCCTGCGGTTCAGCGGGTGGGGTTTGGGGCTGTGGTTCTTCGCCCAACCCGCCCAGCCAGTCGGGAATATCCGCGGGAAAGGATTCCTGCGGTTTGGCGGGTTTCTCTTCCTGCGGCGCGCCCAGGCTTCCCAGCCAATCGAGACCTTCCTCCGACGCGGCAGCGCCAGCGGTCAGGGCGGCTGCGCCTGTGGCTGCCTGTCCCAAATCCTGCATCCAATCAGATGCAAGTTCAGATGCAGCGGGTTGCGCATCCAGCGAGGCCGAAGCGCTGCCAGCCAGGGGGCCGCCCAATCCGGCCAGCCAATCGAGATCTTCCGCGGCGGGAGGTTCGTCGGCGGCCGGCTGGGGCGCGCTCGCTGAGGGAGGCGCCATCGCCTTCAGCCAATCTGGAATCTGCGCTTCGGCCAGGCCAGCAGCCGGGGCTTTCGGTTCGTCGAAACTGACCGGTTCTTCCTGAAACTCGCCGCTTGAAGGTCCCCAGCCAGCCTGCTGCATCCAATCGGGCAGGTTTTCGGTCGATGGCTGGATTCCGGGAGTGATGGGGGGTTCCGCGGCAGGCTGCCAGCCCAAGTCCTGGTCCGAGGCATCGTATTCCAACCGGTCGACCGAGACCGCTGCATCGGGGACGGTATCGACACCGAATAGCGAACCGGTGATCAGGGATGCATAAGGGTCGAGGGCTTGGACACGCTTCTTATACTGTTCTACGCTGCCCGCCAGGCTTGTCCCGGGCAGGATATCAACCAGGATGCGGTTGGCGTCCAGGCTGTACGGATACTGCCGGAGCAGTTCCGTGCAAATTTCCGTCGCTTCTACTTTCATCCCGGCGCGGAAGTAGGCGCGCGCCAGCAGGGTTTTCAGGTCGGCGCGGGTGGGGTCCTCCGCCAGCACCGATTTAATCTCGACAATTGCCTGCTGGTATTGCCCGCCCTTGGTGTACATCTGCGCCAGCGCGCCACGCGTCAGGCGGATTTTGGGCGGTTCCAGCCCATCACGGCGGCCGTACAAGCGGCGCAGTTCGTTTTGCACCCCCGCATTCGACGGGGAAATCTCGTAAGCCCGCTCCATGTGCCAGATGGCCCGGTCCAAATCCTTCTGCTCGTCGCTTACAATGCTCATTCCAAGATGCGCGACAAAATCATCCGGCACAGCCAACAAGACACGCTGGAAAATGTCAGCAGCATCGGGAAAACGGCGCGCTTCCAGGTACGCCTTGCCAAGCAGCCGATAACTTTCGAGATATTTCGGGAAAGTTTTTAGCACGTGCTTGCAATGGGCGATGGCCTCGTCGAAGTGTCCCTGGTCGATGAGGGCTTCAATGTCACGGTTATAAACACGCAAGGCAACTTTACTCATGGGCAGACTCCATGGCTGGATGCTCCCTGCCGCGCGGCAAAGAGCAGGCAAATAGGACCAAACTGGCATTCAGGACAGTACACAGTAAGTATGCACTAAACATTAAGAAAAGGCAAGGCAATTCGTCTTAATTATAGAACAAATGGGGTAATTAATGGTAAAGTGGCGCGAATTTGTAATTCGCGCCACCTGGTTTCACTCGTAAAACAATGGTAAGGGAGCCGCCGGCGACTGGCTGAAGACATGCGCCGCCAAAACAGATTGTCTGGCCTGGGCCAGTTTCGCGGTATCGTTGGCGTGAATAACGAACAACGGTTGTCCTTTTTCGACCCGGTCGCCCACCTTGCGCAATATCTCGAAACCAACGGCGTGGTCGATTGGGTCGCCCTTTTTGGCGCGTCCGGCTCCCAAATCAACCGAGGCTTCGCCAATCGTGCGGGCATTGACTCGGGAAAGATAACCGGATTCAGGCGAGAGAACGGTTTCGACAAACCGGGCATTTTCCATTTTTTGGGGCAAATCCACATAAGACACGTCCCCGCCCTGGGCTGCCACCAGCTGCCGGAAGGTTTGCCAGGCTGAACCATTGGCCACCGCGCTTTCGGCTATGCTGCGCGCAACTTCAAGGCTGTTGGCCCGTCTGCCAAGTACCAGCATGTGCGCAGCAGCATGAAGGCAGTGCTCCCGGAAGTCTTCCGGACCGCCACCATGCAAGGTCTCGATGGCCTCGCGCACCTCCAACGCATTGCCGACCGCCTGACCAAGCGGCTGGTTCATGTCCGAGAGAAGGGTTTTGACCCTGCGCCCGGCCAATTCGCCGATGGCAGTCATCAGGTCGGCCAGTTGGCGGGCTTCATCGAGGGTTTGCATGAACGCGCCCAACCCAACTTTCACATCGAGCACGATGGCATTTGCGCCTGCGGCGATTTTCTTGCTCATAATGGACGAGGCAATCAGCGGAATCGACGGCACGGTTCCGGTCACGTCGCGCAGGGCATACATCTTCCCGTCGGCGGGAGCCAAATCAGCGCTCTGACCGGTGAGGACGATGCCGATTTCGCGCAATTGTTTCTTGAACTGCTCGGTGCTGAGGTTGACGTTGTAGCCGGGAATTGATTCCAGTTTGTCGAGCGTGCCGCCGCTGAAGCCGAGTCCGCGCCCCGACATTTTGCCGCACGGCAGGCCGCAAGCCGCCACGATAGGCAAAACCGCCAGGGTGGTTTTATCGCCCACCCCGCCAGAGGAGTGTTTATCGACGGCAACTTCGACCACATCTGAAAGGTCGAGCACCTCGCCGCTGCGCGCCATCGCCAGGGTCAGGTCGGTGGTCTCCTGCGGGGTCATGCCGTTGAGCAGGACCGCCATGGCAAAAGCCGCCGCCTGGTAATCGGGGATGCTGCCATCGGTGAAGCCTTCGATAAAAAAGCGGATTTCTTCGCCGGTGAGAACCTGTTTTTCGCGTTTTTTGATGATGATATCGACTGCGCGCATGGGTTGACTCCTTGTGTCTGAAGAGGTTATTGTAAACCAAAAGTAAGGGGCGCGGTGACCGCGCCCCTTACTTGACCAATTTCGGCCCGTCGGGGGTATCCTGCACCGTCCAGCCGAGGGAAAGTATCTGGCGGCGGCAGCCATCCGCGGCGGCCCAGTCTTTGCGAGCGCGGGCGGCCTGTCGCGCTTCGGCCAGGGCGGTCACTTCGGGCGGGGGAGATTCCTCCATAACGGAAGCAGGCGGCGGGGCGCTGGCGGCTATCTCCCAGGCAGCGGGAGAAATCCCTTTCGAGAGCGGGTCGGGAAGCTGGAATGCGCCTATCTCTTCCAGGGGAATTCTGGAACCGGATGGATAGATGGCCGGGTTGCAAGCCCGCGCCAGCGAGACGGAACTGACGCCCATCACCAGGCACTCGTGGCGCTGGAAATCGAAGACGATTCCGGTATGTTCGTCCAGGCCCAGAACGGTGTGATTTTCCGGCAAGTGAGCGCGCCAGGCGTCGAACCGCTCGCGCCCCATAAAACAGCGGCTGGTATCGACATCCTGGCCGCCGTCGGTGTTGTTCCAGTGTGGGATGAAAGAGAGCGGGACGCCAAAATCGTCGAACAGCCCCAGGCCGGGGACAGCGTGAACATCCTGCCCTACCTTGTAAATTTCGTAGACCGGTAATCCGGCCTGGCCGACGGCAATGGTGGCGGCGCTGGCAAAAACCAGGGCTGCGCCCAGGCGATGACGGGCGCGCAGCAAATCCCAGGCCAGGCTGTCTTTGAGTTGGCGGATGGCGTAGGTGGGGCTGCCAGGCCCCATAAAGACCAGGTTGGCGCGCAACAGCGGGGCGCAGGTTTCGGGGTCATCGGGGCTAAAGGCAGTACCTTTTTTGCGGGCCGGGATGACATCGACCTGCGGCTTATAGTTGGCGAGGCGTGTTTTGAGGAAGTCAGCCACGCGCCCGGCGACCTGCGCAGAGTTCAGTTCGAATCCGGCGGGGGTTTCCAGGACGGCGATGCGCAAAGGTTCACCAACCTGGCGGGCGAGATGCTCAAAGATGCGTCCGCCTGCCAGCGATGTTTCGCCGGAGCCGAGAAAGGCGATGGGGCCAATTGCAGTCATCAGTTATCCGTTGATTTTATCGAGCAAGGATAGCACCAATTCATTTTCAGGGATGTCTTCCATCGAGTCGCTGTAGTGCTGGCAGCGGATGTTCCCGGTTTTGTCCACAATGAGCAAGGCTGGGACGCGCCCCATTTTGAAGAGGTTCCATTCCTGGCCGTACAGGTTGGCAACCCGGTGTTTAGGGTCGGGCAGGCCGAGGTAGGGCAGGTTGTTCTCGCTCCAGTAGCGGCGATAGGCGTTGGGGCCGTCGGGCCCGATGGCGAGGATTTCCGCGTCACGCGCGGTGAAGGCCGCGTAATCGTCGCGCAGGCGCGCGAGATGAGCGCGGCAGTACGGTCACATAAATCCGCGCAGGAAGGCCAGGACGAGGTTCTTTTTGCCCTTGAAATCAGACAGTCGGACAGGGTTGCCGTTGAAATCGGGCAGTTCAAAATCGGGGGCGGGAGTGTCAGTCATCAGTATTCAGTATCCAGTTTTCAGTGTTCAAAGAAGCGCCTATTTCCGTGTTTCCTTGCTTACTTGTTTCCTTGTTTCCTTGCTCTTCCTTGCCTACCTGTTTCCGAGAAATTCCCGGACGGCTTGCATAAACTCAACGGGTTTTTCTTCGTGCGGAAGGTGGCCGGCGTTTTGGATGATGGACAAGGTTGCGTCAGGAATTTCCGCGCCCAGGCGGATGGATTGCTCGGTGGGGACGATACGGTCGTCGTCGCCGGTGATGACCAGCACGGGCAGGGCCAGTTCAGCGAGCCGGTCGGCCAGTCCCAGCGGACGGCTGGCAGTGGTCAGTTCCCACAGGGCGCGGTCCCAGTTGTGGGCGCGGAGTGGTTTCCGGTAGCCCGCCAGGATTTCGGGTGTGACCAGCGACGGGTCGTGAAACGCGCTGCGGATGAAGTCATCACCGCCGGTGGCAATCTGGCGGGCCAGGAGCGGGCCGAGGCGGCGCAGCTGCGGGGGCGCCAGGAAAGGACGCGCCCAGGCCGGGGAGCCGCCGCCGGTGTAGATGGCTGTGTCCACCAGAACCAGGCCGCTGACACGCTCCGGGTAAGTGAGCGCAGTATAGACGGATACCGTTCCCCCGGCGGAATTTCCAACCAGCCAGGCTTTTTCCACGCCGAGCGCGTCCATCCGGCCGATGACGATGGCGGCCTGCGATTCCGGGCTGTAGGGGTTTTCGCCCTGCCACTCGCCGGGCATGGGACGGGAGGTCAGCCCGAAGGCCGGGCGGTCGTAGGCGATGACACGCCCCAGTTCGGCGAAAGGCTCCATCACCTCGCGCCAGGAGAAAGCAGACGCGCCGAATCCGTGCAGGAGGATGAAAACCGGTTCGCCCGCTCCCATTTCCTTGTAGTGAACGGTCACTTCGCCGACCGGGATGAATTTGCTATCGGGGTCGGCCAAGTCGCGCTCACTGACGGTATCGGTCAGCGGCGGGACGGGGACGAGGAAGGGGCCAACCAGGACGGTCAGAAGGAGGAAAACGAGGATGCCGAGCTCGTCGGATTCAAGCGCAGTCAGGGCTGCCTGGCCGGGCAGACGTTTCGGCCCATTGCCAGTTCCCTCGCCTTCTTCCAAATCTCATCGAACATTTCGACCGTCAAGCGGCCGGTCAGGGTGTTTTGCTGGCTGGGATGGTAGGAGCAGAGTAATGATGAATGCGGAACGCAGAATGCAGAATTGGGCAGCGAAAATATTGCACCATGCGCAAAGACCATAGACGATGGACGGCGGACGATGGCCGGTGGTCTGTCGTCGGTGTTCGAAAAGAGTATCCGCAGCACGCTCTCAAATGCTATCCGACCTAATGCAACGATGACTTTCGGTTGGATGAAGCGTAATTCGGCTTCGAGATAGGGCTGGCAGTTGGCGATTTCGTCGGCGTTGGGTTTGTTGTCGGGCGGGGCGCAGCGGCAGACCGGGGCGGTGTATAAATCAGCCAGGGTCAGGCCGTCGAAACGGGAGACGGAGTCAGGCTGGCTGGCGAATCCCGCGCGGTAGAGGGCCGGGTACAGGAAATTGCCCGACGCGTCCCCCGTAAACTGGCGTCCGGTGCGGTTCGAGCCATGCGCGCCGGGCGCCAGCCCCACCACGAAGACGCGCGCCTGCGGGTCGCCAAAGCCGGGGACGGGTTTGCCCCAGTAGTCCTGGTCTTTGTAGGCTTTGCGCTTTTCGCGCGCCACCTGCTCACGCCAGGCGGACAGGCGCGGGCAGCGGCGGCAGGCTTCAATTTGTTGATTGAGTGTCTGGAGGGTTTCGTGTTTTGAAGTCATGGTAACGTAAACCAAGAGCCGCCTGCCGGCGAATTTTGACAAGCGGCTCTTGAGAATTTATCCCTTTCTTGCGAGATACGCCTGATACAGCGCGCCCATTTCCTCATACATTTTGTTGCCGTAATATTCCTGTCCGCCCAGGCCGGGGAATTTGGCATAGTCAGGAATCGGTTTGACTTTTGGCTTTGCCGCCGCGAAATGCCGGATGACTTCGGCGTGCGGCTTGAGCGAGCCATCGGGCCGGACGAGGCCAAAATGGCGCTCGTGGCGCGATTCGCCGCAGGGCGGCACGTTCCACAGTTCCTCGGCGTAATCGGCGAAGCACCAAATCATGGCCCCGGTCGCGCCAATATCGTGGATATTGGGCAGCACCTGGCGGATATATTCCGCGAAGTCTTGCTCGGAGGCCATGAACTGCGCCCGGTCGAGGCCGTAGGCTGTCCACTCCCAGGTTTCGGAGGGCTGGCCCGGCAGGTTGGCGCAGCCGCCGAACTCCTCCATCAGAGCCGGTTTCCCGGCCAGGTGGGCGGTCAGGGCCGTCATAAAGGGGACATGGTCCGGGTCGAGCGGGCCGCGCGCCCAGTCGGTGTACATCGGGTAGGCGTGCATGACGGCTACATCGGTCTCGGCAAAAATATCGTGGACGCGCAGGCCGGTATCGCTTTCGAGGTCAGCGCTGTGCAGGCCGACCGTGACCGGCGTCTGGTCGTCAATCTCTTTGATGATTCCGGTCATCTCGCGCGCCCAGGCGCGGCCCTGGGCGGCATCGGCGGGCCAGGCGAACAGGTCGGGTTCGTTGCTCAGGTTCCACAGCCAGAGACCCGGGTGTCCTTTCAACGCGCCGACGACGGTCTCGAGCAGCAGCCGCTCGGCCTCCAGCGCCCGCGGGTCGGTGAACATGTTGCGGTAATTGCCATCCGGAACGATTTTGCCCTGGCTGATGACCTGCCGCATGAAGCCGAAATAGACTGACGGATAGCCTTCGCGCTCCTGGATGAGCCAGCGCGGGGCCCAGTTGGGGCCGCTCATGTGGCCGGTGAAGAAAGTCACATCCAGGCCGAGGTTGTGTTTGACGGCCAGGTCGGCGACCCTGACCAGGTTCGCCAGCGCGGTTTTGTCGACGCTGGTTGGCTCCGGCTGGAAATCATCCCACAGCAGGAAGATGCGGGCCACATCCAGGCCCAGCGACCGGATGAGCGCAAAATCGTCATCGACTTCGGCGGCGTCGAAATTCGACCACCAGTACATGGCTTTGCGGCGCGGCCAGTAGTTGACGCCGAGGGTAAAATCATCGGGCATGTTGACCTCCAAAAAAGGATGGAAAATATCAGGTGTCAGGTCTCAGGCGCGCGTTTTTACCTGACCCCTGATACGTCAAAACCTGACACCTAGAATATGAACATCGCATCGCCAAAAGAAAAGAAACGATAGCCCTCGCGTTTGGCCGTTTCATAAGCGCTCAGCACTGCCTCGCGCCCGGCGAAGGCGCTTATCATCATAATCAGCGTCGATTTGGGAAGGTGGAAGTTGGTAATAATCGCGTCGACCACCTGGTACTGGTAGCCGGGCAGGATGTAAATCGAGGTGGGGCCGGAAAAACCAGTAATCAGTGGGCGGTTATCAGTATTCAGTGAATCTCGAGCCGCGCTTTCAAGGGTGCGGACGGAGGTTGTACCCACGCCAATCACCCGTCCGCCGGCCGCCCTGGCCGCGTTGATTTTTTCGGCTGCATCTGGCGTCAACTCGCACCACTCGGTATGGATTTTGTGCTGGCGCGGGTCGTCCTCGGTCACCGGGGCAAAGGTATCCAGCCCGACGTGCAGGGTCACTTCGACAAACTGGATGCCTTTGGCGCGTAGTGCCTCCATCAGGCGCGGCGTAAAGTGCAGGCCGGCGGTCGGCGCGGCGGCGGAGCCGGGCGTTTTGGCGTAGACGGTCTGGTAGCGTTCGGGGTCGGCCAGTTTTTCGTGGATGTACGGGGGCATGGGCATTTGCCCGTCTGTTTGGAGATGATTCTCGACCGGTTCATCGAACCGCACCAGGCGGCGGGAACCTTCCAGGCTGGATACGATTTCCGCTTCGAGGCCGTCTTCCAGCCTGAGCCGCTTCCCCTCGCCCAGACCTTTGCCTCCCACCAGGCATTCCCAAACCGTATCGGATTCGCGCCGCAAGAGCAGGATTTCCGCCTTGCCGCCGGTTTCCTTGCGGGCGGGCAGCCGGGCCGGGATGACCCGCGTTTGGTTCACCACCAGCAAATCACCGGGGTTGAGATATTCGCCAATCTCGCGGAAAATGCGGTGTTCCAGTGTTCCGGTTTTGCGGTTCAAGACCATCAAACGGGATGAATCGCGCGGCTCGACCGGCGTCTGGGCGATGAAAGATTCAGGGAGGTCAAAATCAAAGTCAGAAGTTTTCATAGAGTTATCACAGCCGCCAATTGTACTTTAGTACGACCCGCCATGCAGCAGGGCGGCCTGCTCGTATTTGCCGTCGCGCAGGCGTTCGAGGAAGGCCACCAAGACCTCCCGCGCCAATGATTCGTCGCCCTCCGTTCCAACGGAAGGCGTCTCGGCCCGCAGCCCATCAAAACGCCCGCCAGGATAAACAGGAAGGAAAAAACGGCTCAACCAGGTTTTTCAAGCAAACCTCACCTGCGCTTGTCGCGCAGGCGCAAGTGTCGGGACGTTTCCCCATTTTTTTGATTGGAAACGCGAGAACTTATGCGCGCCGGGTCAGGTATCCGGCGTTCCGACCGGTTTCACGTCTTTGAGATTCATCTGTAAACTTTCCCGCCCGTTGAACTCATTTTTCTCGAACGTGTACATCACATCCACGTTCGCGCCGACCGGCAATTCGGGCAGCAGCGGGCTGAGGCGGAAGCCGATGGCGTCGATGGCGTACCGTCCGTCGGCGAGGGTCATTTTCAGGTGTTTGCTGTCTGCGCCGACGGCGCGCGCGCTTTTGACGGTCAGGTTTCGGCTGACGAAAACTGCATCGGGGTTGCCGTAACCGGTCGGCTGCAGGGCGTCGAGGTATTTCAGTACATCACTGTTCATTTTGGCAAGCGGCACTTCCATATCGGCAGAGAGCGCGGGGCGCAGGTCGAGATGGGCAAGTTCGCGGCAGGCAATTTCCTTCAGGCGTTCTTTCAGGGCCGGAAGTTTGCTATTTTCGACGGTGAATCCGGCGGCGGCAGCGTGACCGCCGTGCCGCACGAGGATGTCTTTGCACTCGTCGAGCGCTGCGGTAATGTGAAATTCGGGGATGGAACGGCACGAGCAGCGGGTGGTCTCCTCGCCGACCTGGCCGACGGCGGCGGGGCGGTAAAACGTATCCACCAGGCGTGAAGCGGCCAGCCCGACCACGCCGGAGTTGAAATCAGGATGAACGGCGAACATCAGGTGGGCGGTTGGGTCATCATCCATTGCCATTTGCTCGGCCTGTTCCTGGATTTTGCGGGTCAGGGCCTGTCGCTCGCGGTTTTGCGCATCCAATTTTTGGGCAAGTTGCCCGGCGATGAAAACATCTTCGGTCGTAAGCAGGTCGAAGGCGGCCAGGGCCGAATCAAGCCTTCCGGCGGCATTCAGGCGCGGCCCGAGCAGGAAGCCGATATCGACGGCGGTGGTTTTGGGCAGGGACAGGTTGGCTGCATTTGCCAGCGAATAGAGACCCTGGCGGGTCGTGGCTCGGATTTTTAGCAGTCCCTTGCGTACCAGCATCCGATTTTCGCCGGTCAGGGGGGCCAGGTCGGCGACGGTGCCGAGGGCGACCAGGTCGAATAACGTTTCAAGTTGAAGGCTGGAAGGTTGAAGGGTGCGGTGTAGGGCTTCTGCAATTTTATATGCTACGCCTACCCCGGCCAGGTCTTTATCGGGATATGGGTCGCCTTCGCGCTTGGGGTTGATAACGGCCAGGGCTTCCGGCAGGTCGGCGTCAGGGTGGTGGTGGTCGGAAATGATGAGGTCGAGGCCGATGATTTTGGCGTGCAGGGCTTCGGCGGGGGAGCGAATGCCGCAATCCACGCTGATAACGAGTCCTGCGCCCTCGGCCTTGAGCGTGTCGAGGGCATCCGGGTTCAGCCCGTAGCCTTCCTCGAAGCGGTTGGGGATGTAGCCCTTGACGTTCCCGTTCAGAGAGCGCAGGGTCTGGACGAGCAGGGCGGTGGCGGTTACGCCGTCTACGTCGTAATCGCCATAAATGGCAATCAATTCGCCGTCCTGGAGGGCGCGGCGGATACGGGCGACGGCGGTTTCCATGCCCAGCAGTTGCAGGGGGTTGGTATCGAAATCGACTTCGGCGCGCAAGAAGGCGCGGGCCGCGGCGGCGGTGGCATGGCCGCGATTGAACAAGAGTTGTCCCAGGGTTTCCAGCGCGTTTTTAAGGCTGGCTTTCTGCGCTTCAGTTGGCGCGCCAAGCCTGGCGGTTTCTTTTGCTAAAACATCATCGAAATAGGGTTGGAGCTCGGCGCGAGCGGCCTGACTGATGGGCGGGGAGATTATCCAGCGTTTGCTATATGACATGCGGCCTGCCTGCTTTCGGTGGGGGTGCGGTGAGTATAAACGGGGAACGGGTTCGGGGCAAGGCTTCAGGGCCAGGGAATTTCTGTGAATTTCGTGTATCCATGTTTCTCGGCGGCGGTGATGCGTCCGCGCGAGCTTTCAGCGCAGCCAGTTTCATCGATTACGTTGACAATCGTCTCATAGGAGCCAATCGATTCGATGATGAGTTGCCCGTTACGGCAAACCCAGACTTGCAGGACGTAGGGCGTCTGGAGCGAGTCGTCGCCGGCGCGCAGGATGAGCGGGCTCCACGAGATGGTGACCTGGCTTCTGTTGCGTTTGGCTGTAACATTGGTCAATGGGCCATAAAACGGGGATTTTGGCAGATTGTAGTCGTCGGGATGGACAACCGGGGCAGTGAGCGGGCCGCCGTTGATGTCCATCAGGTCGGCTTTGACCCAGCAGGACTTGTTGTCGCCTCGCGCCTGCGTGAGCAGCCAGGAGCCGTTATCGTTGCGCCCAATGATGTCCTGGTTGGCGCCTTTGACCAGACCGTAGAGATACAGGTACATGGCACCCGGCCCATAGCGGCAACTCACCTTGTCGACGTTGATTTTTCCGCGCAGGGGGGCGTAGGTTGGGGTGATGGCAGGTATCTCGGTTTCGGTGGGGGTGGCGGTGGGCGTGCCAGTAATGGTTGGCGGCGGGGTGTAGGTCGACGTTTCAGTGGGGGAAGGCGGTTCGGTGTTGGCAGGCGATGAGGTGACGGCAGCCGGTGGCAGCGGGGTGGCTGTATCGGGCAGGGGTGTAGAGTTGGTGAAGGCTTCCGGGGCTGTGGCGGGGCGACATCCTGCCGCAAGCGTTATAAACAGCAGGCAGCGTGCGGTAATCAGGAGTGGTTTCATCAGAATTTCCTTCTGGAAAATGGGCTTGATTTTTTGTACAATGATAATGACTTTTTCATGAAATTCATCCCGTTTTTTGTGATAATACAGGCCAGACAGGAGATTGTATGAAAAAAATTAAAATTAAAAAGAATAATGATTTTCCTGAATTTACCGGCGACATCGACGTCACTTTCGATGATACGCAGTTCGATGGCGTGCCGGAGCATTTCCCTCCAGGGTTGGCCGATAAGTTATACAAAGGCAAGCCGGTGCGCTGGGTGGCGAATTTTGTCCTGAAGAAAAAGCCAAATGCTGCAAGAAGGAGAGTTAAAGTAAAGTACACCATTCAGCTAGACAAGCAGCCTGGTGAATTGGTGTACTTCGATGGCAAAGATGTCCTTTTGCTGCCGTATCGCGAGCTGGGAAATAATCGGGTCGAAGCCGACCTGGATGAACTGGACCCGCCAGTCGGTTGGACAGGTTAAGCATTTTTGTCTTTCCAGACGGACACAATCATGTGGTTTTCGTCAGTATCCAGGAATCTTTGGCGGTTGGTTTCATCTGGAATCTGGTTGACGCGCGCTTGCAGCAGGGTATAAGCATTTTCTAACATGCTGCGGGCGCGCGCATCGTTTGCCTGCGCCAGCACCTGGTAGCAGGTGAAATATACGCGCAGCGGCTCGTCCGTGCTATCCAGGTTGCCGGTTTGTTCGAGGATGGACAGGATTTCATCGACAACCTGCCGGGCGCGTTGGGGTTCTCCCTGGGCCATTGCGAGGCGGGCCAGGCCTGCCAGGGGTTCGGTGTCAAACACTGGTTGCTTGAGTTCACGGCGGATTCGCAAGGCGTTTTGGTAGGCTTCTTCGGCTTCTGCGCGTTTCCCGCTGGAAAACAAATTGTGGCCCAGGTAGGTGTAGGCCCAGGCTGCCGCGGATTGTTCGCCAATTTGGCGGGCAATTTTCAGACCGTCGAGGGCAGACCGGATGGCCGCCTCTGTTTTCCCAAGCGCGCCATATTGGGCGCTCAAGTTGATGAGACCGATGGCTTCCTGGTACTGGTGGCCGATTTCGCGGGCGATGCGCAGGCTGGCCTCGCTGTAGTTACTTGCCCGGGAATAATCTCCCAGGCTGCCGGCGATGAATCCCAGGTTGAGCAGAATCACGGTTTCGCCACTGCGCGCGCCGATTTGACGCGCCAGGGCGAGTGATTGTTGGCTATACCGACCGGCTTCCAGGAAGTCGCCGCTCCGGATAGCCGCCATGCCCAGGTTGGCAAGCGGGCGGGCTTGCAGGCGCAGGTCGCCCACCTGTTGGGCGAGTTCCAGGCTTCGACGGAAGTATTCCGCGGCTTGCGGCAGGTCATTTTTGTCGACATGGAGCATTCCAAAAGTGTTTAAGAGTTTGCTTTCCATCCATTGGTCGCCCAGCGCGCGCGCCAGCGCTAATCCCTTTTGGGTGAAATCCTGGGCCTGGTCATAGCCTCCCAGTCGCTGCGCCGCATTGCCTAGCATGTTGTAGATTCTCATTGCCTGTTTGTTGCTTTGCAAGGATTCCGCCAGTGACAACGCTTGAACCCCGCTGGAGAGGGATTGGGCCGCGTCACTTTTATCATATGCGATTTCGATTTTGCGAATAAGAATTTCCAAAACGTGCTCTTGTTCCCCGAGAATGCGCGCCAGTTCGTCGAGTTGTTGCAGGTCGCGCTGGCATTCCTCGAGACGACCCTGGGTCTGGTAGATTTCGAGGCGTGCCAGCAGCAGGTCGTATTGCCCAATCAAATCATCAGCGGGGGTCAGGTGCAGGGCGCGGGTGTAGTAATCGTCGGCCTGGCTGTTCTGGTAGGCGCTCCTGGCAACATCGGCGGCTTTGAACAGGTAGACGCGCGCTTTTTCGTCCAGCCGGGCGCGCTCGGCATGGTAAGCCAGTTCCCCGTAGTGAGTTGATAATTCATTTTTGTACAGGCTTTCCAGGGACTCGACCACAACGGCATGCAGGGCCTGCCGCCGGGCGTGCAGTTGCATGTTGTAGGCGGCATCCCACATCAGGGCATGGCGGAATATATAGCGGATGTTGCTCAGGGCGGCCCAAATGGCTTC
>DAOUAZ010000096.1:0-4877 GCA_034432975.1 Anaerolineales bacterium | reverse complement strand
CGCGCGCGTCGCAGCATTCTTGCTCAGCTCGCAGGCTTGCTGCAAGGCCCGTTGTTCTTTGTCTGTGAGGGTAAATTTTCGCTTTGCCATCCACCTATTGTACGATATTTATTCAACCTGTCCATAAGGCTTTTCTTAGATCCCCCTGCTTGCCAAAGTTGCAGCTATTATGCACCAACCATTGACCCTCGCCCACATAGAAGGTGTGCGCAGTGTCGACGGTGAGATTATACATCTCTTGCGTCTTGTGGACTTCCCATTTCAGCCAGACCGTGCCGGTGGAGCCATCGGCCTGGCGGATTTGGTCGCCCATGCGCAGGTCTCCAGCCTCCGTCCAGCCCTGGCCTTCGACGCCTGCCCTGAGTTCATCGAAGGGTAGAAGGGATGCTCAGGCGTGGTCTCAATCCACTCGCCATCGATGATGAGTTCGGTGACAATCTGGTCGGCATGGTGGAAGGCATCGGTGACTTGGTAGTAGCCGAGTGTGCCGTCCGCTTCGTTCCAGATAAGGTAATAGATCCGATTGGGAGGTGGCTAGTAACTACCTACCCTCACCCTAACCCTCTCCCAAAGGGAGATGGAAACGGACATACGAAACGGATTTTCTTGCCGAAAGCGACAAAATCATCTCTGTTTTCTCCCCTCTCCCACTGGGAGAAGGGGCCGGGGGAAGCCCCACGCAGCGGGGTGAGGGCGGGCAGTTACGCTGCCCTGCCCATGAGCGGGCCGGTTTTCTTGCATAAAAAATGACGGCGCTCCCCCGTAATTCTGGAGTCCTAACGACGACCTTGCCTGTTACATGTTTTAGCAGGATATGGTTGGATTTGACCCATTTTGGTTAAAGCAACCCATTTTGGGCGGCGACGGCTATGGCCCCGGCGCGTGAATCGACGCCCATTTTCTGGTAGATGCTGGCCAGGTGGGCTTTGACGGTGCGCTCGGTGATGTGCAGTTTGGCGGCGATTTCTTTGCTGCGTTCGCCCAGGGCGACGGCGGCCAGAACTTCCCGCTCGCGCTCGGTGAGATTAAACGGGTTGGTTGAGGCGGCGGGCGCGGAAGCGGCCTGCAACAGGCGGGACATGATTTCGGGCTTGAGCAAGGTTTCGCCGCGCGCGGCGGCGCGGATGGTGTCGAATAATGTTCCCCGGTCGGTGTCTTTGAGCAGGAAGCCTTTGGCCCCGGCGCGGATGCCGCGCAGCATGAGTTCGTCTTCGTTGAAGGTGGTCAGGATGACGACGGCAATCTCTGGCTGGTTCTGGCGCAGTTTTTCGATGGCGGTAATGCCGTCCATGCCGGGCATGCGCAAGTCCATCAGCACCACGTCCGGGCGCAGGTCGGCGCAGAGTTTGAGGGCCTCGGCGCCATCGGAGGCTTCGCCGACCAGTTCGAGGTCGTCCTCGGTTTCGAGGATGAGGCGCAGGCCCTGGCGGATGATGAGATGGTCGTCGGCGATGAGAATTTTTGTCATATGGTTGGGGCAGACCTATGTGTCTGCCCATGTGGGTATCCGTAAATTGAGCGGACACGCAGGTCCGCCCTTACCCAGCGATTGGGATTTCAACGATGAGGATTGTACCCTTACCCGGCGCGCTGTCGAGGGTCAGTTGGCCGCCGATTAGACGGATTCGTTCGCGGATGCCGAGCAGGCCGTAGTGACCGGAGGGGATGCTTTGCGGGTCGAATCCGAGGCCGTTGTCTTGGACGGCGAGGGTCAGGGTTTGCTCTTTAACGGTAAATGTTACAGCGGCCTCGGAGGCCCGGGCGTGGCGGGCAATGTTGGTGAGGGACTCGCTGACGGTGCGTAAAATGGTTTCTTTAACGGAATCAGGCAGGTGTGGAGTCAAGTCCGCGTGGAAAACGCAGGGGATGCCGGTGGCGGCTTCAAAACGGTCGATTTCGCGGCGCAGGGAATCTTCCAATTCTCCCACATGGTTTTCGCGCAAGTTGCTGATGGCGCGCCGGGCGTCGGCGAGAGACTCGCGGGCTTTTTGCATGGCCTGGGCGATGATTTGGCGCGCTTTTTCGGGGTTCTGGCGGCCAAGTTGGGCGTCGGCGGCTTCGAGTTGCAGGATGAGACCGGCCAGACCCTGCGAGAGGGTGTCGTGCAGTTCACGCGCCATGCGCTGGCGCTCGGCGGCGATGGTCAGGTCTTCGACCTGGGCGGCGTATTCGGTCAGTTGGCGGTTGGCGGATTCGAGTTCGGCGGCCAGGGCCTGGGCTTTTTCGCGCGCTTCGGTCTGGCGGGTGTAGAGGGCAACGTACAGGCCAACGAAGATGACGGTGGGAATGGTTCCGGCGAACCAATAGAGAGCGTTTTGGGGGCTGGTGAAAATGACGAAGTTGACCAGCGAGAGAGCCAGGAAGTAGAGTGTGGCAAGCGCGCCCCAGCGGGTAAGACCAAAGATGCCGATGGATTCACCGATGAGGGCCATGTAGAGGGCGTAAATCATGCCGATATTGCCCGAAAGATTGACGATGGCGTAGGCGATGATGCCCTGGCCGATGATGTAGAGGGCGGTGCGCGTTGGGGTTTGGATGATGCGGTAGGCAACCAGGTGCAGGAGAATGTGGGCGACCATCAGGAAGGTGAAAAGGGCGGCGGGCCAGAACTGGCGCAGGATTGGGTTGCTGTTGATGGAGACGATATACATGATGACCAGGATGATGGTCATGAATACGAAAAAGATGCGGTAGTCTTGCTCGACACGGTGGACGGGGAGTTTGAGTTTCATGGCAATTTGATTGTATCGCAGTTGCGGGTTTGCGCCATCGTCCGCGCGGACACTGTCCGAAAGTACAGGTCGGGATTATCCGACAGGCCGATGTGAGGGGCGGGCGGGAATTGTAGAATGGGGTGAGTAAAATTATCCGGTGATTCAGTGAACCGGTTATCCTGTTATCCAGTTGACCGGTTCACCGGGGAACTGGATAACTGAAAAACCGCAGAACCGGAGAACCGAAAAACCGGATAACCAGAGAATCGAAAAACAGGAGAACTGGAAGCAATGAACGCAATCGAAGTCAAGAATCTCAAAAAGACGTTTGGCGAGTTACAGGCCGTGCAGGGTGTGGAATTTGCCGCCGAAAAAGGCGAAATTCTGAGCCTGCTCGGGCCAAACGGGGCGGGCAAATCGACCACCATCTCGATGCTCTCCGGGCTGCTGGTCCCGAACGATGGCGATGCCACGATTATGGGGCATTCCATCTGCGCCGAGCCGGAGGCCGCCAAAGCCAGCCTGGGTGTCGTTCCACAGGATATTGCCCTCTACCCCGACCTTTCGGCGCGTGAAAACCTGGTCTTTTGGGGCAAGATGTACGGGCTGCGCGGCGCGGCGCTCAAAACCCGCGTGGACGAGGTGCTGGACATCATCGGCCTGCGCGACCGCCAGAAGGACGCCGTCGGCAAGTTTTCGGGCGGCATGAAGCGGCGCGTCAACATCGGCGCGGCGCTGCTGCACAAGCCGCAGGTGGTCATCATGGACGAGCCGACGGTCGGTATCGACCCGCAGAGCCGCCGCCACATCCTCGATAACGTCAAAGAACTCAACCGTCAGGGAATGACCGTGCTATACACCACCCATTACATGGAAGAAGCCGCCGAACTCTCCGACCACATCGCCATTATGGACAGCGGCAAGGTGATTGCCTACGGCACGCATGACGAACTGATCAAACTGGTCAACGGGCAGACGCGGATTGATTTGACGTTGAATGTGGAAGGTTTGAACGTTTTGGAGGCCTGGAAAACGGTCGAGGGCGTGAACGGAATCGACTCCACCGATGGCTTGGTCGCCGTTTTGGTGAGCGATTCCAACCTTGTCCTGCCGCGCCTGTTCGAGGCGGCGGGCAAACTGGGGGCGCGGATTACTTCGGTCGATATCCAGGAACCGAATCTTGAGACGGTTTTCCTGCATTTGACGGGACGGGCTTTGCGCGATTAATATTTCACGCAACACGCAACATTCTGGAACGTGTGGCGTGTTCCGTTGGAGACTTTTATGAAAATCCTTGATATTGCTTTCAACGATTTGCTTCGTTCGTTTCGCAGCCTATTCATGATTGGAATGACCCTCGCCGCGCCGCTGCTGCTGACCGGGCTGATTTACTTTGCCTTTGGCGGGCTGTCTGGCGGCGATGTGAGCATGGCCGCCATGAAAGTGGGCGTGGTCAACGCCGACGCGCTGCCCGCCGACTCCCCGCTCGAGGCGCCGATTGGCGAGGACATCCGCGCCATGTTTTTCGACGAGAGCGTTCAATCATGGATTGAAGCCCGCGATTACCCCGACGAAGCCGCCGCCCGCGCCGCGGTGAATGCGCAGGAAATCGGCGTGGCGGTCATTATCCCGGCAGATTTGAGCGCGAGTCTCCTGACTGGCGAAAACGACGCGCCGGTGACCATCATCAGCGACCCGACCCTGACAATTGCCCCCGCGGTGGTGCAGGACATGGTCACGATGATGCTGGACGGGGTTTCAGGCGGCGGAATCGCCATCCAGACGATTATGGAACGCCAGCAGGCCAATGGCATTCAGCCAGACCCAGCCCAGATTCCAAATTGGGTGACGCGTTACACCGACTGGTACCGGGAGTTTCAGCGCGACCTGTTCCATAATCCCGAAAAAGCCGCGCTGGTGCTGACGGCCCCGTCAGCAGGTGAGAGCGAATCCGCCGACCCGATTCAGCAAACCCTGGCACCGCCCGCCAGGGCAGGTGTGATGGGCCTGACCATGGCCGGGCAAATGATTTTCTTTGCCTTTTTCACCGGCGGCTACGCGATGATGTCCATCCTGCGCGAGGACGAGGAAGGCACGCTGGCGCGGCTGTTTAGCACCCCCACCGGGCGCGCGGACATCCTGGCCGGGAAATTCCTGGCGGTG
>DAOUAZ010000095.1:0-28373 GCA_034432975.1 Anaerolineales bacterium | reverse complement strand
CGCGCGCGTCGCAGCATTCTTGCTCAGCTCGCAGGCTTGCTGCAAGGCCCGTTGTTCTTTGTCTGTGAGGGTAAATTTTCGCTTTGCCATCCACCTATTGTACGATATTTATTCAACCTGTCCATTAGATGTGATTTTTCGGCGCATCGAGACCCGGTATCTCCAGTAGTTTCAATTGGTAGTGAAGTTCCTTAATGGTTCCGCGTTGCCTTGACTGGCAGTTGCAGGTAAAACGTACAGCCTGGGTAGTTGACTTCGTCATACCCTGCGCTTTCCACCCAAACTTTGCCGCCATGCGCGCGCGCCACGCCGCGCACCAGCGACAGCCCCAGGCCGGGACCGCCGCCTTTGAAACTGGTTTTGCCGGTCGAGTGCAGCGCCACGCTGCCTACCTGGTAGAACTTCTCGAAGATTAACTCGTGATGTTCTGGGTCGAGACCGATGCCGGTGTCCTGCACGGCCACTTCTGCGCCGGGGATGTCGCCCTCCAGCGTGACCGGGCGGGCCTGCAATATGACCTTGCCACCGTCGGGAGTGTATTTGACGGCATTTACTGTAAGTTGATAGAGCGCTTTTTCGACCATGCCCGGGTCGGCGTGGATGATGGGGGTGTCCTCTGCGTATTCCAGGCGCATTTCAATCCCGCGTTCAGCGGCGGCTTTGCCGAGGCTGTTGACCAGTCCTTGCAATACGCGTTTGAGCAGCACCGGTACCGAGGCGGCTTTGAGAGTCTCGGCATCGATGCGAGTCACATCGAGCATCATGTTGACCACTTCATGCATCCGGTCGGCGCCTTTGAGGATGCCATCGAGCATCTCATTCAGCGACGGATTCGATTTGACTTCGGGGGAGGCGCGCAGCAGGTTGCTGTAGCCTTTAATGATGGTCAGGGGTGTGCGTAATTCATGCGCCGCTACCTGGATGAACTCCAATTTGTTGCGGTCCATCAGGCGCAGGACTTTGTTGTTCTTTTGCAGTTCGGTGATAGCCATCTGGTCGTTGGCGCGGATGCGGTCGAGCGTGATGCGGATGATGTCAATGGCCATGGCCGGGCTGCGGCTCAGGATGGTCTCGAAGTCGCGCTTCTCCATCTCCAGCACGGTGCATTCGGTGGCGGCGCGCACGGTTGCGGCGCGCGGCGCATTTTGGATGAGGGCCATCTCGCCGACCAGGTCGCCTTTCCCGCCGATGCGCAGCACGCGCTCGGCTTCCTCGTCGGCTATTTTCTTGGTGATAATGACGTTCCCCTCGGCAACGATATAAAAGACATCCTCATACGCGCCTTCCTGGCACAGGACATGCCCCGGCGGATAGGCGCGTATCTCCGTCAGGTTTGCCATTTCATGCAGTTCTTCGTCTTTCAACCCCTTGAAGGCCAGCCGCAGCAGGGAAATTTTGTCGTACTGGGGCGTCTCTGTCATTGCGTTGCTCTCCGACATTTGCGGCGAAGGCGCAAATGTGGTCAGGTTGCGGAATAAAATCTGCGTTACGGCATAGTATAACCACCTCGCAGGAGGGTGACAATGCCTGAAACGATGATGTAAGCATGTCAAAAATTATGGGCGGGTTGGCTGCGCATTGGCAGGTCATTTTGAAATGCAGATTCAACGTTGCAATAAAAGATGAGGGGCTAATATCAGTGTCATGCAAAATACAATGCGCAAACGTTCCGTCTGTTTTGTCCTGCCGGGCCTGAACCGGTTGAATCTCGGTGCGCAGCCCTGGCGTTATGTGACCGAGACGGCCGTCCAGTTGTACCGCGCCGGGCATCTCGTGACGATTCTCTCCGAAGCGGGGCCGCGCGCCTTGACGGGGTTCAACGGCGTGCCGGTCAGGCCGCTTCGGTCGGTTGGGAAGACGCTTTGGCAGCGAAATGTCGAATTGCAGAAAACGATCGAGATTCTCAAGCCCGATGTACTGGTGTGGAGCCTGGGTTTGCACAGTTTCCTGCACCAGGATTATCGGATGTGGCGGGACCGTCCGCAAGTGGGGCTTTTTTCCTCCCCAATCTATTCGCCGCGTGAAATTTTTCGACCGGGGCTGGCGCGGCTGGCGGCGAATCGCTCCCTGAGCGGCGCGCAAGTGCTTGGGGCGTTTTCGCCTCGCTGGCTGCTGCGCGCCCGCGCCGCCCGGCTGGGTTTGAATGTGTTTGTCACGCAGACCGAGATTACGCGTTGGTCGCTCTATGCCATCCTGCAAAAAATCCCGGTGCGCGCCATCCGGCCTGGGGTCGATTCGGTCTGGCTGGAGGGTAACGGGCGTTCGAATGGGACGCGTGAACATCTCGGTCTCGACCGGGACGATTTTGTTGTCTTATATTTCGACTCGCCTGCGCCGCTGCGTGGGCTGCCGGTGCTGGTCGATGCGTTGGCGCGCGCCCGGCAGCAAGCCCCCAACCTGAAATTGGTAGCCCTCAACCGCCGCTACTTGGATGAACCCCATACCGCCAGTCAATCGCTGGAAAGCCTGGTCATGCAAAAAGGGCTGGGCGATGCGGTGCGCTTTGTGGATGGCGTCCTCGAACCGGAAGCGCTGGCCGAGATTGCGCGCGCCAGTGACCTGGCGGCCCTGCCTTATGAATTTGTCTCCTCCGATGCGCCGCTGGCGCTTCTGGAAGCGGTGGCCATCCGCAAGCCGGTGTTGACCTCGCGGCTGGCCTGCCTGCCCGAACTGGCCTCTTATGGGCGCGCCTTTCTGGCCGAGCCGGGCGACCCTGAATCGGTGGCGAATGCGCTGCTCGAAGCCTGGAGACAGGCTCCAGCCGGGCCCGCTCCACGCTCGGGCGCGGTGCGCGGCTGGGAAACGGTCGGCGCCGAATGGTCAGAGTTTCTCCAATCCCTGTAAATCCGAATTGCTTCGATGATTTGTGAAGGAGCCGGTGAGACCTTCAAAAAAAGAGCCGCCCCGAAGGGCGGTTCTTTTTGAATTTACGATTTGAGCGTCATTCGCAGCCGTTGGGCCAATGCGCTCACCTGGTTTTCGACAATCATATCGGCGCGTTCAGGGTTGGCCAATACTTCGTTCCAGATATCGCCCATCAGGTCGGTCAGGCGTTTTTCCACCATTCCCCACAGTTGCCCGGTGGGGAAATTGCGCCCGGTTTGCATGGCGCGCAGGAAGTGCGCGTATTGCGGTTTGTTGAACGGCGCTTTCTTCCAGCCATCGGTTGTGACCGGCAGGCCAAATTGCGGATACAGGTTCTTGTTGCTGCGTTGGCTGAGAAATTTTGCCAGGCGCAAGGCGGCTTCTGGGCGGCGGGAGTGTTTCCAAACGACAAGGTGCGTACCGCCTACAAATGGGATGACCGGCATGGCGGCTATTCCCAGGTTTTGCTCTACTTCAGGGGTTTTGGCTTCGTGTAAAATCCAGTATCCGCTGATGGTTACTGCGCAACGTCCGTGCATAAAGGCCGAATCAGACTCGAATTCTTCCAGAATGCGCGGACCGCCCATGTAGCGCCCCAGGCCAAAATAGGCTTTAAAACCATCCAGGGCGCGTGGGCTGTCGAAGGCGATTTGGGTCCCGGCGGCGTTCAGGAAATCGCCGCCCATTCCCCAAACCCAGCTGGCCATGCTGTGCAGATTGTTCCGGGAGCGGCCTGTGGGCAGGCAGAGCGGCATCTCTACGCCGGCGGCATGAAGCCGCGCCAGGGTATTATCAAAGCGTGAAGGGCCGGCAAATGCGGTCGATTCGTCAATCCCGGCGGCTTGCAACAAATCGCGGCGGTAGAATACCACACGCGCATCCCCGCCCAGTGGAATGGCCCAAACGGCTTTCCCATCAGACCCTTCACTGACGCAGCCTGCCCATCCGGCTGTAAAATATTCCCGCCCGGCGCGGATTTCCTCCACCTGTTCGGCCAGGAAAGGCTGCAAGGCATTCATGCGCACAAAATCCAAAATCCAGGTACTGCCCAGTTCTGAAATATCCGGCCCGGTATGGTAGAGCGCCATTTCGACTAGGCGCTGCCAGCCCATGCTCCAGGAGATGACATCCAGCCGCACGCGCACGTCTTCCTGCCGCTCAAATTCTTTGAGTAGTTTACTCATGTCGGCAATCGCCGTATTGCTGTGGTGGAACACCGAAAGGGTAATTTCTTCCATACCTTGGCCTTGTAATATTTTATTTAGAGCCTGTCCGAAGAATGCCCTTGGGCCGCGCCGCCCGGATATTCATGTCCGGGGGAAACCGGCAAGGCGTGAATCTTCGGATAGATTCTTAATCCAGCCAGACCTCGACGTTTATTTCTTGCTCCGTTATCGTTACGGGAACCAAATTCCCTGTCAGCGGCTGGCCGTTTACAAGCATTTTCTTTACGCCCCGGCAGACGCCGCGCGGGTTGTGTACGCTAATTTTAACGATTTTCCCGCGATATTTCCTTGCAGCATGGAATCCTTTCCAATTTGATGGGATGCACGGGTCGATACGCAGCCCGTCGTACTCGGCGCGGATACCCAGAATCCATTGCGTCCCGGCCTGGTAGCACCACGAAGCCGTGCCGGAGAGCCACGAATTGCGCGCCAGGCCAAACTGCAGATGCTCATCGGCGAGAATATTTTGCGGGTAAACATACGGCTCGCTCTCGTAGGTTTCAATCAGGTCGTTTTTGCCAGCCGGATTGATTTGCGCATAGTATTCATACGCCCGGTCGCCGTTGCCGAGCATGGTTTCGGCAATCATGGCCCAGGGGTTGGGATGGAGGAAAATGCCGCAGTTTTCTTTTGCGCCGGGCGGGTAGGTGGTGATGCCGCCGTAACGCGGGTCGAAGCCGTTGTAGCCGGGGGTCGAAAGTTTGATGCCGAATTTGGTATTCAATTTTTCGTACACCGACTGCATGGCCTGTTTGGCGCGTTCCGGCGAGGCGAAGCCTGAAAGCACCGCCCAACTCTGTCCGTTCAGGTGGATTTGCCCGTATTGGTTCTGGTGCGAGCCGACCGGCGTGCCGTCATGGTCGAAATACATCACATACCATTCGCCATCCCAGGCATTTTGCTCGACCCTGGCTTTCATTTCAGCATAAGCGGCTTTCCATTCGGCGGAATCCTGCCCGAGGTGCTCGAGCAGTGCGATGAACTCGGCCAGCGCCCGCCCGTACAGGTGCGCCGAAAAAAGCGATTCGGCCCCCCTGGCGAGGTTGATGGTGTCGTTCCAGTCGGCGAATCCGAGCAGGGGCAGACCGTGCGCGCCGGTGTCGCAGCGCGTGAAGTTGAGTCCGCGCTGGATATGCTCGAAAACGGTGGCTGTTTCCAGCGGATTCCCGGCTTTGTCTTTTTCGTAGAACGGAACATTTTCATTGAGGAAGGCAAAATCCCCGGTTTCCTTGAGATAGGCCGTAATCCCCAAAATGCTCCACAGATGGTCGTCGCTGTAATAGTGTGGACGGTCTTCGCGCTCCAGCGCATCGCCCTCGCTGCCTTCCAACGTCAGCGGGTTGAACTGGTGCAGCGCCGAACCATCCTGTTTCTGGAAGGAGAGCAGCGTTTTCAGGAAGGCCTTGCCCTCTTGCGGCAGGGCCGGCATGACTGCCAGCACATCCTGCGACGAATCGCGGATGCCGATGCCGCGCGCGCCCAGCCCCAACTGGTAATAGGACAGGTAGCGCGACCACTGTTTGGTGATGAAGCACTGGCGCGGGTTGTGGATGTTGAGGGTGGCGTTCATGGCCGGGTCGGGGGTTTCGACCTGCATGGTCGCAAGGAATTCGTCCCAAAAAGCCGCCATTTCTTTGAGGGCGGCATCCACATTGGCCGGGTCGCGGAATTTGGCGAGGTCGGCCGTCACTCCGCCGGGCGCGGAGGGTGAGGGGGCCTCCTGCCCCAGCTGCGTGACCAGCCGCCGGGTTTCACCGGGCTGGAGCGGGCCGAGGCGGTGCAGCAGCGCGGCGATGTTGTCGCCCCGATGCGCTTCGGTGTTGCTCAATTCGTCGTTTTGCAGGCCGAGCGGGTTGGCCCAGGTTGCGTACTCGTTGCCGCCCAGGAACTTCTTGCGGTCAGTTTCATAGGATGAAGCGGGCAGGTTCGAGGTAAAGTAATTGACCTTGATGTCGCGGAACATGAACGGGTACTGAATAAGCACCGTAAATTCGCCATCCTTCAGCGCGCGCGAGGTCATCGTTTGCGGAATCCAGTCGGCGTTGGTGAACTGTTTGAGCGCGTCGGGGTGGGTATATTCCAGCACCGGGATGGCGTCCACCGTGAGCGGCGCATCCGAAATGTTGGTAATTTTGATGTCGCGCACTTCCACCGCCGCGCCAACCGGGACGAAAATGGTCACATCTGTGCGAATTCCGTACATTTCGCTGATGATGCGGCTGTAGCCCAGGCCCACCCGGCATTCGTATTTGTCGTAAGGAGTGAGGGTGGGCACGAAAAATGGGGAGAAAACGAGATATTTGCCCTCACCCCTACCCCCTCTCCCGGTGGGAGAGGGGGATGATTGCTCCCCTCCCCCCAAGGGACCGGGGGTGAGGGATAGCCGCAAATACAGCGTCTCCCCTTTGAACTCACCGCTTGGCATTTGCTGGATGTACTTGGTGATGCGGTTGAAGGTTGGGTCGCCTTTGCAGATGAGCGCGCCGCCCGTGTGGTCCACAAAACCGCCAAAAGCCAGCGCGCCGATGTAGTTAATCCACTTGACCGGCGTGCGCGGGTCGGTGATGACGTATTCGCGGTTGGGGTCATCGAAGTAGCCGTAGTTCATTTCAGCACCGCCTTCACTTCGACAATTTCTCCTATCTTTGCCAGTGGGATGATATTCCCGCTGATGGATTTCCCGTTAACGGTCAGGGAGACGGCGTTCCCCGGCCCTTCCCGTTTAACCGAGATTTCGTAACGCGCCCCCCTGAAGATGCGTACCGCTTCGAAGCCCTGCCACGCCGCTGGAACGACCGGCGCAACCCGCAGCCCATCCAGTTCCGGGCGGATTCCGAGAATCCACTGGCTGATGGCGGCGTAGTTCCAGGCGGCGGTGCCGCTCAGCCACGAGTTCTTGGCTTCGCCGTGCGTGGGGGCGTCTTTCCCGGCAATCATCTGGGCGTAGACGTACGGTTCGCACTTGTGCAGTTCGCCAATGGCTTCACGAGCGGATGGGTTGATGCGCCTGTAGTAGTCGAACGCCTTATCTCCGCGCCCGGCGATGGCTTCGGCAATCATCACCCAGGGGTTGGTGTGACAGAAGATTCCGGCGTTTTCCTTGTATCCGGGCGGGTAGGAGGAGATTTCGCCCAGATGCAGGTAATACTGGCTGTAGGCGGGCTGCTGCAAAACGATTCCGTGTTTCGTTGCGAGGTGTTCCGCCACAGAATCGAGGGTTTTGAGCGCGTTCCCGTTATCGAGGCCGAGTCCGGCCATGATGCAGATGCCCTGCGGCTCGATGAAAATCTGGCCTTCCACGTTTTCTTTTGACCCGATTGGTTTGCCGAAGTCGTCGTAGGCGCGCCGGAACCAGGCCCCGTCCCAGCCGTGCTGCCAGATGGTTTTTTCCATATTGCTGGCTGCGGTGGCAAAAAAACCCGGTTCTCGAATTGCGAATTGCGAATTGCGAATTGCGCTTTTCCTAATTCCTAATTCATGATTCGCAATTTGCTCCATCTCTTTGCACGCCAGCACAAATAACCCGGCAATGAACACGCTTTCGGCCACTTTGCCGTCTTTGCTGGTGGTGGTCTGGAAGGATTGACCGGGGGTGTCTGAGAAGCAGTTCAGGTTCAGGCAGTCGTTCCAGTCGGCGCGGCCAATCAGCGGCAGGCCGTGCGGCCCAAGCCGGTCGAGTGTGTATTGGAGGGCGCGCTGGAGATGTTCGTAAAGCGGCTGCTCTGTGCCGGGCTGGTTGTCGTAGACAACCGGTTCGTCGAGGATGCCCCAGTCGCCGGTCTCTTTGATGTAGGCCGAGACTCCCAGCACGAGCCAGGCCGGGTCGTCGTTGAAGCCTGAGCCAACATCGTTGTTACCGCGCTTGGTGAGCGGCTGGTATTGGTGATATGCGCCGCCGTCGGGCAGTTGGGTGGCGGCCAGGTCGAGGATGCGCTCGCGCGCCCGTTCAGGAATCATGTGCACGAAGCCAAGCAAGTCCTGGTTCGAGTCGCGGAATCCCATCCCGCGCCCGATGCCGCTCTCGAAGTATGAGGCCGAGCGGCTCATGTTGAATGTCACCATGCACTGGTACGCGTTCCAGATATTAACCATGCGGTTGGTATCGGAATCGGGCGTGGCGACCTGGAATTTTCCGAGCAGCGATGTCCAGGTTTCGCGCAGGGCTTCGAAGGCCGCGTCCACGGCGGCGGGTTGCAGGTATTTGGCGATGATGGGTTTCACCGTGCGCTTGTTAATCACCTGCGAGCCGGGCGGGTCGAATTTGTCATCCCTGGGATTCTCGTGATAGCCCAGCAGGAAGATGATTTTGCGGCTCTCACCGGGCTGGAGTTCCACTTTGACATGGTGCGAGCCAATCGGCTGCCATCCATGCGCCACGCTGTTAGTGGATTCGCCGCTTTCGACGACTTGGGGAGAATCCCAGCCGCGATAGGGGCCGAGGAAGGCCTCGCGCTGGGTGTCGAACCCGGCCAGCGGCGCGGAGCAGGCAAACCAGGCGAAGTGGTCGCGGCGCTCGCGGTATTCGGTTTTGTGATAAATGACTTCGTCAACGATTTCAACCTGCCCAATCGAATAATTGCGCTGGAAGTTGGTCGCGTCGTCGTTGGCATCCCACAGGGCAAATTCCACCGCCGAGAAAACGGAAAGCGCTGCCGGGTCATTCCGCTCGTTGGTCAGGGTCAACTCCCAGATTTCGAGCGATTCTCCAAGCGGGATAAAATAACGGGTGGATGATTTTATCCCCCGAAATTTGGATGTGATGACGGTATAACCCTGCCCATGACGGCATTCGTATTCATCCAATTTGCCGCGCGTCGGCATCCACGAAGGCGACCAATAATTTTGCAGGGGCGGGGTTATCCCGCCCGTACCGTTGTCGCGGATGTAAATATAACGGCCGCCCATATCCAGTGGGGCATTGTTGTAGCGGTAGCGCGTCAGGCGGCGCAGGCGGGCATCCTTGTAAAAGGAATATCCACCGGCGGTGTTGGAAATCAGCCCAAAATAGGCTTCGCAGCCCAGGTAATTAATCCAGGGCAGGGGCGTATCGGGCTGCGTGATGACGTATTCACGGGCGTTGTCGTCGAAGTATCCAAATTTCATAAGAGCCTCTCTATCTGTTTTACTTGCTTACTTGCCACCTTGCTTCCTTGTTATCCCACCCAAAAATCGAACGCAAACAGGGTGGCTTGCATGGCGAGCAGGAGAATGCTGGCGACCGTCCAGGCGCGGTCGAACACTTTGTTCTTTCCAAGTTGGGCCAGGAAAATGAACAGGGCCGGCGCGATGAGCATGTAACGCGCCATGCTCTGGGCCGAGCCGCTAAAGATAGAAAGCGAAACCACTGCCAGGCTGAACAAGGCCACCGCGGGGTCGCGGCGGATAAGCCAGAGTGAAGCCAGCAAGGCCAGGGCGGCCGTGACCAGTTCTATCCAGATGTAAACCAGTCCATCACCTTTGCCCTGGTACAGGCCGTAGAAAATCGCGCGCTGCCAGTCTTCGATGGAGCGGCCGATGTCCATCAACCCGCGCCCGAAGTAGAAGGATTGCAGTTCGGCCCAGCCCTCGCCCAGCGGGGAAAACCGCCAGATGGCGTACCCGGCCAGAGGAAGCAGGGCAAAGAGACCCTGCGCCAGCCATTTCCAATCCAATTGGGCCTTGAGCGGCTGCCGCCAGCGGATTCCTGACAGCCAGATGACCAGCAGGGGCAGGGCGACCGCCGCGCCGTGCGCACGCGTCCAGGCTGCGAACAAACCCAGGATGGATGCCAGCAGCCATTGCCTGCGTTTTGCTAACGCAATGGCCCCAAACGCCAGCCCGATGAACAACCCTTCGGTGTAGACCATCGCAAAGAAAAACGAAGTCGGGAATATCAGGGCATAGAACACGGCCCGCATGGAACTGTCTGCGTCGAAATAGGGGCGGGTCAGGTCATAGAGCGCAGCCAGCCCGGCGATTGCGCCAAGCACCGAAACGATGACTCCTGCCAGGCTGGCCGCCGCAATTGGATTCAGGCCAAATAACCCCACCGGCCAGGCAAAAGCGCGTATGATGTAGGAATAAAACGGAAAAAACGAGTAATTCTTGATAACCATCTGCCCGGTTTGGGGGTTGCGCACGGCCCCGGCGGCAGGGTCATCGTAGCCGCCGACCGCAATGCCGAGGTAATACTCCGAATCCCAGGCCACCTGGCGGTTCATGAACGGCTCCAGCAGGTAAATTTTCCCATCGTTGCTGGAGGGCATGGTCTCGGTCTTGGACCAGGAAACGGCCAGGTCTGGCGGGACGAGCGCCAGGCGGGTGGTGACAATCGATTGGAAGCCGATAATGACGACGGCCCAAAGAATGGTGGTCAGGGTAATGGTGAGGAGGGTTGTTTTTTTCATCGTATTGGTGATTGGCGAATTGGTAATGGTCATTGGCGCTCATTCACCAATGACCATTGACCACATTATTCGATTTTTCCCAAATCGTCCCCAATTGCCTTGAGGGTTTCGGCGGGGAAGAACGTGGCAAATTTTTCGGAAACCTGTTCCAGCGTCATGTCCATTACCATCGACATCTCAGCCATCATCAGCACGCCGCCCAGGTGTTTGGTCAGTACGGCTTTGCCTGCCGGGTCGTCGAGAACCGCGCGCACGCTTAAACCGGTATGTAAACGGGCTCCGGGCCGGGTCGGGGGCAGAATCTCCACGGCGGTCTTCAGGCGGATGTCGCGGCTGGAAGAACCGACCAGGATTTCGAACAAGCCCGGCTCCACCGCCCAGCCATTTTTGGCCGTATCGAAGTACCAGAAGGCTTCCCGGTCGAGCGTAAAGGTCACGGTTTGGGTCTCGCCGGGGTTGAGGGAAACTTTTTGGAAGGCTTTCAGTTCCTTTTCCGGGCGGGCCATCGTGGACTGCGCATCGCGCGCATAGACCTGCGCGACTTCCTTGCCCGTCACGGCGCCGGTGTTCTTCACATCCACGCTCACGGTCAGGGTTTCGGCTTCGGTCAGTTTTTCCGCGCTCACCTTCAGGTTGGAATAGCCGAAGGTGGTGTACGACAGGCCATGCCCAAATGGGAAGAGCGGTTCGAGTTCTTTCTTGTCATAATAACGGTAGCCCACGAAAATTCCCTCGCCGTAGCGCACATGGCCGTCCTCGCCGGGATAGTTGATGTAAGCCGGGTTGTCCTGCAAGCGGACGGGGAAGGTGGTGGGCAGTTTTCCGCTCGGATTCACATCGCCAAACAAGATATCGGCCAGCGCGTTGCCCTGTTCCTGGCCGTTGTACCATAACTGCACGATGGCCGCGACTTCGTTCGCCCAGGGCATCTCCAGCGCCGAACCGGCGTTCAGCACCACAATCGTCTTGGGGTTGGCGGCGGCCACCCGGCGCACCAGTTCGTCCTGCTGGCCGGGCAGCTTCATATCGACGCGGTCGAAGCCCTCCGACTCCCATTCCTGATTGAGACCAACCACAACCACCGCCACTTCGGAGCGTCCCGCCAGTTCCACCGCTTCGGCCACCGGGTCGGCGGCCTGCGGCGGCAGATGTCCGAGCATCAGCGAGCGCCAGTTCGGGTCACCCTTCCAGTAATATTCCACCTTGAGTTCGTAGGACTTGCCGCCTTCCAGTTCGATTTCGGCGGTCTTTTGAAGGCCCATATCGGCATCCTCCCAGTGGTCTACCACCAGGTTGCCGTCCAGGTACAGGCGGCACCAGCCGGTCGAGTTCAGGCCCAGGGTGTGCCGGCCGCTCTCCTGCGGGGTGAAGAAGCCCTCCATGCGCGCCGAGAAGCTGGATTGACTCGCCACATTCGGAATGCCGCCGCCCCACCAGCCATGCTGGACGGTGGGCGTATCGATGACGAAAACCGGTTTCCCGGCGAGTTCCGTCCCGTCGAAAATGCTCACGCGCAGTCCGCGGTCGCCCTCGGGGGTGCGAAGCGCTTCAGACGCGGGAGCGGGCAGAGTTTTTTTGATGAAACAGCCAGGCGCGGTCTCTACCTTAATCGCCTTCCCCGCCCGGTTTCGGATGCCTGCCAGCGGCGAAACGGCGTAGTGCGGGTTAACGCTCGAACTGCCGCCGCCCAAAATCTGGGCCTGCGCGGCATTTGGGCCAATCACGGCAATCGATTTAACGTTTTCGAGTGGCAGCACGCTCTCGTTTTTCAGCAGGACAATCGCCTCGCGGGCCGCCTCGCGCATCACGGCGCGGTGCTCGGGGCGGTCTTCCGCTTTTTCGGACTGGAGACTGGCATTTTCGAACGCCCCGGCTTTTTCCAGCACCCCCAGCAGGCGGCGCGCCTTGTCATCGAGACCGCTCTCGGTCAGGCTGCCGTTTCCGAGGGCTTTCTTTACCACCTCGGTCGCCATCCAGCGCGCCGGGCCGGGCATCTCCAAGTCCAGGCCTCCGCCGGGGACGGCTTCATCATACGTTCCGAACCAATCCGACATGACAACCCCATCGAAGCCCCACTCGCCCTTTAGAATCTCTTTGAGCGCGTGGTCGTTTTCGCAGGCATAGACACCGTTGACGCGATTGTAAGCCGACATTACCGCCCAGGGTTTGGCGGCGCGGATGGCGAGCCGAAATGGCTCCAGGTAGATTTCGCGCAGCGGGCGTTCGTCCACGTCGGAACTCATCGAATTGCGCTCGAATTCCTGGTCGTTGGCAACGAAATGTTTGATGCAAGCGCCAACTCCCTGCGACTGGATACCGTTGATGTAAGCCGCCGCAATCATTCCACTCAAGAAGGGGTCTTCGCTATAGCACTCGAAATTTCTCCCGGCAATGGGCGTGCGATGGATATTGACGGTGGGCGCCAGCAGGATGTGCGCGCCTTTAACCTTCAGTTCATCGGCCAGCACCTTGCCGACCTGCTCCACCAGTTCCGGGTTCCAGGTCGCGCCCAGCGCAATGCCGACCGGCGTGCAGACGGCTTGCGGGCTCAGGCTGCCCAGCGCGCCGCGCGCGCCGTTGGGGCCGTCCGTCACCCGAAATTGGGGAATGCCCAGGCGCGGCACGGCCACGCTGTGCCATAAATCGGCCCCGGCGAGCATGGAAATCTTCTCTTCGAGGGTCATTTGTTGGAGCAAATTTTCGATGCGGGACATACAATCTCCTTGTTGTTCAGGAATGAGCCGGGCAGGATTGCCGGAGGACGAGTTCTGGGGTCAGTGTCATCTGGCGCGGGGGCGATTGCGGGTCGCCCAAAATTTCAACCAGCCGCTCTACTGCCAGTTGACCCAGGCGGTGCAGCGGCTGTCGAATGGTGGTGAGCGGCGGATTGAGTTGCGCGGCAAGCGGAATGTCGTCGAAGCCGATCACTGCAATGTCGTCTGGAATCTTCAGGCCGGTCTCGTAAATGGCGCGGTACGCGCCGGCGGCCATGATGTCATTGGCGGCGAAGAGGGCGTCGGGCTTTTGGGGAAGCAGTTGTTGCATGGCGTCGTATCCGCTGGATTCACCGAAATCGCCTTCTACAACCAGCCTTCTGTCGAACAGGCCGGCCTCGGTCAGGGCTTGCTCGAAACCTTGCAAGCGGTCCTGCCCGGCGATTTGGGCGCGCGGGCCGCAGATGGTTACAATCCGCCGGAAGCCATGTTCCAACAGGTGTCGGGTCGCCAGGTGCGCCGCTTGCCGGTGGTCGAGGTCAACCGAGTTGATGGCCGGGTTTGGGTGATGCCCGATGATGACAAACGGCAGCTGCCCGCGCGAGAGCGTTTCTACAATTGGGTCGTCGGACAGGGTGAATGAGACGATGACGCCATCCATCAGGTTGTTGTTGGCAATCTGGCGCAAGATGCGCCGTTCATGTTCCAGGTCTGATAGCCAGAGCATTAGCGCATAATCTTGCTGGTTGCAGGCATTGGAAACGCCCTGGATGACCTGCGAAAAATACGGGTCGTTGAAGGTTGCGCCCACCCTGGCGGCAATCACCAGCCCAAAGGTATCGGTGCGCCCGGCAGCCAGGCGGCGGGCGGCCTGGTTCGGCTGGTAATTGTGCTGTTGGATGGCATCCAGCACCCGCTGGCGGGTCGCCGGGCTGACGTTTTCGTCGCCGTTAATGACGCGCGAAACGGTGGAACGGGAGACTCCGCTCAAGCGGGCAATATCTTCAAGGGTCAGTGACATGTTGGGGTGTGAGCGTTCTCCATGCCGGGTGAAAAAATAGCCGTGTCTGCGGCGCGGCGGTTCAGAATTGGGAGCGCTCCCAATAATTATAGCAGAAAGGGGGCGGATTTACAATCCGCCCCGAACAAAACGCGGGTTATTTTCTATCCACCGGGTACGGCGGCGAGAGCAGGGAGGCAAACTCTGAAAGGCGTTGGTGATGGACCAGCGCCAGCACTTCATCGAACGGTTCGAGTACGGTGCTGCCGCGCGGGATGATGAGTTGGTGATGGCGGATAATGGCGACGATGGTGCATTCTTTCGGCAGCGGCAAGTCTTTGAGGGCGGTATGGACCGCAATGGCCGTCGGGTAGACCTTCTCCTCGACCAGGGAGTATTCGCCGCGTTTGAGTTTGAGCAGGGTCATCATGTCGCCCAGCGACATTTCTTCGGCCACCAGGTGCGCCAGGATATCGGCCTGGTTGAGGGCCACATCCACGCCCATCTCTTGCGTGAACAGCCAGTGGTTTTTGGGGTTGTTGACCCGCCCGATGGTGCGCGGGACGTTGAACTCGAAGCGCGCCAGCGAACTGATGACCAGGTTGGTCTCGTCGTCGCCGGTCACGGCGGCCAGAACATGCGCTTTGCGGATGTCGGCCTGTTCCAATACGGATGGCGCCGACCCGTCGCCCGCCAGGATAACTTCAGAGGGCAGTTCTTTGCGCAGTTTCTCGAGGATGGCAGGCCGCTCTTCGATGATGCAGACCGAATGGCGGCCTTCGATGAGCATTTTTGCCAGGTACGAGCCGGTGTTTCCACCGCCGACAATGACAACGTGCATGGCTAGTCCCTCCTTTCGATGCCGAGCATCTCTTCCAGCCGGGTCATGGAAGTGGCCAGCACAGCCAGGTGCAGGATATCCCCCTCGCGGAATTCGGTGCCGGTGGAAGGGATGAAGGCCCGGTCGTCGCGCGTGATGGAGACAACACTGACTTCGCCGGCAATGTTCAAGTCGCGCACGGCGCGCCCGGCCAGGCGCGCGCCCGCCTCGACGGTCAGGATATTGACTTCGCCGCGCCCGAACTTTTGCAGCACGTCCAGGTCGGTGTGCGTGACCAGTTCGTAAATCTGGCGCACGCCCAGGTCGGTGCTGGAGATGGTCATCAGCCCCAGCCGTTGGTAGATTTCGGCCCGGCGCGGGTCGTACATGCGGGCCACCACGCGCGGGACATGGAAAACGTTGCGCGCAATCCGCGCCCCAACGATGTTGGCGTTGTCAGACGCGCTGGCGGCAACGAAGGCCTCGGCGTGTTCGATCCCCGCCTCCAGCAGCACCTGGCGGTCGAAGCCCAGCCCGGCGATAACCCGTCCCTTGAAATTGGGGCCGAGACGGGTCAGCGTGTCTGCGTCGCGGTGGTCGATAACGGTAACATCGTGTCCGCGATTCGACAATAAAATGCTGACTTGCGACCCGACCCTGCCGCATCCCATGACGATAACTTTCATGTTACCTCCTTCATTGGTGTGAACGAGTCTGTTTTCCTTGTTCCATCAAACGAACGACTTGTTTGCGAATCCATTCGATGCCATAGATGACGAATGGGAAGAGCGCCAATCCCAGCCAGTAACGCAGGGGGATATTCACATGGTCGAAGTACCTGGCAAGCGGTTCGATATGGATGATGGCGGCAATCCCGGCAATTTCGAGAAAGGCCGCAAAAATTAACAAGCGGTTGCTGCCCCAGCCCAGCCGGGTGTTGCGCAGCGTGCTGGAGCGGCAGGCAAAAGCGTTGCCGACCTGCGCCATGACCACCCCGGCGTGGAATACGGTTGCAGCCATTTTGCTCACTTCTTTGGATGGAATGTCCAGGTGAAGGAAATCCGGGTAGGTCAGTTCAGCCAATAGCGAGAGAAATGGCAAATTTGCGTGGGCGCCGAGCAACATCGAGATGTTGCCGGAAAAAAGATAAACGGAAAAGAACCCGCTGAAGCATAAGACGGCTTCGAGCATTCCCAGCCACAGGAAGGAACGCGTCAGCAGGCCGCTATCGACCAGGCGCGTGCTGCGTTTGCGCGGGGGATGCTGCATGACGTTTGGCTCGGGCTTTTCGGTGCCGAGCGCTACCGCAGGCAGCAGGTCGGTGCCGAGGTCGATGGCGAGGATTTGCCGGACATTCAATGCCAGCGGGATGAGCGGGTAACTGGCCGTGACGAGGAATGGCATGACTTCTGGCACGTTGCTGGAGAAAATGTAGGTGACAAATTTGCGCACGTTGTCGTAAATGGCGCGGCCTTCCTCGATGGCATGGACAATCGCGCCGAAGTTGTCGTCGGTCAGGATGATGTCGGCGGCTTCCTTGGCGACATCGGTGCCGACCACGCCCATTGCCACGCCGACATCTGCTTTGCGCAGGGCCGGGGCGTCGTTGACCCCATCGCCGGTGACGGCCACCACTTCGCCGCGCGCCTGGAGGGCCGAGACGATGCGCATTTTGTGCTCGGGGGCCATGCGCGCGAACAAGACTTCGCCTGCCAGCGCTTTGCCCAGTTCGACGTCGCCCAGGGTGTCCAGTTCCGCGCCGGTGATGATGCGGGCGTTGGGCGTGGTCAGCATCCCGACCCGTCGCGCCAGCGATTCGGCGGTCAGGCCATAATCGCCGGTAATCATGATGATGCGAATCCCGGCCTGGCGGCAGGTTTTGATGGCGGCCTCCACCTCAGGGCGGGGCGGGTCCATCATCGCCATCAGGCCGAGGAAAACCAGGCCGCGTTCGACGTTCTCGGCGCGGTACGATTCTTCGCCGGGTTTCAGTTCGCGCCGGGCAACCGCCAGCACGCGCAGGGCGCGGCGGGCATAATCATCGTTGGCCGCCATGATTTCAGCGCGCAGGGCGTCGTCGAGCGGGATGACTTCGTTGTCGATTTCGATTTGCGTGCAAAGTTGCAGCACTTCGCGCGGCGCGCCTTTGGTGAAGGCCATTTCGCTGCGCAGGCCGCGATGGATGGTGGTCATGCGCTTGCGGCGCGCATCGAAGGGAATTTCATGGACGCGCGGGTAGACCAGGTTCAATTCTTTTTCGTTCAGATTGGCTTTGAGCGCGGCGACTTTCATGGCCGCTTCGGTCTGGTCGCCCAGGCTGGACCAGGTGGGGTGTTCGGCGGAGGGCGGGTTGAGGCGGGCGTTGTTGCAGCAGTCGGCGGCTTCCAGCAAGGCCAGCAGGGTCTCGCCCCAAGGGTGTCCGTTTGGGTCGGGACTGAACTTCCCGTTCGGCGCGTAGCCGACGCCGCTGACTTTGACTTTTTGGCGCGAAACCCAAATCTCACGCACGGTCATCTGGTTCTGGGTCAGGGTTCCGCTTTTGTCAGTGCAAATCACCGAAACGGTTCCAAGCGTTTCGACGATGTTCAGTTTTTTAGCCAGGACGCCTTTTTGGGTCAGCCGCTGCACGGCAATCGCCAGGGAAAGGGTCAGGGTGGCGGGCAGGCCTTCCGGGATGACAGCCACGATGATGCCGAGGGTAAAAAACAGGAGCGCGGGGCCGTTCAATCCCAGGCCGGAGGTAAAACCGACAATCAAAACCAACAACCCGATGGCGAGCGCCGCCAGGGTGATGATTTTTGTGACCTGGCGCAGTTCCTTTTGCATCGGGCTGGGCGGGTCAGCGATGCTCTGGGTCAGGTGGGCAATCCGCCCAAACTGGGTTGACATCCCGGTTGCATAGACCACTGCCCGGCCTGTTCCGGCGGCGACGGAGGTGCCGGCAAAAATCAGGTTGGGTTGTTCCAGTTCGCTAATCCCCTTGCCTCCGGCTTCGGGATAAGGCTGGTGCGATGCGTCGGCGGTTTTACGGGCCGGGACCGATTCGCCGGTCAAGGTGGAATTGTTGACGCGCAGGCCGAATTCTTCCACCACGCGCGCATCGGCGGGGATGTTATCGCCTTCGGCCAGTATCAACACGTCGCCGGGGACGACCTCCCTGGCGAGGATGTGTTCGTCCTGCCCATCGCGCAGGATGTGGGCGTAGGCGGGCAGGATGGCTTTGAGCTTTTCGACGGCTTGCTCGGCGCGGTGTTCGCGCCAGTACGAAAAAATGGCGTTGAAGACAATCAACGCAAGGATGGCGAGGGATAGCCCGGAATCACCACCAATGGCAGCCAACAGGGCGGCCAGCAACAGAATCCCGGCCTGGGGGTGCAGGGTGTATCTGAAGATTTTGTGGCCGAGCGATTCTTTTTGTTCCTCGCTCAGCGCGTTTTCGCCATACAGCGACAGGCGTGAGCGGGCCTCGGCGCTGTCCAGTCCGTCAGGGGATGTTTCGAGAGATTCGAAGACCTGCCGTGGGCGCAGGCTGTAAATTGGTTCGGAGGGCATGGGAGGGGGGAGGTTGGTTACTCCTGGTCTTCAGCCTGAGTGGTTTCTTTTGGCGCGCCGCCCAGCCGGGGCGATTTCTTTGGCTGGTTGTCGAGGTATTGTTGCAGGAAGGTTTTGCGGCCTCTGGTTTTCATCGCATCTTCGTATTCCCCGGCGGGGGCCGGGATGGAATTTTCGACGCTCAACGGTTTCATCACGCCAAAAATTGCCATGAAATCGGCGACAGCGGTCAACACTTTGTAGCGGTATTCCTGCATTTTGAGCGACTGCCACTCGACCATATTGCCCATCGCGCCTTCGACCCGTGATTTTTCGCGGATGATGCGGTGAATGTCTTGCGGGTCGCGGTATCCGGCGGGTGAGACGAGGATGGTGTAACTGATAAGCACCAGCATGCCCATCGTTATCAACACCACCCAGCCGCCTTCGTGCCATTTGGTGACGATTTGTCCGACCAGGATGAGGCTGGAGAGAAAGACAGAAAAGGTCGTGCCAACCAGGCCCCAGGTGCGGGCGCGGCCTTTGAGATTCAACTGCACATGACGGCGCATTGCCAATCCCATGATGGTGATGGGCAGGAAGACGCCCACGCCGTAAAACGGAATGGCGGTGCTGGTATTGCCGCGCACCAGGAACTGGATGACGATGGTGATGATGGCTGCTGCCGTTACAGGCCGGGTAAACGTCCCCTTGGGGTTGCGGTAGACGACTACTTCGGGGATTTCGCCAATCGCCACGTTGCGCCAGGTGATGGCCTGCAAATCCTGGAAGGCGGTCATCGAGGCGGCGGTCAGCAGGCCGACGGCCAAAATCTGGTAGGCCCAGAACAGGATGACGCCGCCTTGCTCCGACAGGGTCGTGAATCCAATAAAGGCCAGGTTGCCGACCAGCGTGCGGCCCTGCGCCCCGTCATATGCCTGGAAATGGATGGCGAAATAGGTCAGGAACAAAGTTGTTAGCGCGCCATAGAACAGGAAGGAGGTTTGCACTACGCGTCCAATGCCGGTTTTGCCGCTGTAGTAGCGCCACAACCACCCCAGCCGGGGCAGTCGCTTTTTGCCCCAGGTGACAAACCCAGGGTCTTTGTTCATGACAAATTGGATGCCGTCGGCCATCGCTTCCAGGCCGGTCAGCGCAACCAGACCTTTCATCGAGGCCGCTGCCAGATGGAACAGCGCGCCCCAGATGGTTGCATCGGGTTTGATAATTTCCTCGCCGCGCGGCAAAGGGGCAACGCCGGTCGTTTTGGCGATAAAGAGGCCGATTCCCATCGTCAGCGTCATCAACGCGAAGATTCCCAGGCCGGTAAAGACGACCTGCGCCGATTCGCCGCGCCCGCGAATGGTGATGTACCAGGTGACGCCGACCATTCCCGCCCCTATCAGGAAGTTCCAATACCAGGCCTTGCCGCCCCACTGCCCGAGTGAGAGCAGTTGGTCGGCGCCCGATAGCGTGGAAACGACGATGGTAAAGACATAGTCCTGCAACAGGACAACCGCCACAATCAGGCCGACGGCCGGGCCGAGATAGCGAATCGCCGCCGCGAACGAGCCGCCGCCCTCCTTGAATACGCCCAGGAAGTACATGTACAGGAAGCCAAAGGTGATGTTCGCCAGGGCGATAATCAGGATGGCGTAATAAGCCAGGTGGTCGAGGCCGTAAGGGTGCAGGGCGTGCAGCATTTCGCCGGTGGCGTAGTAATATGATGTGAAGTAATCGACGCCAAACAGAGCAATCGCCGCCAGCAGGCCGACCTGGCCGGCGCCATGCACATGGGCGTCTTCCTGGCGCTCGCGCGGCGCGGCGCGCCAGGATAAATACACAATGACGGCTAAAAGTAAAATCGAGAAAAGCACGGTGTTTCCTGTCTCGCTCGCGGAGCAGTTAAAAATTAAATGTCATTCCGCGTTGCAAAACAAAGCAATCTGGAATGACATCCTGGTTATGATTGGTAAAAAGCGTCCTCCAGTGTTTTGAGCCCTGCCAGCATGTGTTTGCGGGTCGAGACGTTGAAGCGTGTATCCTGTACGCGCTTGGCGGCTTCCTCGCGCGCTGCGCGCACCACAAAGGCCGGTACGAACATAATCCGCCCGGCGGGAATGACCTCGAACTTCAAGACATCCAGACGAAGTTCCTGGTCGTCGAAGTACGGCAGGCTCAATCTCAGTCCGCGATTGAGCGACCCGGCGGAAGCCCGCTCTTTGATGGTTTCGATGATTTCCTGGGTTTTATACCTCGCCAGCGCGCGTCCCTGGTTGATGAGTTGGCCGAGCATCCCATAGCGTTTACGCTGGTATTCATCGTCGGCGATGATATAGGGGGCGATGGAGGAGGCCGCATGCAGAATTTCGATGTATCGCTGCATCGAGGCGATGTGCGCTTCGGCTTCCTGTACCCCGCCGACCAGCAGTTTTCCGTTATCGTCGAAGGCCACCCACTGCGGCAGGTAAAAGCGCCGCGCTGCCGGGACAAAGGGTATCTGTAAAGCGCCGCGTCCGGCTTCGGAGTTTCCCTCCTCGGCAATGGCGTCGCTGGCCTGGGTGATGGCCGATTCTGGCTCTCTATCCGCCACTGGGATAGCAGGAATGTCCTCGCCTTCATCGGAACGGTATTCCACGGAGCGGCCGGCGGGCAGCATGTTGTGAACCATGTGGATGGCCGCCGCATAACGTAACAGCCCCGCGCTGGTCGAAATCGCATGGTCGGGAGACTGTTCCAGTTCCTGCAAGCGGTGGCGCAGTTCCTCTTTGACATCGCGCCGCGCCAGGCGGTTACGGAATCCGCCGACAGTCTGTTCGCGTTGCCCTGCCGGAACGGTGATGGGCGCAGGTTGGTCGATTTGCGGCAGTTCGGCCACAATCCGGTCGGGCAGGGTGAATTTGACTTGCGGCTGGTGTTCAATCAGAGCATCCGCAAATTTCCGCGCCTGGGCTTCCAGGAATCGCTGCACAATCGCCGGCTGGGCGTTGAAAAGGGATTGCCTGCCGTTGAATTCCTCGCGCAAGTGGCTGGCGGGAGAGAGTGATTCGGTCATAAGACCATCCTTATAATGATGATGAATAATCGAATGTTACCACAAATCGGCCTCTCCTCGTTTATGGGGAGAGGCCGTAGAGAGGGAGGTGGTTCTTTAACTTAATGGGGCAGGTTATGCGCCTCGCGGGCTTCGTTGGGCGCGCCGCCCAGGCGTGGTTCGGCTTTTGGCTGGCTGTCCAGGTATTGTTCCAAGAGGGAGGGTGCCTCGGGGTGGTCGATGTGCAGGGCATGGTCATAGTCTCCGGCGGAGACAGGCGCCTCGAAGCGAGGCAGTTTTCGAATGCCGAAAGTTTCCAGGAAATGAGCAATCGCCGCCAGCGCAGCATAGCGGTATTCCTGCATTTTGAGCGACTGCCACTCGACGATTGATGCCATTGCGCCCTGTACTCGCGCTTTTTCGCGCACAATGCGGTGAATATCGCGTGGCTTTCGATAGCCGCCAGGCGACAGCAGGAGCAGGTTGGCAGCCAGGATGAGTATGCTGAACGAAATCAACACAACCCACCCGCCTTCTGCCCATTTGCCCACGATTTGCCCGACAAATACGGTTGCGCCGAGAGCGGCAGTAAAACTGGCTCCAAATACGCCAACTTTCCGTTTCCAACCGGTTGCATGTTCTTTGATGTGCCTGCGCATGGCCAATCCCATTACAGTGATGGGCATGAATACGCCTACGCCGTAAAAAGGCAGAGCAATGGTGGTTGCGCCGCCTACCAGGAACATGATAACGGCTGCCAGAATAAAACCGGCTGTGACAGACCGGGTAAAGGTTCCCTGCGGGTTGCGATATACCACGATTTCAGGTATTTCGCCAATCGCCACGTCTCGCCAGGCTGTAGCCTGTAAGTCTTGCATGGCAGTCATCGAAGCAGCGGCAAGCAGCAACACAGCCAGGATTTGATATACCCAGAAAAGGAACGGCCCGCCCAGGATTTCAAAGCCTGGAATTTGTCCAAAACCAATGAAGGCCAGGTTGCCTACCAGAGTACGTCCTTGCGTGCCATCATAAGCATTGAACTGGATGGCAAAGTAGGTCAAGAAAAATGTGGTTATTGCGCCGTAGAAAATAAAGGCTGTTTGCACAAAGCGCCCAATGCCCGATTTCCCGCTGTAAAAACTCCACAGACCATGCAAGCGGGGCAGGCGCTTGCGGCCCCATTTGACGAAACCGGCGTCTTCATCGACCACGAATTGGATGCCATTCGACATGGCCTCCAGGCCGGTCAGCGCAACCATGCCTTTCATGCTGGCGGTCAGCATGTGATATAGCGCTCCCCAGAGTGAAACTTGCTTTACTTCCTCATGCCAGGTAAAAGCGGGGACGCCCTTCGCTTTGGCTATCAGCAGGCCAATCGCCATAGTCACGGTCATTAGAACGAACACGCCCAGCAACGTGAATACCACGCGAGCCGATTCCCCGCGTCCGCGAATGGTCAGCCAATAGGTAATGGATGCTAATCCTGCGCCGAGCAGGAAATGCAGCCACCAATATTTGCCATAGATGCCGATAATTGAGAGTAATTGATCACCGCCTGAAAGGGCAGAAACAACGATGGTCAACACATAATCTTGAATCAAAACTACCGCCACAATGAGGCTTAATCCGGGGGTAAGATATCGCATCGCAGCGGTATACGAGCCGCCCCCCTCGTTGAAAATTCCTAGAGAGTACATATATAGCACGCCAAAGGTCAGGTTTGCAAAGGCAATGATGCCAGCGGTCAAAAAACTGTAGCGTTCCAGCCCATAGGGATGCAGGGCGTGCATCATCTCGCCGGTGGCATAAAAATAGGACGTGAAATAGTCTACGCCGAACAGCGCAAGCGCGGCCAACAGGCCGACCTGTCCTGCGCCGTGAACGTGGGCATCTTCCGCCTTTTCTTTCGGCGCGGCTTTGAAAGAAAGAGTGACAAAGACAACGAGCAATCCAATCGCGAATAACATAAGTTTTACCTCTCTAACAGGAAAGGATAGTCTCCCAAAATAAAACCGTCACAAAATTGTCATCATCTGGCATAAAGAAAAAATAAAAATGGGATGACGAAAACGCAAACTATCCCACCCTGTTGCGTTTTCAGGACTTTCTACCTGTTGCCGAGCACTTCAAAGATAATGAACGCATAAAACCAGAGCAGCGTAAACAAGACCAGCGCCTGTTGGCCTCGTTGCTGCACGGGATAAAACGACGCCCAAATGATACCCAGCAAGGGCAAGGCAGTAACAACTCTTCGCCAATTTTTCTTCAGCGCGTTCATAAATTTATTCCTTTTTTGCAGTGTACTCCCCGGCCATAAAAAACAGCGAAAAAAATATCCCCGCGTCGTAAGGGAAAAATAAAAATCCCCTCCCGGTGATATCGAGAGGGGATTTCTTACTCGTCCGCCATGAACCGGTAGCCGATGCCCGGCTCGGTCAGCAGGATTTTCGGGTTCTCTGGGTCGTCCTCCAGTTTTTTGCGCAACTGGCGCATGTACACCCGCAGGTACTCGATTTTATCGGCTTCGGCAGGGTCCCAGACGCTCGAGAGAATCATCTGGTGCGTCAACACGCGCCCGGCATGGCTGGCGAGATAAGCCAGCAGTTTGAACTCGGTAGCGGTCAGGGAGATTTCTACATTCTCCCGGCGGACGGTAAATCCCGTTAAATCGACTTCCAACTTCCCGGCCCGGACTCGCGCGCGCCGCCCTCCCCCTGCCGCCTGACTCTTGTGCCGAAGGGCCACCCGCACCCGCGCCAGCAACTCCTCGATTCCGAAGGGCTTGGTCAGGTAATCGTCCGCGCCTGCGTCGAGGGCGGCTACCTTGTCTTTTTCGCTGTCGCGTACCGAGAGGATAATGATGGGAGTTGCCGTCCACTCGCGCAATTCCTTGCAGACCTGGATGCCCTCCATGTCGGGCAGGGACATGTCCAGGATAATCAAATCTGGCTGCTCGGCGGCGGCAATAGCCAGCCCTTCCTCGCCGCGCGCCGCTGTACTGACGCGGAACTGCTTGGCAGTCAGAATGGTTCGCAGCGCCCGCAGGATTTGTGGTTCGTCATCGATGACAAGGATGTGAGTGGGATTGGTCATAGCGGAATTATAAAGTTGAACGCCAATCCATCGGGCAGGTTCTCGGCCCAGATTTTGCCGCCATGCGCCTCGATGATGCCCTTGGTGATGGACAATCCCAGCCCGCTGCCCGTCACCCGCGCCGATGGGTCGATGCGGTAGAACTTGTCGAAAATCCGCTCCAGGTCGTTTTCAGGGATGGGGATGCTCTGGTTGGTCAGGCGCACCAGCAGGGCTTGTTCAGCCTCTTGTTGGGCGGTAATGCGAATCGTCGAGCCGGGCGGCGCGTATTTCAGGCTGTTGGTCAGCAAATTGGTGAAGACCTGTTCCATTTGGACGAAATCCACATTGACCAGCGGCAGGTCGTCGCGCACATCCACTCCGATGCGGTGCTGTTGGGTCTGCGAGCGCATTCGCGCCAGCACCGCCTCGACAATTTCCGCCAGCATATTGGGTTTTTTCTGCGGCTTGAGCGCCCCGGCCTCGATGCGCGACATATCCAGCAGGTTGCCGACCAGCACGTTCAGGTGGTCGATTTCCTCCTCGACCGTTACCAGCAGGTCAGCGCGCGCTTCCGAATCCCATTCGATTTCGCCGGAGCGCAGGCTGCTGACCGAAGCCTTGATGGTCGAAAGCGGCGTGCGCAGTTCATGGGAAACCGATGATAGCAGCGAGGACTTCAGCTGGTCACTCTCCTCCAGCACACGCGCTTTGTGGTCGGCATTCGAGAGCCGGATACGCTCGATAGCCAGCACGCCCTGGCTGGCAAAGGTCTGCAAAATCCGCTCTTCGGCAGGTTGGATGGGAGGCCGAATCCGCCATAACCGGATTTCGCCAATCAGTCCGCGCGCCGCTTGCAGCGGGATGACGACATCCGGCTTGCGGCTGAACTTCATCCCGCGAGCAAAAGCCAGGCTGCCTGCCCCGGATTCAATCGAAACCTCCACCCGGTCGGCCAGCAATGCATCGATTGCTTTTTCTGCCAGCGCCTCGGCGACCGCTTGCTCATCACGCGAGCGCGCCAGGGTCGTTGCCAGTTCGAACAGGCGCACGGCTTCGATTTCACGCGCCCGCGCCAGGCCCAGGTTGACGCGCGTGCGTCCCATCAACTCGCTGATGACGAAAGCCACCGCCAAAAAGGCCGCCAGTACCACCCAGTCGCCAGGGTTATGGACCTCGAAGGTATAGTATGGCTGGATGAACAAATAGTTGAAAGACAGGAAGGCCGCCACCGCGCTGGCCGCGCCCGGCCCCAGCCCCCGCCAGACCGCCCCGAGTGTTACCGGCACGAGATAGACCAGCGCCACAACCGCCAGGCTGATCGATTCCCGGAATGGGTAGAGGGCGGCGCTGGTTGTCAGCGTGAGCAGGAGGATAAGCGGGTAAGCCGCCGCCTGGCGCGCCAGGCGTGATGCGTGGGATGAAATTTTCAAGGCATCAACTGACAGGCCAGGTTTTCTTTTCCGCTTCCCAGGCGCGCACCCGTCCGAACAGTTCGGGCAGCGGGCGCAAATCACTCACCGGTACGGAGTAATTCTTGGTCTGGGTCTTGCTGTACTGGAAGACGCGGCTGCCAGCGTAGATGGTGCTGGCCTTGCGGCGGAATTCCTCGCGCGCCATGTAACCTGTCAGCCAGATGTCCATGCCGTAAATCCAGATGTTGCCCCATTCGTGCGGCTGGATGAGGTAGATTTCGCCTTTCTTCGGGCTGTGGATTCCCAGCCTCGCCTCGGGAATCGAATCGGCGTGGATGTAGGCCAGGCTGTGATAGTCTTTTTCGGCGAAGGCGCGCTTGAGCGGTTCGAGGGTCAACGTTTCGGTGATGAAGTTGCGTTCGGCATCCTGCCCGCCGATTTCGACGCACAGCGGCGCGGCGCACTCGCTCTTTAGGGCCAGATTGCCGAGCGGCGCCCAAGCCTGCGGCCTCGACCAGTCTCCGCGCATGGGATGGATGAGATAAATGCGCTGACCTGCATCGACCGCCTTCTGGATGTCATCGGGCGAGTTGGTGGTCAGGCCGAGCAGGAAGGCGAACAGGTACAAGTCCTGGTCGGTGTGGTTGGCGGCTTCGAACTGGTCTTCGGGAATCAGGGCTGGGGCGCGCAGCGCCAGGCCGGGGTTGCGGCGCATGGAGGTAATCTGGCTGCGCTTGGAGATGATGAAAGTTTTCAGGTCGCAGCGATGGTTGCCGAGCGAAACGTCATACCGGTCGGGTTCGGTGAAGGGCGTCGCGCCTTTCACGTCGAAAGGCACTTCCTGCTCGCCCAGGTAGCGGCGGAAGGCCAGTTCCACCGCCACCCCGCCGACGATGCGGCGCAGGCGCGAGTAGAGCGAGCCGCCCATCCGGTCGTAGGTGTAAGGCAGGGAGCGGGTCGCATAGCGGATGCCGCCTTCGGTCAGGTCGGGGGTATAGGGCAATTTGATAAAGTCGGGGGAGGAAATCATGGCTCATTCCGAAACTGTAAACAATAATGATGAAACGTATTGCTGACCCATGCGCTGCCCAACCCAAACGGCGCCAGGCGCTGGTTGTCCTGCATCCAGATTTTTTCATCTTTCAGGGTGTAGACCTTGCCCAGTTCGCGGGCAAGGTCCCACGCCAACGGGTAGATTTTACCGCCCTTTTTTACATTTTTGACAATAACGGTCAGGTATGCTTTGTCCTGCAAGAGCGGCTTCAGCCCGCTGTAAATGCTCGCCAGGAGTTCCAGGAAGGCCTCGTAGTCGTGGATGTTGCCCAAATCGCGCGGATGGTCGGAGTAGACCACGTCCAGGTCGTCCGATTCGCGCCGTTTTTTCTGGTTTTCGGCGCCCCTGGCGTGCAGCATGTCCCAATAGGGGGGAGATGTGAGCACGTACTCCACTTTGGGGATTTCGTATTCGAGGGCATTTAACGCATCCCCGGTGATGACCTCGGCGGCCAGCCCGACTGAATCCGTTCCCGCCGTCAAAGCGGCTTGTTCCTGGCTGATAATGTCCCGCGCAATCTCGGCGTAGCGGGGATTCAACTCGATGCCGTAGGAATTGCGCCCGGCCCGCAGCGCAGCCACCAGCGTCGAACCGGTGCCGCACATCGGGTCGAGCACCGTCTGGCCTGTTTTGGTGAAAAACTCGATGAATTCCTGCGCCATCGTCTCGGGGAATTTGGCGGGATGCGCCAGCGCGTTTTTTTTGCGCGGCGGCGGGTTGTGGATGAACCACGATTTCTGGAATTTCAGCCAGGTTTTGGGGTCGAGGTCGTTGAGTTTGTTTTTCAAGGGTCAGGTATCCGGGTGTCAGGTATCAGGTGTCAGGTGGGGCAATTGTAATTCCTAATTCGCAATTCCTAATTCACAATTCGCTATGGCGTGGCTCTCGGCGTTCGGCTGGGCAGGGGCGTGTTGCTGGGGGTGAGGGTGGGGGTGGGGGAGACGTAGGAGACGGCGTTGACGCGCAAGTCGGAGAAGGAGACATTCAGGCCGACTTCGCTGCGGACGCTGGCAAAATAGCCGACGCTGCCGCTGCGAAAAACCTGGTCGAAGACAGTGAACTGGTAGCGGTCGTTGAGGAAGAAGCGCATTTCGGTCCCCGCCACCCACACGCCGAGTTTGACCTGCCCCGGCGCGCCGCGCGGCAGGTCGCCGCTCGTTTCCCAGTTTGAGAGCGGGTAGGTTTCGCCGCCGCGCACCCGTTCGACGCGCATTTGCCCGTCGCAGGTCAGGGTGAAGCGGTAGGTGTAGGCTTCG
>DAOUAZ010000094.1:0-6161 GCA_034432975.1 Anaerolineales bacterium | reverse complement strand
GAAGGATTTTTTCGCGCCGTCGTCACAGGTTACGGTCCATTTTTCTTTCCAGACGCCGGCTGAATCTGGCTCTTGCGATACTTCGATGGTGGTTTGGGATGCATCGGTGGCAGCGCAGCCCGACATGGCAGAAGCCGCCATGACATAGACCCAGGCATCGGCGCGCAAGACCTCATCACCCAGGCCGCCCTGCGGAATAAAGTCGTCAGAACCATACGGCGAGGCGGGCATTTCCGGGATGGCCGGGAGGTCCTCGAAGTCTTCAGCGCCAGGGGTCAGCATGATTTCGATGCTGGAATAAGTGCCTTGGACCGCCCTGGAGACCGAAAAGAACGCGTATCCACCGATGATGATAAGGCAGCAACAGCAAAGGATGACAACTGCAACGACGCCGATAATCAGGCCAATATTCGTCTTCTTTGGCGAGGATTCGAGCGCGGGCTGGATGGGGGGTTCTGCATACATGGGTTTCCTCCTGGAAAAATAAAAAGGTTAGTGTTATTTATGATAATCCCTATCCGATTTATGACCGGTAGCCCAATGGGGGGATTTTACCGCCCAAAACAAGCGTTAGCCCGAAAAATACATGCTAACCGGCCCTTCCAACAGCGCAAAGGCCACCACCAGGCAGCAGCAACAAAACAACAGGATGAGCAGGGTAACGCCAACGATGACGAGCGGTTTGTTCTGGGGCAGTTGCAGGTTTTCCATGATTTTTCCTCTCTTGCTATTAAAAAAGAACAGGGCGGGGAGTACCCGTCCTGTCCATTTTACCGTGTTATTTTACTTGTCGTTGAGCGCCGCCACGCCGGGTAGTTCCTTGCCTTCCAGGAATTCCAGGCTGGCCCCGCCGCCGGTCGAGACGTGCGTCATCTGCTTGGCGACGCCGGCTTTCTTGACCGCGCTGGCGCTGTCGCCGCCGCCGATGACAGTCGTCGCGCCGCTTTCGGCCAGCAGTTTCGCCAGGCCAAAGGTGCCTTCGGCGAATTTGGGGAACTCGAAGACGCCCACCGGGCCGTTCCAGACGACCAGCTTCGCGCCCGCCAGGGTTTGCTTGTAGAGTTCGAGCGTCTCCGGGCCAGCATCCAGCATCCGCCAGCCGGCCGGGATGGAATCCACATCCACGACCTGCGAGGCAGCTTCGGCGTCGAACTTGTCCGCGATGACGGCATCCACCGGCAGGACGAGTTTATCGCCCAGCTTCGCCAGCAGCGATTTAGCGGTTTCGAGCGCTTCGGCTTCCACCAGGCTGTCCTGCATGTTCAGGCCTTTGGCCGCCAGGAAGGTATTGGCCATGCCGCCGCCGATGATGAGTTTGTCGCATTTGGCGGCCAGGGTCTCGACCACCAGAATCTTGTCGCTGATTTTCGCGCCGCCCAGGATGGCCACATAGGGATGCTCAGGGTTGCCAACCGCGCGCCCCAGGTACTCCAGTTCCTGTTCCATCAGGAATCCGGAGACGGCTGGCAGGAAGCGGGCAATGCCTTCGGTCGAGGCGTGCGCGCGATGCGCCGAGCCAAACGCATCGTTGACGTACACATCCGCCAGGGCCGCCATCTGCTTCGCCAGGTCGAGGTCGTTTTTCTCCTCGCCCTTGTGGAAGCGGGTGTTTTCGAGCATGACCACCTCGCCGGGTTTGAGATTTTTGGCAATCTCTTCCACTTCCGGCCCGACGCAATCGGGCGCCATGATGACGGAGCGGCCCAAATGCCCGGCCAGCACTTCGGAGGCGGCCTTCAGGCTAAATTCGGGGTCCGGCCCGCCCTTGGGACGTCCGAGGTGACTGGCAAGCAGCACCGACGCGCCCTGTTCCAGCACATATTGGATGGTCGGCAGGGCGGCCTTGATGCGCTTGTCATCGGTCACTTTGCCTTCGGCCATTGGCACGTTGAAATCGACGCGCATGAAAACGCGCTTGCCCTTCAGGTCGATGTCTTTTACAGTTTTCTTGTTCATGTGAACTCCGTGTACCCGTTATCCGGTTATCCAGTTTTCCGGTTTTGAACCGGTTAACTGGATAACCGATAAACTGGACAACTCTTACAGAGATTTCGCCATCAACGCGGCCAAATCTGCCGTGCGGACCGAGTAACCCCATTCGTTGTCGTACCAGGTCACAACCTTGATGAAGGTGCTTTTTTCCTTGCCCAGGACGCTGGTGAAGGGCAGGTCGACCGACGAACTATACGGGCTGGCTTTGAAATCCATGCTGACCAGGGGTTCGTCCACCGCTTCGAGAATGCCCTTGAAGCGCGGGGAGGCCGCGGCATCGCGGAAGGCCTGGCGCAGTTCTTCGGTGGTGGTTTCTGTCTCGATTTCAGCAGTGAAATCGACCACCGAAACGGTCGGGGTCGGGACGCGCAGCGAATAGCCGTCGAACTTGCCCTTCAGGTCGGGGATGACCAGGGCCACCGCCTTGGCGGCGCCGGTGGTGGTCGGGATGATGTTCAGTCCCGAGGCGCGCGCGCGGCGCAGGTCAGAGTGCGGCATATCCAGCACCTTCTGGTCGTTGGTGTAGGAGTGAATGGTGGTCATGAAAGCGCGCTTGATGGTGTACTTGTCATGCACCACCTTGGCGGCCGGGGCCAGGCAGTTGGTGGTGCAGGAAGCATTCGAAACGACATGGTGCGCCGCCGGGTCATACTTGTCTTCGTTGACGCCCAGCACCACAGTCAGGTCTTCGCCCTCGGCGGGAGCCGAAATGATGACCTTCTTCGCGCCGCCAGCGGTGATGTGATTGACCGCGCCCTTGACAGTTTTGCCCTTTTTGTTCACGCCGTCTTCCTTGATGGTGAACAGGCCGGTCGATTCAATCACGATGTCGATGCCCAGGTCGCCCCATTTGATATTGGCAGGGTCGGTTTCCTTGAACACCTTAACCGCTTTGCCATCAATCAGCAGGTCTTCGCCCGCAATTTCCACCGCGCCGTTGAAGCGGCCATAGGTGGAGTCATATTTGAGCAGGTGCGCCATGGTTTTGATGTCGCCAATATCGTTGAAAGCGACCACTTCCAGGGTATCCGGGTAGTAATCACGGATTGCTTTGAGCACCTGGCGGCCAATGCGGCCAAAGCCATTGATACCAATTTTTGTTGTCATGAAAAAACCTCCTCAGGTTTATGAATTGTGATTTTTTGCACAATCGGCATTTTACCATAATTTTGGAGCGCGGGAACATGCTCCCGCGCATCGAACGGCAAGCCGTTCGACTCCATAGGGAATGGAAAAAGCGCGCTTCTGCTCGAATGACGGGAACAACCCTCTAATTTTACAACAGAACTGGCAGTTTCTACCCGCCAGGCGCGCCGGAACTGGCCGGGCTGGAACTTTCGTGCCGCAAGGTGGCATTTTTCGCCGCTGTAACGCAAATTGGCAATTTGCGCCACTCCTATCTCACTCCGACAACGGCCCGGTGCGCTCGTAGAGCAAATCTACCAAAACCTGCGCCAGTTTGATTGAATCATGCCGCCAGGGCTGGTCTTCATCCACCAGGTTGGCGGGATAGAGGGGATAACGGGCGGCAGCCTCGTCGATTTTCACCCATTCTACCCCATGCGGAAGCGGCTTCTCGCACCAATTATTGCAGACGACGATGTCGAACAACCGCGCCCCGACATGTTTTTCCAACACCGAAACATGGTCGCTGACCTGGAAGCCGCCCGTCTCGCCGCGCTGGGTGGCGATGTTGACCACATAGACCTTCAGCGCCTTGCTCACCCGCAGCGCCGCCAGCAAATCGGGGACGAGCAGGTTGGGCAGCAGGCTGGTATATAAACTACCGGGGCCGACCACCACCAGGTCGGCGGTCAAAATCGACTGGAGCGAGGGCGGGAAAGCGGACGGGTTGTTTGGCTCCAGGTACACGCGCCGCACCCGTCCCTGCGCTTCGGGAATGCGGCTCTCCCCTTCCACGCGCACTTCCTGGGAAGAACCGGGCAACTGCACATCAGCAATCAGTTTGACATCGTGCAGGGTGGCCGGGAGGACGCGCCCGTTGACCGAGAGCACCCGCCCCGATTCGGCCACCGCTTCCTCGAAACTGCCCGTCAAATCGGCCAGGGCGGAGATGAACAGGTTGCCGAACGAGTGACCGCCCAGTCCCGAAGCATCGGTAAAGCGATATTGGAACAACTGCGTCAGCATGGCCTCATCGTTGGAGAGCGCCGCCAGGCAGTTGCGGATGTCGCCGGGCGGCAGGATGCCCAGGTTCTGGCGCAGCAAACCGGATGAGCCGCCGTCATCGGCCACCGTCACAATGGCCGTGATATTGTTGGAGTGGTTTTTCAGCCCGCGCAGCAAGGTGGCCTGCCCATGCCCTCCGCCCATGGCAACCACGCGCGGCCCGCGCTCGCGGCGGCGATGACCGGTTATCTGGTCGATTAATCGCTGACCGGGACGCAGGAAGGGGTTGAGCAGGGCGCGGTTCAACCCGGCAATACCCCAGATGACCAGGCCGAATCCGATGACAATGAAAATAGCCACCCGCGCCGGGCGCGGCCAAAAGCGCAGGGTGGCAACATCAAGGACATCAATGAAATCGCTCTCCGGGGCGGTACGGTAGATATCCAGCAGGAAATAGGCAACGCCAACTCCCAGGAAGGTGATTCCCGTAAGCAGCATCAACAGCCACCGCTTGACCCCCAGCCCCGGTTTCAGCCACAACGCCAGCCCTGAAATTTCAGTATGCAGGGCAAAAAGCCACTTTCGCATGTCTCGCAGGATGTTCCCTGAATGTCCCGCCTGGTTAAGCGGGCCAAAATCGGGCTGCTTTTACAGCGCGCCGAAAGAAAAAGCCATTACGAACAGGGCAACGGTTTCGCACAGGCCCACGACGGTAATGTAAAGCCCAAACCCTTTGCCGGTTTCGCCGAAAGCGTCCGCGCTGACAGCGCCCGCCCGGCCCTGGACAATGGCAGACATTGCCATGCCCAGGCCGCCAATCACGCCCGCGCCAAACAGCATGGCCGGGTCTTTTGTGGAGGCTAACATTCGCTGCAACAGGATGAACGCATATATTGTTTGGGTGAGCGGCGCGCCCGCAAAAATGACCAGCAGGAAGGAGGCCGGTTTATTGGCCAGATAGTTGCGCTTCCAGGCGCCGATGGCGGCCTGCCCGGCTGTGCCAGCCCCAATGGCGGAGCCAATCGCCGCAATTCCCAAAACAGCAATCGAACCAAAACTACCCAAGTCCATAAAAACTCCTTTGTATTTTATCCGTTTCCGTCAGCCCTGTTCCGCGCGGACAGAATCGGCAAACGGTTCGTATTTGTAACCGGACCATTGCATTCCCAAATGGCCGGAAAATTCAAGCATATTCAGGCGAACGCCATGCACAATCACCGAAAGCAGGGCCATCACCAGGTTGAGACCATGCCCAAATACCAGCAGCAAGGCCCCGGCAATAAACAGCAGAAAACTGCCCAAGAGCGGGCCGGCCATGTTGTTGACAGTCTGGCTGATGGCCAGCCCCGCCAATCCCACCGCCCAGAGCCGGATATAGGAAACCACATCGGCAAAGATGTTGACCACGCCCAGCAGGACAGGCACGATGTTTTTCAGGCTTTCCAGCACGCTCGCCTGGATTCCGCGCAATAAGTCTTTCGAATCATCGAAATTGGCGAACAGGAAATTGAGCGCGAACCCGATGCCAATGCTGACCGGGGCCCACTGCGGCAGCGGGAAGCGCTCCGGGTCAATGACCAGGTTCAGCACCAGGAAGAAAATGCCACCCAGCATCATAATCTGACCGACCTGCGCCGCCAGGCGGGGCGAAGGCCAATCGCGCAGGAAATTCTTGACGTGGGCAACGCCCAACTGGGCCAGGCCGATGATGAAACACAGTATTTTGATGTTGTCACCCGATTCAGGGTTGCCATTGGCAATCCATGGTACGGTGATAGCGCGCAGGAAGGCCGGCAGTTGCTCCCAGGCAATCCCAAACCAGGTTCCGGTCAGAGTACCCCAAACAACCGTCGCTCCAGACATAAAGAGCAGCAGGTGAATGCTATCGGAGGCCGGCTTGCCAGACAAGCGGGTTTTGACAAAGATGGATAGCCCGGCCAGGAACAGGATGGCCCCGTACCCGCCATCCCCAAAAATCATCGCAAAAAAGAAGGCGAAAAAGAAGAGAAACAAGCCAGAAATATCGTATTCCCGGTAGC
>DAOUAZ010000093.1:0-30442 GCA_034432975.1 Anaerolineales bacterium | reverse complement strand
GTCTTCAACCTGGCCCCAATTCTTTCGCTGGCCTCGGTCATCTTCCTGTGGGCGGTGCTGCCGCTGGCGGCGACCGTTTACGGAGTCGATTTGAACGTCGCCTTGCTCTATCTGGTAGCAGCGGGTTCGATTGGCACGCTGTCCATCATCATGGCGGGTTGGGCTTCCAACAACAAATATGCCCTGCTCGGCGCGTACCGCATGGTGGCGGTCATGATTTCGTATGAAATCCCGATGATTGTCGCCCTGTTGATTCCCACCCTGTTGGCCGGGACAATGAGCATGAAGGGCATTACCCTGGCGCAGCAGGATGGACTATGGTTCGTGCTGCTTTCGCCGCTTGGGATGCTCCTTTTCTTAGTGGCGGCCATCGCCGAGTTGGGACGTTCGCCCTTCGACCTGAGTGAAGGCGAATCGGAAATCGTCTCCGGCTTCCATATCGAATACTCCGGCATGAAGTTCGGCCTGTTCTACGCGGGCGAACTCTTGCACGCCTTCACTTTCGGCGCATTCATCGGCGTCTTGTTCTTTGGCGGCTGGAATTGGCCCCTGCCCTGGGGCGATAAATATGCCCTGGTCGGGATTTTCAACGTGCTGGCCAAGGGCATGTTCTTCTACTGGGTCATTATGTGGGTCAAGTACACTGTGCCGCGCCTCCGCATTGACCACATGCTGGCCTTCAACTGGAAATTCCTGACCCCGGTGGCCTTCGCGCTCTTGATTGTCACGGCGATTGTCCATGCCATTTTCAAAGATATGGCGCCCTGGGTGCACGGGCTGGCGATGTTCCTGTCGAACGTGCTGGCGGGCTGGGTTTTGCTGGAAATCCTGCGCGGCAGCGCCCGCAAACAGCGCGCGGTGGTGGAAGAATCGCCCGCGCCGCTGGCGCAACATTAATCGGATGGGGGGCAACGTATGGATGCTTCGCAAGTTATCTTCTTCCTGAGCGCGGCGCTCATCCTGGTTTCGGCGGTGCTGGTTGTGACCGTCCGCAACCTGGTTCACGCGGCGCTGTGGCTCATCGCAACCCTGTTCGGGGTGGCGATGTTGTATGTCCTGCTCGAGGCCGGGTTCCTGGCGGTGATTCAAATCGTGGTTTACATCGGCGCGATAGCGATTCTGTTCATCTTCGCCGTCATGCTAACGCGCCGCGACCAGTTGAGCCAGACTTCGCAGACCAACGCCAACTGGCCGGTCGCCCTGGGCGTAAGCGCGCTGGCGCTGGTTGGAATCGCCTTCATCGTGCGCGGATTCATCTTCTCACCGGACCGGATTCCTGCGCCCGTGCCGGATAATACCCTGGAACTGCTGGGCCAGGCCCTGATTTCGCCGAACCTGTTCGTCCTGCCGTTCGAGGTGGCCTCGGTGCTGCTGCTGGCGGCGCTCATCGGCGCGGTCTACGTGGCGATGAATAAGAAATAGGAGGACGCGCATGATTCCGCTTTCCTGGTATCTCTATCTCTCGGCGGCGCTGTTTGCCGTTGGCCTGTATGGCGTGCTGGCGCGCAAAAACGCCATCGCCATCCTGCTCGGCATCGAACTGATGCTGAACGCCGCCAATATCAACCTGGTCGCCTTCTGGCGGTATGGGAATCCATCCATGATGGCCGGACAGGTGTTTGCGATAATCGTCTTTGCTGTGGCCGCGGCGGAAGTGGCGGTGGGTCTCTCCCTGGTCATTTCCATCTACCGCGCCCGCAAGACCGTCATCGCCGACGAACTCGACTTGATGAAGTGGTAGGAGACACGTTATGGCCCCTGAAACTCTCCTCTGGCTCATTCCCCTGCCACCCCTGCTGGCATTTTTCCTGATTGTGCTGTTCACCAACAAGAGCAAAGCCCTCAGCCACACGGTTGGCGTGGGCGCGGCGGCGCTCTCCTGGCTGGGCAGCATGGTCATCTTCTTCCATGCGATTGGCATCGACCATTTTGGCGGGAAAATCTTCAAATCGTCCATCAACTGGCTGCCAACCGGCACGGATTTCCTGAAAATCGGCGTCCAAATCGACCCGCTTGGCGCAATCACGCTGTTCTTCGTAGCCTGGACAATCTTCATGATTTTCCTGTACAGCGTCGGCTACCATAACTTCGGCCAACCGAAAGGCGATCACGACCGGCCCGGCCTGCCGCCGCACGGCGCGACTGTGACCGACGAACACGGCCACCCCAACAAACCTGGGGCAGGCAAGCACACTGTTCTCTCGGTCGAACCGATGTACAGCCGCTTCTTCGCCTTCCTGGCACTGTTCGCCTTCGGCATGTACATCCTGGTCGTCTCCGACAACCTGCTGACCCTGTTCGTCGGCTGGGAAATCATGGGCCTGTGTTCGTACCTGCTGATTGGCTTCTGGTACGGCAAGCCCTCGGCCCGCAATGCGGCAGTCAAGGCGTTCATGACCACCCGCGTCGGCGATGTTTTCATGCTGCTCGGCCTGGCCCTGCTCTACTCGGCCACCGGCACGCTCAACTACCGCGCCATCTTCTACAACGAGGAAGTCCTGCATAGCCTGGCAGCCACTATGACGCCGATTTTCGGTCTCTCCGCCGCCGGGCTGATTGGACTGCTCCTGTTCATCGGCACCATTGGCAAATCGGCGCAGTGGCCGCTGCACGTCTGGCTGCCCGACGCGATGGAAGGCCCGACCCCCGTCAGCGCCATGATTCATGCGGCCACGATGGTTTCGGCGGGCGTCTACATGGTCATCCGCATCTTCCCGCTGGTGACTGCCGACTGGACTGGTTACGGCCTGACGACTGCGATGAGCATCATCGCTTTCATCGGTACGTTCACCGCCATTTTCGCGGCGACCATCGCCCTGGCGCAGAACGACATCAAACGGGTGCTGGCCTACTCGACCATCTCGCAGCTTGGCTTCATGATTGCCGCGCTTGGCATGGGCGCCTACATCGCGGCGGCCTTCCACTTGGTCACCCACGCTTTCTTCAAGGCGCTCCTGTTCCTCGGTTCCGGCTCGGTCATTCACGGCATGGAGCATGGCGTCCTGCACACCGGTAACCACAAAGTCGACCCGCAGGATATGTGGAATATGGGCGGCCTGAAAAACAAAATGCCCATCACCTTCTGGACCTTCCTGATTGGCGGCCTGGCCCTCTCCGGCTTCCCGCTGGTGACGGCTGGCTTCTGGTCGAAGGATGAAATCCTGGCCGACGCCTTTGCCCACGAACACTGGGCAATCCTCGCCACCCTCTCCATCGCCGCGCTGATGACCGCCTTCTACACCATGCGCCAGATTACACTGACCTTCCTGGGCCAGCCGCGCACCAAAGAAGCGGAACACGCCCACGAGACGCCCTGGACAATGACCACGCCGCTGGTCGTGCTCTCGGTTTTCGCGGTCGGATTCGGCTGGGTCGGCATCCCGGAGCATTTCCCGGCCATCGGCGGCCTGGTTCCGAACTGGTTCCACGATTTCGTCGGCGGCACGCTCATCGAACATCCCAAACCGGTGGAGTTCAGTTGGATACCGCTGACGATTTCGCTCGTCGTCGCCCTCGGCGGCCTGACGCTCGGCTGGCTGGTCTATAAAGATGTCAAGGCTGGCGACGCCGACCCGCTCGAAAAACCGCTCGGTTTCCTGTACCCGTTCCTCAAGAACAAGTGGTACTTCGACGAGTTCTATGCCTTCTTCGTCATCAAGCCGATGACCTGGGTTTCGGAAGTCTTCACCTATCAGTGGATGGACCGGGGCGTCATCGATGGCATCCTGCACTTCTTTGCCCGCGCTGCCCTGTTGATTGGTCATTTCTTCCGCAACGCTATCGACAAGCCGATTGTGAACGAACTCATCGGCGACAAACTGGGTGCTTACTGGACCTTCCAGCCCGCCGGGCGCGCGCTGAGCAAGGCGCAGACCGGGCGCATCCAGACCTACCTGATAGGCGCAGTTGCCGTCTTGTTTGCCATCGGCGCGGCGCTGTATCTGTTCGCCTTCTAAAGGGGAGTGGACAATGGAATTCATCAGCACTCACCTGCTCACAACGATTTTGTTCTTCCCTGTCGCGGCGGCGCTGGTCATCTGGCTCCTGCCCGCCGACCAGCCGAAGGTCATCCGTTGGACGGCTTTCCTCGCCAGCCTGGTTCCTTTCGGCCTTTCGGTCTGGCTGTGGACGCAGTTCAACCCCTCCGCGCCTGGTTTCCAATTCGAGGAGCAGTACACCTGGTACGAGGCGATTAACTCCACTTTCCACGTTGGCGTGGATGGGTTGTCGCTCACGATGGTCTTGTTGACCACGCTGCTGACCCCGCTCGCCTTGCTGGCCTCCTTCAACATCACCGAGAAGGTCAAGGCCTACATGATGCTCTTCCTGTTCCTGGAAACGGGCATGTTGGGCGTCTTCCTGGCGCTCGACCTGCTGATTTTCTTCGCCTTCTGGGAAATCGGCCTGGTCCCGATGTACTTCCTCATCAATCAGTGGGGCAGCCCCAAAGGCGAGCGCGAACTGTGGGGCGGCATGAAGGTCTCGGCCCGCAACTATGCCTCGCTCAAGTTCATGGTCTACACCATGGCCGGTTCGCTCGGCCTGCTGCTTGCCATCCAGATGCTCGGCGTCTTGTTCCAAACATACGACCTGATGGCGCTGACCGAAAAGTGGACCAACTTTAACGAAGGCACCCTGCTCGGCATGAACGTATCGACCGTCAAAGCAATTGCTTTCTGGGCCTTCACCATCGCCTTTGCCCTGAAAGTGCCGGTCTGGCCCTTCCACACCTGGCTGCCCGATGCCCATACCGAAGCCCCCACCGCCGGTTCGATGATTCTGGCCGGCGTCCTGCTCAAATTGGGCGCGTATGGCTTCCTGCGGCTGGTGCTGCCCTTCTATCCTGCCGAATCACAGCAATTTGCCGGTTGGCTGGCCTTCCTGGCGACGATGGCGATTGTCTTCGGGGCGTTTGCCTCCTTCGGGCAGACCGATTTCAAACGTCTGGTGGCCTATTCCTCGGTCAACCACATGGGTTTCGTGCTGCTCGGCATTGCCGCGGCGGCCAAAGCCATCGGAACCCAGGACGCCACCATCGCCCTGAACGGCGCGGTTCTCCAGATGTTCAATCACGGCCTCTCCGCGGCTGGTATGTTCTTCCTGGTCGGCGTGATCTACGAACGGACGCACACCCGCAATCTCGATGAGTTCGGCGGCCTGTTCCCGCTCGTGCCGGTCTATGGCGGCATCCTGATTTTCACCAGCATGGCCTCGCTTGGCCTGCCCGGGCTGAACGGCTTCGTCTCCGAGTTCCTGGTTGTGCGGGGCGCGTTTGGGGTTGGCTTTGCCGGTGGTGAATGGAATTATATGGCCGTCTACACCGCGATTGCCATGCTTGGTTTGCTGTTCACCGGCGCGTACATTCTCAAGGGCGTCCGCAAGGTCCTGCACGGGCCGCTCAATGAACACTGGGCGCGCGGCGAACACAAACTGACCGAAATCAACACCCGCGAGATTCTGGTCATGGCTCCGCTTATGATCCTCATCCTCATCCTCGGCGTCTGGCCGATGTGGATGCTGGATGTCATCAACAAAGCCATGCTCCTGTTGTTCTCGTAGAGCGAGGTGACAAAATGCAATTTCCCGTCTTGAGCATCATCGTTTTCGCCCCGTTCATTGCCGCCGTCATCATGTTGTTGATGAAGCCGGAGGCCAAGAACGAAATCCGCGTCACAGCGCTGGCGGCGGCAGTCTTCGACCTGATTCTGTCGGGCTGGGTCTACTACCAGGTCTACATGCACCCCTCGCTGGAATATCAGTTCATCGAAAAATATGACTGGCTTCCTGTCTTGGGCATCTCGCTGCACTTTGGCGTGGATGGAATGAGCGCCCCGCTCGTCCTGCTGACCGGTATCGTCATGTTCACCGGCGTCCTGATTTCGTGGGGCATCGACGACCGACCGCGTGAATTCTTCGCCTTCCTGTTCCTGCTGGCGGGCGGCGTGTTCGGCGTGTTCGTCTCGCTCGACCTGTTCATGCTGTTTTTCTTCTACGAAATCGCCGTCTTCCCGATGTACCTGCTGATTGCCATCTGGGGCTGGAAGGTGACGCGCGAATACGCGGCCATGAAACTGACCCTGTACCTGTTCGTCGGCTCGGTCTTTGCCCTGGTCGGCGCGCTGGCGATGGTCTTCGTCAACTACCAGAATACCGGTGTCCTCACCTTCGACATGCTTGCGCTCGAAAAAGCCGGGTTCTCGCAGGCCTTCCAGTGCATCTGGTTCCTGCCGACCTTCCTGGGCTTTGCGGTGCTGGGCGGTATCTTCCCCTTCCACAACTGGTCGCCCGATGGTCACGTCGCCGCGCCGACTGCCGTCTCGATGTTCCATGCGGGCGTCTTGATGAAACTCGGCGCGTTTGCCGCCCTGCGGGTTGGCATCATGCTCCTGCCTGAGGGCGCGAAACAATGGGCCTGGCTCATCTTCGGCCTGGCGATGGTCAATGTCGTCTACGGCGCATTCATCGCCATGATTCAGCAGGACATGAAATACGTCATCGGTTTCTCCTCGGTCTCGCACATGGGGCTGGTGGCGCTCGGTTTTGCGACCCTGACCCGCGAGGGCATCCTGGGCGCAGGCCTGCAAATGTTCTCGCACGGCGTCATGACGGCTCTCTTCTTTGCTGCCGTCGGCATGGTCTATGACCGCGCCCATACCCGCCAAATCCCTGAACTGGGCGGCATGGTCAAACCCCTGCCCTGGGTGGCGATTGGTTTCATTATCGGCAGCCTGGTTTCGATGGGCATGCCCGGTTTCTCCGGTTTCGTGGCCGAATTCCCCATCTTCATGGGCGTCTGGCAGGTCAGCGGCCTGGCGGCGATACTCGCTTCGCTCTCCATCGTCATCACCGCAGCCTACGTCTTGCTGGTCGTGCGGCGCGCCTTCTTTGGCGAAATGCCCAAACAGTTCGAGCACCACATCACGCCCATCACCCCGCTCGACAAGGTCGCCATCGTGACCCTGTGCGCCTGCATGGTGCTGCTTGGCCTGTTCCCCGGCCTGATGGCCCCAATGGTCTCGACCGGCGTGGAAAATATCCTTCGCCTCCTGGGAGGTGCATAAATGAGCCTCAACTTGCTGGCAATCCTGCCTGAAATTTTCATCCTGGTCCTCGGGATTCTGGTACTGGTTCTCGACCCATTTTGGAAGGATGAAAGCCGCCGCGCCAACCTGGGCTGGCTCACCGCGGGCGGACTCACCGCAGTCTTGATTCTGAGCCTCCTGCTCGACCGTCCCTCCGAGCCTGTCCTGGCCTGGGGCGGCATGGTGCGCTTCGACTGGCTGGCCTTCGTCTTCAAGATGTTCATCATCTTCGCCTCGGCCATCACCGCCCTGTTTTTCATGGATGTGGAGCAGCTCGGCAAACGCGCCGAATCCTACCTCCTGCTGTTGGCTGCCACTATCGGCATGTGTCTGATGGTCTCCTCCAGCGACCTGGTGATGTTGTTCCTTGCCATCGAAACCACCTCCATCCCGATGTACGTCCTGGCCGGATTCATGCTCGATGACAAGAAGTCAACCGAAGCAGGATTCAAGTACCTGCTTTTCGGGGCGATGACCTCCGGGATTTTCCTCTATGGCCTGTCGCTGGTCTACGGTTTCTCCGGCACAACCCAGCTGGAGAACATGCGCAGTTACTTCACCAGCCTGAATCCCATCTCGGTTGGCGTCCTGTTCCTGCTCGTGGTTGGGCTCGGCTTCAAGATTTCGCTGGCTCCCTTCCACTTTTGGGCGCCCGACACATACGAAGGCGCGCCGGCGCCGGTTGCCGGTATCCTTTCGACGGCCTCCAAAGCCGCCGGGTTGGCCGTCCTCATCCGTCTGTTCATCACTGCCTTCCCGCAGGTCGATGCCAACTGGCAGTTAATCCTGGCCGTGCTGGCCGCGCTCTCGATGACCGTCGGCAACCTGGTTGCCCTGGCCCAGAAAAACCTCAAGCGCCTGCTGGCCTACTCCTCCATCGCGCACGCCGGGTACGCCCTGATTGGCGTGGTGGCCGGGAATGAACTGGGTATCAAGGCGGTCGTGTATTACCTGATTGCCTACGTCCTGACCAACCTCGCCGCTTTTGGCATCATCGCTGCCTTTGGGCGCGTGACCGGTTCGGACGAAATCCGCGCCTATGACGGCATGAGCCGCCGCTCGCCCTACCTGGCGCTCGCTATGCTGGTGGCTTTCCTCTCCCTGTCGGGGATGCCGCCCTTCGGCGGGTTCATCGGCAAGGTGCTGGTCTTCGCCGCCGCCGTCGAAGCAGGGTGGTATTGGCTGGTCTTTGTCGGCATTATCAATTCAGTTGTGGGCGTCTACTACTACTTGAACGTGATGAAATACGTCTACCTCTACCGCATGGAAGGCGAGAACGAGGAAGCGCGCCCCATCCCGGTGACGCGGCCCTACGCGATTGCCCTCGTGGTGCTGACCATCGGCATCATCCTGACCGGGACCATCTTCGCCCCCTGGTTCGGCTTCTCCACCGACGCCGCCCTCAGCCTCTTTTTCTAATTCCGCCTTCCCCCTCCCCCAAAAATCCCGCTCTTTGGATTTTTGGGGGAGGCCGGGAGGGGGTTAATTCTGACAAATTTTATTCACTTTGCTGATAAAAATCCTTGTGATATAATCCGCACCCGATGACAGCATCCAACCCACAAGATAACCGACAAAACGCCAATAACCAATCCATCGTACCTCGGGACACGTTTAACATGACATTGGCGGCGGTTATCGGCCAGGTGGGTTGCATTATCCCGGTCCTTTTACTTGGAGCCTTGTTTGTGGGATTGTGGCTTGACCGGTATTTCGAGACAAGACCCTTCTTTGCCATCTTGTTTATCGTGGGCAGCGGCCCGGTTTCAGTATATGTTCTGTACCGTATTGTGAAATCGGCCACCAGCCAACTGAAAACAACAAATCAACCAGCCAAACTTTCTGAGGAGGAAGAGAATCGTGAGTGAGAAACCCAAGAAACGTGTCTGGGGACGCTGGGTTGTGCTTGCGGCGATTATCCTGGGATTGTTCCTGTTTACCGGTTTCTTCGGAATCGGCCTGGGAATCAAGCCCATCATGCCGCATGTCTACCTGCCCGGCGAAAAATATAGCGAAGTTCCGCTCTTCACCATTCCCTTTATCGGGCCGTTCTACTTTACAAACACCACCTTTGGCCTGATTGTGGCAGACATTATCGTCATTTTACTGGCGATTTTCGTCTCGCGCGGGGTCAAGAGCGGAAAAATGGTGCTGACCGGCATCTCTGGCGCGGTGGAAGCCCTGATGGAGATGCTTTACGGCATCACCGAAAGCACTGCCGGGAAATGGACGAAGCAAATCTTCCCCTGGTTTGCCACCATCACGCTGCTTGTGCTGGCTGCCAACTGGTCGGGACTGGTGCCGGGCAATGAAACCATCGGCATCATTCATGAATACAAGAATGGCTATGCCCTCGAGCACTTTGGGCCCATCACCACCATCTGGAATTCTGGAGCGGAAGGCAAGGGCGAAGGCATAAGTTACGCCGTCATTCCCTTCATGCGCCCCGTCTCCACCGACCTGAACTTCACCTTTGCGCTTGCAGTTGTGGCGGTGGTCATGATTCAGGTGATAGGATTCCGCGCCCAGGGTATTTCCTACATGTGGAAATTCTGGAACGTGGGCGGCATGTTCAGCAAGCCGATTTTCGGTTTCATCGACTTTGGCGTCGGCCTGCTCGAACTGATTTCGGAATTCTCGAAAATCTTGTCTTTTGCTTTCCGTCTTTTTGGCAATATGTTCGCGGGCGCGGTGCTGTTGTTCGTCATCGGCTCGCTGGTACCTGTCTTTGCCCAGGCCCTGTTCTACCTGCTTGAATTCTTCGTCGGTCTCATCCAGGCCATCGTGTTCGGCATGTTGACGATGGTCTTCATGTCGCAGGCCACCCAGGGACACGGCGGCCATCACGAAGAAGCGCACGCCTAAATTTCGGGCGAGTTACTGCCCGGGTAAACACCATTTCACAGTGGCGGTCTATCCCGCCCGAAACCGAGTCACGGAGGATACACACAATGGAAGTTGAAGCCGCAAAATTGATTGGCGCAGGCCTGGCGATGATTGGCGCGATTGGCGCCGGTGCCGGGGTTGGTATCGTAGTCGGCGGTGCTGTGCAGGCCATGGGACGCAATCCCGATGCTACCGGTACCATCCAGACCAACATGATTCTCGGCATTGCGTTTGCCGAGGCCATCGCTATCTACTGTCTGGTTGTCGCCCTGCTCATCCTGTTCGTTTTCTAAAATCGGGAGGATACCTTGGAAGCATTGGGTTTAAACCTACCCTTTTTTCTTGTTCAGGTCGTCAACCTGATTATTGTCTACACGGTGGTCGCCAAATGGATAGTTGGCCCCATCTCTGGCCTGCTCGAAAAACGCCGCGAAACCATTGCGCGCGGCCTGGAAGACGCCCGCATCGCTGCTGAAGCCCGCGCCAACGCCGAAAAGGAAGCCCAAAAAATCACGGCGGAAGCCCAGGCCAAAGCCAGCCAAATCGTGCGCGAAGCCACCGAACGGGCTGAGTCCGCTGCCCGGGACGTAAAGGCCGCTGCTGACGCCGAGGCCAAAAAGGCCGCCGAAAAAGCCCTGGCCGAAGTTGATGAGGAGCGCAATCGCCTCCTCGGCGACCTGCGCGGGCAGGTGGCGGCGCTTGCCATCGCCAGCACCCAGAAACTGGTCAACGAAGCCCTCGATGAGAAGCGCCAGCGCGCCCTGATTGACGAATTCTTCGCCGGGGTCAAGGCCGGTAAAGTGGTCATCATGGAAGGCGCATCCGTCACCGGCTCGTCCGCCGAAGTGACCAGCGCTCTGCCGCTTACCAAAGACGAGCAGGAAGCCGTCAAGAAGGATGTGCTAGCGAAATCTGGCGCGGCTGCGGTCTCTTTCCGCGTTGACCCCACCATCCTGGGCGGCCTGGTCATCAAGGTCGGCGACAAAGTCCTCGACGGTTCCGTCGCTGGCAAACTCGAGGGCCTGCGCGCCAACCTGCGCTAAATTTGTACTGTTTTTGGAGTGCCGGGGCTTGCTCCGGCATTTTCATTATGCACCCCTGAATCTTGCGCGACCGAAAGGCAATGCGCAGGCAAACACGCCCAATTCATCAATTTATGGTAAAACCTGGACTATGATTTCTCTCCCCGACCTCTTCATTGATTTTTCTCTCCCGTTTTCCCCCTCGAACCTCCCTGACCTGCCCATATCCGGCCTCGCCATCGACAACCGGCAGGTTCAACCCGGATACATCTTCATCGCCCGCCCAGGCGCCTCTGTGGATGGACACGACTTCATCCCCGACGCCATTCGCCGGGGAGCGGCGGCTGTCGTCGGGCAGAAGGACATCACCAGCCTCGATGTTCCCTATATCCGGGTCGCTGATTCCCGCCGCGCCGTGACCCACCTCGCTGCGGCCTTCTACGGACATCCGGGCAGGAAATTGACCGTCATCGGCGTCACCGGCACGGATGGCAAGACCACCACCAGCAATCTTCTCTATCAAATCCTGGTAGCGGCCGGTCTCGAAACAGGCATGATTTCCACCGTCAATGCCGTCATCGGCGGCGAAATCCTCGATACCGGCTTTCATGTCACCACGCCCGACGCCCACGATGTCCAACGCTACCTCGCCAAAATGGTCGAGGCTGGATTGACGCATGTCGTTCTCGAAACCACCTCGCACGGCCTGGCCCAGCACCGCGTGGATGCATCTCAGTATGATATTGCCGTCGTCACCAACATTACCCACGAACACCTCGACGAACACGGCTCCTACGAAAACTACCGCGCCGCCAAAGGCCGCCTGTTCGAGTTGCTGGCGGATACGGTCAATAAGCCGCAAAGCAATCCGCGCCTGGGCGTCCTGAACCTCGATGACCAGAAATCGTATGGGTATCTCTCCTCGCTCCTCACGCGTCACGCCTCACGCCAGGTTTCCTACGGCCTCGCCCCGCAAGCCGACATCTACGCCGAAAACATCACCTACAGCCCATCCGGCCTGGTCTTCGACATCGTGGGCAAGGACTTCCGCGTTCCCGCGCGGACTCATCTCGTGGGCGCGTACAACGTCTCGAACTGCCTGGCCGCCTTCTCGGCGGCGGTCGTTGGCCTGGGCATCGACCCACAAACCGCCGCGCGGGGCCTCGCCAACCTGCCCGGCATTCCAGGCCGCATGGAAGTCATCGACCTCGGCCAGGATTTCACCGCCATCGTCGATTTTGCCCACACCCCCAACGCCCTCAAAGTGACTCTCGAAACTGCTCGCCAGATGACCAAAGGCCGCGTCATCTCTATTTTTGGCTCCGCTGGCCTGCGCGACCGCGAGAAACGCCGCCTGATGGCCGAAACCTCCGCTGAACTGGCCGACATCTCCGTCCTGACCGCCGAAGACCCGCGCACCGAATCGCTCGACGGCATCCTGGCCGAAATGGCTGCTGGCGCAATTGCCAAAGATGGCCTGGAGGGGGAAACCTTCCACCGTGTCCGCGACCGGGGCGAGGCGATTAAATTTGCCATCCAACTGGCGCGCCCCGGCGACCTGGTCATCGCCTGCGGCAAAGGCCACGAGCAATCGATGTGTTTCGGCGCAATCGAATACCCTTGGGATGACCGCACCGCCTTGCGCGCCGCTCTGTCTGAATATCTGGGAATTCCAGGCCCCCAAATGCCCTGCCTGCCAACGCAAGACGAGAGAAGAAGCGTGTAGCCAATCAGTTTTGTATCCGTTTCATCCGCTGCCCCATCCGTTTCTCCGTTTCATCCGCTGTCACATCCGCTGTCACATCCGCTGTCACATCCGTTTCCCATGTTAGAATTCTCCTCGGAGGAACGTCTATGTGGGTCGAACCTGTTACCCTGGAAGGAAACTTCGTCCGCCTCGAGCCGCTGACCGAAGAACACGCCTACCGCCTGTCCCTCATCGGCAACGACCCGGCCATTTGGCGCTACATGCTCTACGGAGAGTTGACCACCGAGCAGGGCATGTTGGAGTGGGTGCGCGATATATTATCCAAAAAGGCCGCCGGAACCGACCAGCCTTTTGTCGTCATTCACAGAGAGAGTGGCATGGTGGCCGGAGCCACCCGCTATATGGAAATCCGTCCGCGACATCGCGGCCTGGAGATTGGCGGGACCTGGTACGGCGTGCAGTTCCAGCGCACTGCCGTCAATACCGAGGCAAAATACCTGCTCCTGCGTCATGCCTTCGAGACCCTCGGCGCCATCCGCGTGCAGTTCAAAACCGACAGCCGCAACGAACGCTCCCAGCACGCCATCGAGCGGCTGGGGGCCGTCCGCGAGGGAGTGTTGCGCAATCACATGATTCTGGAGGATGGCGTCATCCGGCATTCGGTCTATTACAGCATCCTCGACAGTGAATGGCCGGCCGTCAAAACCCGGCTCGAAGAAAAACTGGTATAATCGCGCCATGTTTTACGTTTTCTTGCTTGCCCATCCCATTGTCGCCCGCACCCTGAATGGCTTTAATCCAGCCTTCCCTTGTCGTATTGCGCCTGTTGCCTGGAAAGTCTGACCGTTTCACCTACTTCGATTTCTCGCGCCGCAGGCAGCCCCTGCGGCGTTTTTATTTGACAAGGAAAAGCCATGATTTCGATTGCCATCTCCAACGCCACCCTCGTTTTGGGGGCCAAAGCCATTTTTCGCGGATTGAATTGGGAAATCCAGCACGACCAGCGCATCGGCCTGATTGGCCCAAACGGCGCGGGAAAGTCATCATTATTCAAGTTGATTGTCGGCGAACATGCCCCGGAACCGGGCGGGAACATTGTTCGCGCGAAAGGCGTGACAGTTGGCTGCCTGCCCCAGCACCCGGAACTCGACCCCAGCGAGACCGCCTTCGATTCAGCCCTGGCCGGCAATCCGCGCTATGCCGAAGTCCACGCTCAACTGCTGGAGGTCGAATCGCGCCTGGGTGAGCCTGCCGTTTATGAAAATCCCAAAGCCCTCGAAAAAGCGCTCACTTTGCATGAAACCCTGCTCGAACAGTATGCCGCCTTCGGAGGCGATTCCTATCCCGAACGGGTGAGTGACCTTTTACTGGGACTCGGCCTGCCTGAATCCGATTTGCCAAAACCCCTGGCCATGCTCTCCGGCGGACAGAAAAAACTCGTCGGCCTCGCCCGCCTGTTGCTGCTGCGCCCCGCCGTGCTGATGCTCGACGAACCCGATAACCATCTCGATTTACCCGGCAAAGCCTGCCTCGAGCGTCTCATCCAGGACTATCCCGGCGCGGTGGTCATCATCTCCCACGACCGTTACTTGCTGGATGCCGTCGTTACCCACATCGCCGAAATCGAGGACGGCAAACTGACCACCTTTACCGGCAACTATACCGATTACATCATCGACAAGGAGCAGCGCCTCGCCCGCCAGGAAGAACTCTTCCAGATTCAACAGCGCGCCATCCGCCGCATGGAGATGGCCCTCAAGCGTTACCAGGTTTGGGTGCAGGTTAGCGATAAATTCGCCAGCCGTGTGCGCTCCATGCAGACCCGCCTCGAAAAAGTCGACCGCTTCGACCGTCCCACCCTCGACCGCAAGCGCATGGGGCTGGAACTCAATGGCTGGCGCGGCTCGAACAAGGTGCTGGAACTGCGCGGAGTGGCGAAATCTTTTGGCAAACGGGTTATCCTGGATGGCGTGGACGAGATTCTCTGGCACGGCGAGCGCGTCGGGGTGGTCGGGCCAAATGGGTCGGGGAAATCCGTCCTGTTCCGCCTGATTTTGGGCAAGGAAACGCCCGAACACGGCGAAATCATCCTCGGGCCGAGCGTCAAGATTGGCTGCTACGCCCAGGAACACGAAACGCTCGACTTCGACAAAACCGTGCTGGATACGGTGCGCTTTGCCGGGAATATGAGCGAGCCGAACGCGGTCTCGTTCCTGCTGCGCTACCTGTTCACCTACCAGCAATCTCAGCAGCGCGTCGGCGATTTATCGGGTGGCGAGCGCAGCCGCCTGCAACTGGCCCTGCTCGTGCTTTCGGGCGCGAACTTCCTGTTGCTCGACGAGCCGACCAACAACCTCGACATTGCCTCCGCCGAAGTGCTCGAAAATGCCCTGGCCGATTTCGTCGGCACCGTGCTGGTCATCTCCCACGACCGCTATTTCCTCGACCGGACGGTGGAGCGTATCCTGACCATCGAAAACGGCCAACTGGTTGGGCATTTGGGCGGCTACAGTGATTACCTGGCGGAGAAAGGTACATAACGTTCGTTCGGGATCAGAATCGGCGGCTAATTTTTGTTCTTTTTCTCGCGCAGAGCCGCGCAGAACGCCAGTTTTTTATTTTCTTCGCGCGCTTTGCGGCTCGCGTGCCCGCAAGGGTATTGCGTGAAAATCTTTAACAAAAAAACCCCGCAATTGCGAGGCTTTTTGTGTGCCGAAGGAGGGATTTGAACCCTCACCCCTCTCAGGACTACGCCCTGAACGTAGCGCGTCTGCCAGTTCCGCCACTTCGGCAAATCGTACTGCTCTGGCTTGAGCGAACGGTATTTTACTCCACTTTAGGGATTTGTCAACCTGTTGCAAAATCCGATTTGCGCGGCGGCTGCGCCCAGCCGCGTTTTTTGGCAAAAACGGCATAGCGCGATGATAAATGGACGAACGGCGACGACAGCCGGACATTTTCCACCCCTGAAGCAATGACCTTCCGCAGGCTTTCCGCGTCTGTGAACGGGGCGACCGTTAGAGTGGCATGCCCCAACTCCATCAGGGTGTGCGCATCGGAACCAACCATGCCGGGGATTTCGTGTTCCCTGGCAAACGCGCGCGCGTCGTCGTTGAACTTTCCATCGATGCAGCGCGCGTTGAAGACTTCGAGCGCATCGATGTGCGGCAGAATCTCCAGCAGGTGCCCCCGCTTCCAGCCGCGCATCGGGTCGAGGGGGTGTGACACGCTGATAAACGCCCCCTGCTCTTTCAGGCGGCGGATGACCTCGAGCGGTTCCAGCCCGGCGGGAATTTCCTCGCGCACGAAGGCCGCCAGGAACTCGCCGCGGGTCGCTAGAATCTCCTCGCCCACGATAACCAGCTCCGGGGCGATTTTCTGCGCCTCCAATGCGCCGCCAATGCTGTTGTGGTCGGTTACAATCAAACGGTCGAGCCCCTTGCGGCGGGCCGCCTCCACCAACTTGCGCGGTTCGACCAGTGAGTCTTTGGAATAGATGGTGTGACAGTGAAATTCAACGCAATATTTGTCCATAAGCCGCGATTATACGTCATCTTGTTTCCCTTTTTGGCGTTTTTGTTATAGAATCAAACCAATGGAAGAACATCCCCGCTTTTTCGAGCAGCCAATCGTCCGCGCCCTGATGGGGTTTGGGGGATTCATCGTTGCGTATTTTTCAATCAACCTGCTGGCGCATTTGTGGGTGCTGGCTTATGTGCCGGAAGAAGGGTCGGAAGTGACCTCCCTCTTTACGAGGGAGTTTTTCCTGGGACCGGTCAACAACTTCTTCCAACAATCTGCCGATACCCTGGTTTGCCTGGTGGGGCTGGCGGCCTGGCTGGTCTTTTTTGCGCAGTTCGTCTTGCCGGTGCGTACCTTGAGCGACCGTTTGAAGATGGTCGACCGCATGGTGACGTACCTGACGGGCGGGCATGGCCCGGCGCTGTTCGTGGAAAGCGGCATCATTCGGGCCCGCGAAGGCGAAAAGACGCTCAAGGGGCCGGGCGTCATCTGGTTGGACAGTGCCAGCGCGGCAGTGTTACGCACCGGGGTCAAGTTTACGCGCACGGTGGGGCCGGGCGTCCATTTTACAGAATCTGATGAGAGCATCGCCGGGACGGCGGATTTGCACCAACTCAACCTGACGGTTGGGCCGGATGAGAAAAACGACCAGGGTGACAGGGACCCCTTCAAGGCCACCAGGGAAACCTGTCCAGAAGATTATGAATCTATCCAAAAGCGCCGCTGGGAAACCAGCGCACTGACGCGCGACGGGATTGAAGTCGTGGCGACGATTGGGGTGACTTTCCACATCGCCGCTAAGGAGGGCGAGGGCAATACCTGCTTTGGGTTCAATGCCCAAAGCGCCGAAAAGGCAATCCGTGACAGCCTGACGCGCGGGGCCGATGCTTCGCAGCCGGTATGGAGTGAACTCCCGGCCCGCATGGCGGTGGATGTATGGCGGGAGTATGTGCGCAAGTTCCGCCAGGATGAATTATTTGCCATCGCAGACAACCGCGTCGATACCGGCTTGCAGACCATTGCTTCCATGGTCGCCAAGCGCCTGAAGCAGCGCGAGGTGGAACGCTTGGATGATTTTGGGCGGGTGGTTTTGAAGCCGGAGGAAGCCTGCCGAACCATCTTCAACAACCATCGCCGGGAAAACCGCTACCAGGATATCCAGCCGCCGCTCGAAAACTTTATTGCGATGAGTGATTTCAAGTATCAGGGCGTGTATGCGTTCCTGCTCAAGAACGGCAAGGCAAAGGAAGCCGAGGATTATCTGGAGAAGTCGTCCAGCAGGGAATTCGATACCCTGTCGGAGATGGGCCTGGAGGTTCTGGGAGTCAATTTCAAACGGGTGATGTTTGCGCCCGATATCGAGGAACGCATTATTTCGCAATGGACAACCCTGTGGAAAAAGAACGCCGAAAAGGAACGCGACCAGGTGGAGCGCGACCGAAAACTGGCTGAGACCGCCGGGCAGGAAGATGCGCTCAAAGAATATGCCGCTGATGCGACCCGTGAATTCCAATACGAGCCTCTCCCCAATAAATATGGGGCTTTGTATTACCTGGTTCACAACACCTTCCTGGGCGTGCGCCGCAATTCCTCCCTGTTGAAGCGCACCAACACCGAGCAGCGTGAACTTTCGGATATCTTTAGCTGGCTGCGAGACAGGGGCGCGCGCGGATGAAAGAGTGGATGCCTGCCCCCGCTGCGCGCGCGGCGCGTCCGTCTCCATTGGGGGTGGTTTTCGATTGGGTGAAACGCGCCCTCGACGCTTTCTTGAACCGCGTCTTTGCCTTGACGCATCGGGTATCCGTCATCCGCTGGAACGCCTTGGGAGTCGGGTTTATCTTGTCCTGGTTGGTCTCGATGGTGTTAACTGTCCCTGAAGGTGTTGCCCGCCAGCAACTTTGGGGAATGTTGAATGCTTTTGGCTTGGTTTCTCGCGGGGATACCCAGTCTTTGCTGTTTGCTTTGCTCGATTTTACGGTGACAGTTGTCCTGCATCCGGCGGTCATCAAGCATTTGCTGGCCCTGTTTGCGCCCTTCTGGCTGATGCATCGCATCACTGCGATTTACCTGGCCGATATTTTCGAGGAATCAGAAGTGACCGCCCGGCAATTTGTCATGGAAGCGGCTTTTGGGCTGGGATACACCACCATTCACATTCGCAATGGTAAAGTGGTCGAAGACGACCATGATTCGACCATCATCAAAATCGGCGGGCCCGGATATGTGCAGGTCGACCTCGACAGCGCCGCGCTTTTCGAGCGGCCCGACGGCACGCCTCACGTGATTGGGCCGACCGGCAAGGAAATCATCGATGATTTCGAACGTATCCGCCGGGTGGTTGACCTGCGTGACAGCGTCGATACCGTCGAACTGCCGCCCACGCGCTCACGCGATGGCATCATCGTGGGCGCGAAAGACATCCAATTTTCGTACAGTCTTCATCGCGGCGAAGCGCCCAACCGCTCCGCCACCCCCTACCCCTTCAGTCCGGCGTCCATCGAGAGTTTGGTCTACAAGGACACGCGCGTGGTCAAGCCTGGGATTGCCCCGGCGCGTAAACCGGAGTGGCAGTCAGACCCGTTCAAGATGGGCGGCCCCATCCTGGCTGAGATGGGCGCGTTTATCAGCAAGCGCGGCCTGAGCGAGTTCCTGGCAGCAATTGGCGAGCCGGAAGAAAACTCGCTTACCACCCGCGAACAAAAAATCGACCAGTTCAGCCAGCTGCTATCGGGAATCAACGGTGACCAGGCTGGCAATCCCCCGCTCAAAGCTCCCGATTTTTCCTCGCGCACCTTCCTGACGGATTTGTTTTACAGCCAGGATGGTTTCCAAAAGCGCATGGCCGACAAAGGCTTCAAACTCAACTGGATTGGCGTTGGGACCTGGTATACCCCGGCGGAAATCATCCCGGCCAATCATCGTGACGCCTGGAAAACCAGCCGTGAAAACTTTGCGCGCGGCAATCCGCAGGCCCTCGAAACATTGCAATCGGAAGCCAAACTCCAGGAATTGCTGCGCCTGATTCAAATCCTGCCCATTAACAAATTCTACAATGACCTGGAAAAAGTGGACGATGAGCGGCTGCTCGACAACCTGTTGCAAGAATACGAGGAAACCCTGCAACGGGCTGCTGATTTGTATGGACGCGGACGAAACGGGCTCGATTTGCGTTTTACGCGCCTGACTCAGGAAGCAGCCAGGCTTTTCGAGCGATTGAGACGGCCTCCTTCTTCGGTGTACGATGATTTCCTGCAAACCCTGGCATTGTGGTCGTCCACGCCGCGTTCCATTTATTCTTCCGATGTGGAAGAATTGCTGTCACAGGCGGCTGGCTTGTACGAAGACCTGAACCCCATTCTCGAGGCGGAAGACCGCGAACTGTTGCGACAGGCCATCCGGCTGTACCAGGATTTGCGCGCCTTCTATCAAATTGTGAATGTGATTTCCTCCATCAGCAGGGTTCGCCAACAGCACCACCAGGTATGAAGATGACCGACTCAACCGAAAACAGCGTTCTTGTCATAGGCGCATCCGGGCTGGATGTGGTGGGCCGCGTGGAGGGGGAACTGCGCCCCGGCACATCCAACCCGGCCCGCATCCGCGCCTCGTTTGGGGGCGTGGCGCGCAACGTCGCCGAGAACCTGGCCCGGCTGGGGCAGCCTGTCAGCCTGCTCTCCGTCGTCGGCAGGGACCGCATCGGCGAAGACGTGCTGGCCCATACCCGCCAGGCCGGGGTGGATATCAGTCAGGTCTACGCCACCGATAAATACCCGACCGGTTTTTACATGGGCGTGCTGGACAGCGACGGCTACCGCCAGTTTGCCTTCGATGATATGCGCGTCATGCAGGAATTGACAGAATCGTACCTGCTGTATCACGCCGATTTATTCGAGCAGGCCGCCATGCTGTTCGTCGATGCCAACCTGTCCGCCTCGGCGCTGGCAGCGGTTTTTGGGCTGGCGAAGAAATACAAACTGCCGATCTGCGCCGACCCCACCTCCGGGTCGTTGGCCCTGGGTCTCATGCCCTACCTGCGACAGTTGAAGACGATTACCCCGAACAGCGTGGAGGCCGGCATCCTGACCGGTCAACTCTTCGACCCGGCCGACAGCCTGGCCGCCATCGACGCCGCCCGCTACCTGGTCAACCAGGGCGTCGAAACGGTCTTTATCACCCTGGCAGAGTTTGGCGTGTGCTATGCCAGTTCCGAGACCACCGGCCATATCCCGGCCCTGCGCACCAGCATTGTCGATTCGACCGGCGCGGGCGATGCGCTCACCGCGGCGGTCATATTTGCGCTGGTCAACGATATCGACCTCGATGACGCCGCCCGGCTGGGGCTTTCTGCCGCCGCCCTGACGTTGCGATACCCTGGCACGGTGTCCCCCGATCTGACCCTCGAAAAACTCTACAACGAATTGACCCTATAATATTATGATGACCGAACTCCCGAAATCTTTCTCCCTGTCTGTAGAAATTGTCTCGGCCCGGCGGCGTGGCTTGCCCATCGTCGCCCTCGAATCGACCGTGGTGACGCACGGTTTGCCGAAATCCCAAAACCTGACCCTGGCCCAGGATATGGAAGCCGCCGTCCGTTCGGAAGGCGCCATCCCGGCCACCATCGCCGTCATGGGCGGCAAAGTACAGGTCGGGCTCAGCCCCGACCTGCTGGAACGGCTGGCAGGCGCGGATGATGCCATCAAAGTCAGTCTGCGTGATTTTGCCACCGCCCTTACCCTGGGCAAAATGGGCGGCACCACCGTCGCCGGGACGATGTTCGCCGCCGAAAAGGCCGGAATTAAGGTCTTTGCCACTGGCGGCATCGGCGGAGTCCACCGTGAGCACCCCTTCGATATTTCCACCGATTTACAGGCCCTGGCCTCCATCCCGGTGATTGTGGTCTGCGCTGGAGCCAAATCCATCCTCGATTTGCGCGCCACGCTCGAATACCTGGAGACGATGGGCGTGCCGGTTGTCGGCTATGGCACGGACAAATTTCCCGAATTTTTCTCACCCGGCAAAAACCACCCGGTCAGCGTCAAACTGGATACCCCCGACGCCGTGGTCGATTTTGCCAGGGCGCATTGGGATATGGGGATGAAGTCGGCTGTGCTGGTCTGCCAGCCCATCCCTGGCGGCGCTGCGCTCGATTCGCAGGCGGCCCGCCAGGCCGAAGAAACTGCCTCGAAGGAAGCCCAGCAAAAGAACATGCGCGGCCAGGAACTCACCCCCTTCCTGCTCAAGCGGGTCAACGAATTGACCGGCGGCAAATCACTGCGCGCCAATCTCGATTTGCTGCTCAACAACGCCCGGCTGGCGGCGCAGATTGCGCGCGCAATAGTCAGCCTGGAACACCAGCAGAAGATGGTATGAACCACGCGCAACAAGCGCTTGATCGTATTCTGTCCAATTTTGGACACGGTATAATGACTTCTGGCGTGATTGTGTATTTTTGTGTTTTGACATCAACCCAAAGCATACTCTCATGGTATCTTCTCAAAAAATGGGGAAACGTCCCGACACTTGCGCCTGCGCGACAAGTGCAGGTGAGGTTTGCTTGAAAAACCTGGTTGAGCCGTTCAAACCGCTCGGCTGAGCGCTCGCGGGACGGTGCTTCGCCCCGCCCCAGGGGATTCAGCCCCGAAGGCGGGATTCTGCCTTTGGCTTTTTCCCGCCAACTCCCCCGCCCGCCGCTAAAACCTGCCGTTGAAACTGTCGAAAAAATCCCTATGTAAAGATTCATCCTTGCAAAGTGGGACAAAAACCACAAAATACGCCGTTTTTTGCGTCAGACGCAACATTTTAGCGGTTTTTAAGCCCAAAGTGGGAGAGTTTCGAGCAGAATTTGCGAACAAAGGGTTTTTCGACAGTCTCGTTGGCCCGTCCCTTCCAAGCAGGGAAAGAACCTTAAAAACTATCAGGATATTGACCCATTGAAGGCGGTATCATTTTCTGATATTATTTCATTATGGATAACAAACACCGCAAAGTATTGGAAGCCATTTTTGAGAAACCAGAGCGAGCCAATATTGATTGGAAAGATATTGAAACCTTATTCTCGCTTTAGGTGCAGAAATCTCAGAAGGCAATGGCTCCAGGGTGCGGGTTGCGTTGAAAGGTGTTCGGGCTGTGTTTCATCGCCCACATCCGCGTAAAGAAACTAACAAAGGCGCAGTGAAATCCGTCCATAAGTTTCTCGAAGCGGCAGGAGTAAAACCATGATGGAATATAAAGGCTATATCGGTAAAGTCGAAATTGATGATGAAGCGGGTATTTTGCATGGGGAAGTTATCAATATCCGCGATGTAATTACATTTGAAGGCACAAGCGTCGATGAATTACAAAAGGCGTTTCATGAATCGGTAGATGATTATTTAGCATTTTGTGCCGAACGTGGCGAAAGTCCTGAAAAACCATTTTCAGGTAAATTCGTTGTACGCTTGCCAGCTGAGTTGCATCGAAAAGCCTATATTCAGGCAAAATTATCAGATAAAAGTCTTAACGGTTGGGTTACTGAAGTTTTACAAACAGCACTTCAAGAACGATAGAGTTTCCAAAGTCAAAAGCGTGCCAACACAGCGTGGTGTGTCCTGAAAGTCATCGTCTACTAACCGGTGGAAGTCCGGTCATGGAAACTACCAGGAGGCCATGTAGCAGACATCTAGTGCAGCCGGGCGACTGGTTGTGCTAAAGCGATGTAACTCCCTGAGAAAGGGAAGCAAAGCAGCAGCCCGTAACATAAAGTGAAACTTGCGGCACCGAAATGTTAGGCCCCGCAAGGGGAGCAAGAGAGAGCCGAGCCTGTCACGCATGGCGAAGGCAACAGAAGCGGTGAAGAACCTGGAATGCAGCCGTGAAGAACCCTTCGACAAGCTCAGGGCAGGCTTCTCCGGTGTAGGGAGAGCGGGATGTTGTGACAGCAGACGATGGAACACGCGTGCCTGCGGCCCAGTGCAGGCAGGAGAGGACTCATCTGGTCGGTGGCACAGAACCATCGAAACGAAGGGTATAAGCTGTCCCCCAGGCTGCCCCGGATGAGAAGTCGGAGGAGGCCGCACCGCACCTGCGGTGGGTGCAGGTGTAGTACCGCAGATAGACAGGACAACAAAACCTGTCAGGAGGGAAGGGTCTCTACTTCAACCAGGTTCAGCGAGGAAGTAAGTGACGGTGCATGCCGCAAGGCCAATCACACCCCAAGACAAATCACGAGAACTCCAGCGCAAACTATACCTGGCGGCCAAGAGGAACAGGGAGCGTCGGTTTCATGCCCTCTATGACCGCATATTCCGGCCTGACCTTCTGAGACAGGCTTGGGAAGAAGTCCGCAGAAACGGTGGCAGCGCCGGTGAAGATGGCGTCACCATCGAAGATGTGGAACGGGAGGGAGTGGAGCAGTTTCTTTTCTTTGAAGCCAACTTTCGTGATAACTCGTATGGCTTTCGCCCCAAACGCAGCGCACAGCAGGCAGTAAATGAGGTCAAAAAGGGTCTGATAACTGGTTGGTGGGTAGTTGACGCCGATATTCAAAGTTATTTTGACACGATTGACCACAACCTGTTGATGTCGTTGTTGAAAAGGCGGATTAGCGACCGGCGGGTGCTGAAACTCATTCGTCAGTGGCTCGAAGCGGGTGTTTTGGAAGATGGCGTACGTAACGCTGCGGAGAGATGAAGGTTGTCGGAGAGCCGGATGAGGGAAAACCTCATGTCCGGTTCGATGTGGCAGGGGATGAAAACCAGGATATGGCGATGGTGTTGAGGCACTCCCAAAAGAAATGGGGAGTAAACAGGCTGCCATCACCTAAACCCCAGGCGTCATCCCTTGACCCTGCCAGGCGGACGCGTGGAACTGCGCTGCGCGGCGGCCCTGCGCGGCGGCCCTGCGTACTCAATTGACGAAACGCTCGATTTGAATTGTGACAGACCAGGCAAATCACATCCCCCACCATCAACCCCCAGAATGTGGTAAAACTTGACTTGTTCCGACATCCCATCCAAAGGATTTTCCATGCCAATCAACCCTGAAAACCATGTCAACCAACTGCTCGGCCAGATGACCCTCGAGGAAAAAATCGGCCAGTTGAACCAATATTTCGCCTACGGCAAACTCGACCCCGAACTCATCCGCCAGGGCAAAGCCGGTTCCGTCATCAACGCCTCCGGCGCGCTCAGCGGGCAGGGCTATTCCGGCTCCGGCAATGCCGAAATCAGCAACCACATCCAGGGATTGGCGCTCGAATCGCGGCTCAAAATCCCGCTCATCTTCGGGCGCGACGTGATTCACGGCTACCGCACCGTCTTCCCCATCCCGCTGGCGCAGGCTGCCAGTTTCGATACCGGGCTGGCCGAACAGGCCGCCTCGGTCGCCGCGCTCGAAGCCAGCGCCGACGGCATCCACTGGACCTTCGCCCCCATGCTCGACATCGCCCGCGACCCGCGCTGGGGCCGCGTCTCTGAAGGCAGCGGCGAAGACCCCTGCCTGGGCGAACAGATGGCCGCCGCCGTCATCAAGGGCTTCCAGGGCGAGCTGTCCGCTCCCGATAAAATCGTCGCCTGCGCCAAGCATTACGTCGGCTACGGCGCAGCCGAAGGCGGGCGCGACTACGACGCCGGCGAAATCTCCGAGCCAACCCTGCGCGATGTCTACCTGCCGCCCTTCCGGGCCGCCGTCGAGGCCGGGGTTGGCACGTTCATGTCGGCCTTTCTCGACCTGAACGGCATCCCTGCCACCGCCAACCGCCGCCTGCTGACCGACGTGCTGCGCGGCGAATGGGGCTTCGACGGTTTCGTCGTCTCGGATTGGGCCTCGGTGGCCGAACTCATCCCGCACGGCGTGGCCGAGGACGAGGCCGAAGCATCCATCCTGGCCCTGCGCGCCGGGGTCGAAATGGACATGGTCAGCGGCGTCTATCTCAAAACGCTGGCCGCCAGTTTACAGGCCGGGAAAATCTCTTTGGAAGAAATCGACGAAGCAGCGCGCCGCATCCTGCGGATTAAACACCGCGCCGGACTCTTCGACCGCCCCTTTACAGATACCAACCGGGCTGCATCCGATATCCTGAAACCTGAATCACGCGCGCTGGCGAGGAAATTTGCCCGCGGCTGCATGGTCTTGCTCAAAAACGAGGGCGATTTGCTGCCCCTGAACGGATTCCGCAAAATCCTGGTGGCCGGCAACTACGCCCACGCCCGCGAAGAACTCTACGGAACCTGGACCCCTGACGGCAACCCCGCCGACGTAACCCCGCTCGACGAAGCCCTCCGGCAGGTTGCCCCCAAGGACGTACAGCTGCGTTTTGCCGCATCCTTCGACCTGGCCCTGACCGAGGCCCTGAATTCAGACGCCGTCGTGCTGGTGCTGGGCGAACATCCGCGCCGCTCCGGCGAGAACGCCAACGTCAGCGACCTGGGCCTGCCGCCCGGCCAGGCCGAGTTTGTGCAGGCAATGGCCGCGCTTGGCAAGCCGCTCGTGCTGGTGGTCTTTGCCGGGCGTCCGCTGGCCATACCGCGCCAGGTCGCCCAGGCCAATGCCGTGCTATACGCCTGGCATCCCGGCATCGAGGGCGGGGCCGCGCTTGGGGAAATCCTGTTCGGGCTGGAGTCGCCCTCCGCCCGCCTGCCCATTAGCTTCCCGCGCGCTACGGGGCAGGTGCCGATTTACTACAACCAGAAAAACTCCGGCCGCCCGGTCTCGCCGGATGGCGGATTCAAATCCCGCTACGTCGACCTGCCCAACACGCCCCTCTTCCCCTTCGGCTACGGGTTGACCTACACCACCTTCGCGTATGCCAACCTGAAGGTGAGTGATTCGCTCCTGCGCGGCTCGCTCGAAATCAGCGCCGAAGTGACCAATACCGGAAAGCGCGCCGGGAGCGAACTCGTCCAACTCTACCTCCGCGACCTGGTCGGCTCGCTCACCCGCCCGATTCGTGAGATGAAAGGCTGCCAGCGCGTAACGCTCCAGCCGGGCGAAACCCGCCGCGTGGCCTTCACCCTGCGCGAGGAACAACTCGCCTTCACCCGCGCCGACGGCACGCGCGGCATCGAGCCGGGCGCGTTTCACATCTGGCTCGCGCCAAACAGCGCCAGCGGCCTGCGCGGAGAGTTCAGGTTGTAAATCAAAGCCGTCCGGGACAGAACACCTGCCCCGGACGGCTTCGTAAAGGCGCGCTTATTTTCCTATCCAGCGATAGAACAGCGCTCCTTCATCACCCGACCTTTGTAACAAGTCATGGGAGGAACTGGCCGTGCTTTGAACGGAGGAATATTCAGGCGCTCCTATATGATAATTTTTGACCGAACGCGCAATCTCTGCAACGGCAGGAAAAAAACTGAGCGCCAACACCAGCAACAGGACGACATACAACCCGATTAATTTACGCCGCAATTCAGCGCTGGCTTCAAAAACGACATGCCCGACAAACGCGAAGAAAATGAACAGGGATGGAATCGAGCCGCGCATCACCAGGTCGTTGTATTTCCCCATCCGAAACATGGGCAGCAACCCCAGCACGACCAGCGACAAGAGAAAAATAACCAGATAGGCGGGCTGGATTTGGAAATCCTGCCAAAGCGTATCCTGCCAGCGCCGCCAGAACGGCAACCCGGTTCCATTGGCCAGGCGCGCTCTCGAAACAATGCCCGCGCCAAGAAACAACAAGACAAGCGCCGCCAGCATCCCAAACTCGACCAGGCCAAAAGTCAGGATGGACTGTCCCATCGTCGCCCGGTATTTGTAACGCACCGAATCCCAAATGAAACCAACCGGGAATTTGAATTGGTTGGCCTGGATATAGAGGAGATAGACGCCGCCAATCCAGAGCGACATCAGGTTGAACAGGAGCGCGCCAGCCCGGAAAAAATATCCCCGCCCGGCAGATGAGAACAGGTAACGAACGAAAAATACAGCCAGGTAAGGCGCAGTCCCCAAAATTCCAAACGGACTCCAGAGGATGCTGGCCGCCAGCGTAATTCCAACCGTTTGGACATCCTCCGGTTCAAGAATTGCATCCACCAGGACGCCGGCTGAAATCCAGGCTGCAATGGCGTGCTGCGGCACCCAAAACAAGAGGGTGGTCATGGAAGAATACTGGAAGAAATCCATCCACCACTCGACGTGACTATGGAGGCGGAAGGGATGGGTGCCGAGCAGGTAATACCCCAGCACATCCAGCCCGCCCGCCAGGCAAAAAAACAGCGCAAATAGCAGGGATTTTATTCCCCGATTCGCCAGGGCGACGCGCCCAATCTGCGCAAACCAGGCAAAAGCCAGCGCGAGGCCGAACAAAGTCCAGAAATACAGGAAAGCGTTCGCCATATTCCAGCCAAACAATTTGCCAATCCCGGAAGCGGGCAGGAAATAACCCATGTAGTACACAATCGGGATACTTTCCCCCTCGATTTCGGCGCGCAGGGGCCATTCCTGCTCGATTAAATCCTTCAACAGGGCATTGCTGGCCGGGTAATCGTCGTTTTGGAAGCCGACGCCGCCCGTCCCGGAGAGCGACAGCCAGAACAAAAGCACCAGGCTGGCAGCCAAAACCGGCTTCCAAAGTGAAGACTGGAATGGTTTTTGGGAAATCCACTCCCGAAAAGTTTTCACCAACCCCACGCCCAGCGTGATGATTAATCCGCCGACAATGAGCAGGGTAATCGCTGAAAACGGGAATCTTATCCATCCATACGCAAAGAACAGGGATGGTAGTAAAACATACAATGCCGAAGTCTGTTGCAGAATTCGTTTCTCGCAAAGAGACCTATTACTTCCACCAATCATTCAGCTTTTCCATCGCTTCCCTTGCCGTCAAATCGAGTTGTAATGGCGTGATTGACACAAATCCGGCCTGCAAAGCCCCAAAATCCGTCCCGGCTTCGTTCACGCCGGTCGGGAACTCGCCGCCAATCCAGTAGTAGGGGCGCCCGCGCGGGTCGCGGCGCTCGTCCAGCGCATCGCGGTAGACGCGCAAGCCCTGGCGCGTAACCTGAATGCCCTTGAACTCGTCATCGCCCAGGCACGGAACGTTGACATTCAGCAGGACGCCCTCCGGCAGCCCATCTGCCAGCGCCCTGGCCGCGATTTTGGCCGCCGCGCGCGCCGCCGGGCTATAGTCCAGTTCGCTTTGCCCGGGCTTGGAGTCGAGCGAAACGGCAATCCCCATCACCCCGGCAATCGCCGCCTCCATCGCCGCCGTGACCGTGCCGGAATACGTCACATCATGTCCGATGTTGGCATTCGGGTTGATGCCCGAAACCACCAAATCGACCTTCTCTTTCACCACGCCCAGCAGGGCCAGCGACACGCAATCGCTCGGCGCGCCGTCGCTGGTCAGGGCAGGCGTGCCATCGGCCAGTTCGACCTTGCGCACCCGCAGCGGCCTGTCCATCGTCTTGACATGCCCCGATGCGCTCCAGTTGCGGTCGGGGGCCATCACCGTCACCCTCCCCAGTTTGCGCATCTCCTGCGCCAGGGCCAGCAGTCCCGGCGCCTGCACGCCGTCATCATTTGTAACCAGGATGTGCATAGAACCTCTTTCGATTTTCGATTTTTGATTTACCATTTTCGATTTGTTCACGGAAAGTTCAGACCTCCATTTCACCTTTCAGGCCAAGTATAACAGTTGACTTTAATGTCAGACAAGTACATAATAGGTCAAGCAAAAAATCGTCCCGAAGGTTCCTGGAAAAGCGGCTGTTTCTCGTAAAAACCTTCGGGACGTTATCACATCAAAGAATAGGAGACCGAATGACAAATACGGCTGATATCTTGTTTACCAACGCCCACATCTTGACAATGGATGAAGATTTTACCCAATACCGGCGCGGCGCGCTGGCTGTGAAAGGCAATTCCATTTTGGCAGTTGGCCCCGAAGAAGAGATAAAAGCGCAATATAACGCGCCGCAGGTGGTCGATTGCGGCGGCAAAATCCTGATGCCCGGTCTGGTCAACGCCCACACCCACGTTCCGATGACGCTGATGCGCGGCCTGGCCGACGACTTGCGGCTGGATGTCTGGCTGCTGGGTTATATGTGGCCGGTGGAGCGCGAGTTCGTCTCGCCGGAGTTTTGCCGCCTGGGGACGCTCATCGCCTGCGCCGAATTTATCCGCAGCGGCGTGACCTCCTTCGCCGATATGTATTTCTTCGAGGACGATGTGGCCCAGGCCGCTGCCGAGGCCGGTTTGCGCGGGGTGTGCGGACAGTCGGTCTTGAAATTCCCAACCTCCGATTCGCCCTCTTTCGAGGATGCGCTGGCGCGCGCCCGCGAATTCATCCAAAAATGGAAAGGCCACCCGCTGATTGTGCCTTCCGTTGCTCCGCACGCCCCCTACACCACCACGCCCGAAATCCTGAAAGCCTGCGCGCAACTGGCCGCTGAGTTCGATGTCCCCCTGCAAATCCACATCTCCGAGACGGCGCTCGAAGTAGAGAACATGCGCGAGGAAAACGGGATGCCGGTCGTGCCGTATGTGAAGAAGCAAGGCCTGTTCGACGCCAAGGTCTTGGCAGCGCACTGCGTCCACATCGACGAGGGCGAAATGCGTACCTTGAGCCATGCCCGCGCCGGGGTATCGCATAACCCCTCCTCCAACCTGAAACTGGCTTCGGGGTTTGCGCCGGTCAGCAAGATGCTCGAATCCGGCCTGAACGTGGGCATCGGCACCGACGGCCCGGCCTCCAATAACGACCTGGATATGTTCGAGGAAGTGCGCCTGGCGGCTTTCCTCGCTAAAACCGTCTCCAACGACCCGACCAGCCTGCCCGCGCCGCAAGCCCTGGCCATGGCGACCCGCATTGGGGCCCAGGCCATGCACATCGGCGACATCACCGGCTCGCTCGTCCCCGGCAAACGCGCCGACCTGATTGTGGTCGATACCGACCCGTTGCACAATTCGCCGCGCTTCGAGCGCGACCCGAACGGGGCCTATGCCCAAATCGTCTATGCCGGGAAATCGACCGACGTGCAGGATGTGATGGTCAACGGCCAGTGGCTCATGCGCGACAAACAATTGCTGACGTTGAACGAGAGCGAACTGCTCACCCAGGCCGCCGAATATGCCCGCAAAATCGACGCCTTCCTGACGGCGCGCGAACAGTCGGTATTGAGCAAGTTGATTGCGCTGGGCGGTTCGAGCGAGGAAGAATCCTACGAGGTGCAGGTCAAGGTCAAATTGCAGGACCCGGCTGGTGTGAAATCCGCGCTCCAATCCCCCGAAATCGAGATGGT
>DAOUAZ010000092.1:0-2232 GCA_034432975.1 Anaerolineales bacterium | reverse complement strand
CATCGGACCGCAACCTGGGTGATGTGGCGTTCGTTGTTGCCAGGAATGACCCAACCGGCTGGGATATGGCCTCCAAAATAGCCTTTGATATCGGCGCATCCGCTTCCATTCCGATTGCAAACCTGGAAGCCGCTTTTGGTGATTCGGTTCCCCAGGCCATTCGTGATGAGCGCAGCCTGATTTTGGTGGGACGCGCCAGTACCCTCCCTGTCGTTGCTGAACTCAACGAAATCCTGCCGGCTCCCTTCGAGCCAGGCAGCGACGAAGCCATCCAGCCGGCGCTCCTGGTCAATTACCGCTTGCTGCCGGGCGTCAGCGTTGGTTATTTGCAAATCATACCGTCGCCCTGGAAAGCGGGCCACGCTATCTTGATTGTAGCCGGGAATACCGAGGCGGGCATTCCGATGGCCGGGGAAAAACTTACCAGGTCGGAGTTTAGTTCCCAACTCAATGGGGATTTTTCGGTTCTTTACAATGACCAGGTTTTGACGACTGATACGCGCTTGGGACAGTCGAAAGAACCGCTGATTTCCAGCTTGCCGGCCGAGGCTCTCGCCACCCCGCCTCAACAGCCTCAGCCCACGCCGGGCGTTTTCGCCAGTGATGTCGAAATCGAAGCCAGGCCTTCATGGATATTACCTGCAATGATTGCGCTCAGCGTGGTAACGGTTATTATGCTGCTGATTCTGGTTGGGCAGGTTTTAATGTCTAAAAGGGTTCACGCCAAAAAGCAGGTCGGCCAGAAACCTGGCAAGGATTAGGACAGGGCGTCATGGCTATCCTGTTCTGGCTGGCTGTCCTGTTCGTAATTTACACCTACCTGGGGTATCCGCTTCTCGTCTTCCTGCTTTCCCGTTGGAAGCCGACCGGCGCGCCCCAGGCAGGGGAGTTGCCGGTCGTCACCTTGCTCATTGCGGCTTATAACGAAGGGAAAGTCATTGCGCAAAAATTGGATAATTCGCTGGCGCTCGACTACCCGCGCGAAAGACTCCAAATCCTTGTGGCGGCTGATGGTTCCTCGGACAAAACCCCTGATATTGTTCGGCAATACGAGTCACAGGGCGTTGTGTTAAGTTATATCCCGGAGCGTAATGGGAAAATGGCCGCTATCACGCGCGCAATGCCCCTGGCGCGCGGCGAAATTGTCGTCTTTTCAGACGCGAATAACATGTACGACCGGCAGGCTGTCCGGGCGCTGGTTACCCCTTACGCCGACGAGAAGGTTGGCGCAACCACTGGGGCGAAATTGATTATTGAAGACGGACGCCAGTTGAGTTCGGCGGAAGGCTTTTACTGGAAATACGAATCGTGGATAAAAAAAAGCGAAACCCGTCTAAGCACCTGCACGTCTGCGGTCGGGGAGATGTTGTCCATTCGCAAAGAATTGTTCGTCGCCCCGGCGCGCAACATCGTTAATGATGACCGCTACATGGTGTTCGACCTGATTCGGCGCGGCTATCGCGTTTACTACACTCCCCAGGCGCGCTCGTACGAAACCGTTTCCAAGTCTGCCGAGGATGAAATCGTGCGCCGCACGCGCATCACCGTCGGAGCATACCAGACGATGGCGATGGCTGCCAAACTCCTGCCTTTCAATCGTCCGCTGGTGTTGTGGCAGGTGCTTTCGCACAAGTTTTTCCGGGCTTTTGTGCCGTTTGCGATGCTCCTGGCGCTGCTCTCCAACCTGGCGCTGGTTTTGTGGCCTGCGCAACCCAGCCCCAATGCCTTTTGGGCGATTGCTTTTCCATTCAATAACATCTTCCTGGCTTTGCAGGGGTTATTTTATGCCGTTGCGGTGCTTGGGAACCTGTTCCCTTCGCGCGGCAAGTTGGGGAAAATCCTGTATATTCCGACCTTCCTGGTCAATTCCAATTTGGCGGCCTTGTTGGGGTTATATAGTTTCCTGACGAATAAAAAGCCCCATCTTTGGAAGCGAGTCGATCGTTAACCAGTTTATCCCGGATGGGTTGCGCATGGCATCGTGGCGGAAAAAAGTTCTCGAAACTGGATTGAGCCTGGCCGTTAAGGCCGGGATTTTCAATTTCTCGCGTTTTCTCATTCCCCAAGCGCTCACTGTCCTGAATTATCACCGAATTGACAACGCCGATTCCCCAACTTTCGACTTGTTCAAGCCCAATGTCAGCGCCACTCCTGAAGAATTTGCCCGGCAAATGGACTACGTTTGGGCGCGCTACAACGTTATCTCGTGCGAACAACTTGCCGGCTGGCTCC
>DAOUAZ010000091.1:0-1586 GCA_034432975.1 Anaerolineales bacterium | reverse complement strand
GCCCTGCGCGGGATGTCGCCTGAACCGTGCGTGGTTTTGCTCAATCACAAAGCGGGAGAAATCCAGGTGCGCATCGAGCCGGTCAACGTCGAGGCGCTGTGGGCCGGGTACGCCGACCCCGAGGGCGAACCGCTCATCGGTTTCTATGCCCTCCAGCAGGCCTTGTTCGACCGCTACGCCGGCGAATACACCGGGAACAAAGTCCGCATTTGCGCGGTCGGCCCGGCGTCCAAATATACCCGCGAAGGGGCCATCGGCTCCAGCACAGTGCGCAACGGCCAGTTGACGCCCGTCGTCGATTGGGCCGGGCGCGGCGGATTGGGCAGCCGCCTGTTCCGGCGGCATAATGTGGCTGCCATCGTCTTCGGCGGCGATTGGGAAGACCCCGACCTGCGCGATTCCGCCGAAATCGACGCTTATTTCCTCGAACACTTTGGCAAGAAAACCATCCAGACCAGCCTGGGCCTGACTGAAAAATACCGCTACGTGCCAGAGTTCGAGACCGGCGGCACCTTCGGCGTCAACATGCGCGACCTGAACGAGCGCATCCTGAGTTTCAACTACACCTCGATTTACCAGCCGGTCCAAGCGCGCCTGCGCCAGCACGAAAATTTCATCCTGAAACATTACCTGGCCCAGTTCAACGAGGAAACCATCAAGCCGAAAAAGTTCCAGAACTGCGGCGAACCCTGCCCGGTGGTTTGCAAAAAAATGCTCGGGCGTTACAAAAAGGATTATGAACCGTATCACGTTCTCGGCCCGCAGGTGGGGGTCTTCGACCAGCGCGCCGCGGAACTGCTCAACGACTACACCGACGCGATGGGATTCGACTCCATCCAAATCGGCGGCACATTGGCCTGGATAATGGAGCTGGTGCATGAAGGACTCATCGACCCGCTGGAATTTGGCCTGCCCCCGGCAAGCGAAATGCGCTTCGGCTGGGCCGACGACCCCTCCCATTTCGACATCGCCGCCGACAGCCTGAAAAACGCCCGCTACGCGATGGATGTCATCCAGGCCATCCTGTTCGAGCCGAAGGCCGAAGTCTTCCAGCATGGAATCCGCGTGGCGGCCAAGAAAATCGACAAACGCCTGGGAATCCGCAGCATCGACCGGGCGGTGTTCATCTCGCACGGCGATGAGGGTTGCATGGTTCCCAATCAGTATTGGGTTCCTGGTATGCTCAGCCCCATGCCGATGATGGGCAAGTATTTCGTTCATTATGGCGTGGAATTCCTGCCGCCCGATGCGCTGGGGCGCAAGAACGTGGAGCGCATGACCTACGAACTGTTTAACGAGAACAGCGGAATTTGCCGCTTCCATCGCAAATGGGCCGAAACCATCACCGATGAGATTTTGCAAGCCCATTACGGGCTGGAAACCGATTACAAGGCGCGCCAATTCCGCCTGTCGCGCGAAATCTACGAGCGCGAGGCTCCAAAAATCGTCTACTGGGAGAGTGAGCGCGTGATTGACCTGGTGATGGGTTTCCTCGAACAATGGGAAGCCGACGGCTTGCGCGACCCCGACCTGCTCGGCTGGCTGGAACGCTTCCGCGCCGATAAATTCGCCGCCGCCCGCGATTA
>DAOUAZ010000090.1:0-2479 GCA_034432975.1 Anaerolineales bacterium | reverse complement strand
ACGGTCTATCTGTTCATCCACTACATCAACCTGCTGGATGAGCCGCTGTGGGCGATGACCCACGAAATCGACAGTTTCCAGACGATTGGGGCCTGCGTCGAACGCCTGAGCGAGTTCCGCAAGTTCCAGCCGGAAGTTTTGGACGGCGCGGGAGGAGCGGAAACCGGCAGCGGCCCGCTGGGGCTGGCCTTCGAGAGCGTGACGTTTTCCTACAACGGCAGCGACCCGGTGCTGGCAGGCCTGTCTTTTTCCCAACCTCCCGGCTCGGTATTGGGCCTGCTGGGGCGCACCGGCAGCGGCAAGACCACCCTGGCGCGGCTGATTTTCCGGCTGTATGACCCCAAAGAGGGCCAGATTACCCTGGGCGGGACGGATTTGCGGCAGTTCCAGTTGACCGCCCTGCGCCAACGGGTGGCGCTCGTGACCCAGGACGTGCAATTGTTCCGGGCCAGCGTGCGCGACAACCTGACCTTTTTCGACCGCGCGATTCCCGATGAGCGGATTGTTGCCACGCTGGAGCAGTTGGAACTGGGCGAGTGGCTGGGCAGCCTGCCGAACGGGCTGGAGACCGAACTGGAGACCGGTTCGCGCAGTCTTTCGGCGGGGGAGGCGCAACTGCTGGCCTTTGCGCGCGTTTTCCTGCGCGACCCCGGCCTGGTCATCCTGGACGAGGCTTCGTCGCGCCTGGACCCGGCCACCGAGCAAAAACTGGAACGGGCCATCGACAAACTGCTGCAAGGCCGCACCGCCATCATCATCGCGCACCGCCTGCACACCGTCCACCGCGCCGATGACATCCTGATTTTGGAGGACGGCCAAACCAGCGAGTACGGCGCGCGCCAGTCGCTGGCCGCCGACCCCAATTCGCGCTTTGCCCAGCTCCTGCAAACCGGGCTGGAGGAGGTGCTGGCGTAAGAATGTATCCAAAAATTTCCGCAATCCCGACTCCGCCCGGAGATAAATCTCCGGGCTACCAGTACGAAGTCCGCTTAAGCGGACTAGATAACCGGGTTTAGCCGTCTTTGGATGGATAGCCCAGACATTCACGCGTGCTACGAAGTGTGTATCCCTGCTTTTACCAACCCTATGCCTACCACTCCTCCCCTCCCTTCCCCCGCCCTGCCCGCCTGGCGGGTGGTGTTCGAGATGATTCGCTTCCGGCCCTGGTACTGGTTCGTGGACCTGGCCGCAGTTGCCCTGATGAGATTCTGCTGGCAGATTGCCCCGGCGCTCATCATCCAGGCTTTTTTCGATATGCTGACCGGCGAAGCGCCGCTGACCTTCGGCATCTGGAGCATTGTCGGGTTTACGGTGGCAGCCGCGTTGGGGCGGGTGGCCGCCAGTTACGGCTTTTACTACGCCGACGTGCCCATTTTTGCCGAAGTCAACACCCTGCTGCGCAAGAACCTGCTGGGCCACATCCTGCGCCGTCCGGGGGCGGCCCCGTTACCCGATTCGACCGGCGAGGCGGTCAACCGCTTCAAGACCGACGTGGACCAGATTCCGCTGTTCGTGATTCTCATCAACGACATCGTGGTCGGAATCGCCATCGTCGCGGTTGCCATCGCATTGATGGCGCGCATCAGCCTGACGGTGACGTTGATGGCGCTGGCGCCGGTGCTGGTGGTGGGGCTGATTGCCAACGCGGCGGCCAAACGCATCGAACACTACCGCGCGGCCAGCCGCCAGGCAACCGGCAAAGTGACCGGATTCCTGGGTGAATTTTTCGGCGCGGCGCAGGCCGTCAAGGTCGCTACGGCCGAGAAGCAGGTCATCGGGCACTTCCAGCGGCTGAACGAGGAGCGGCGCAAATTCACCGTCCGCGAGCGGGTGTTCGATGACATCCTGGGGTCGGTCTACCGCAACACGTCCACGTTCGGGACGGGGGTCATCCTTATCCTGGTCGGCCAGTCGATGCGCGAGGGCAGTTTCACGGTCGGCGATTTTTCGTTGTTCGTCTACCTGCTGCAAAGCATGGGCGACCTGACGACCTTCGCGGGCATGCTTTCGGCGCGATACAAGCAAATGGGGGTCTCGGTGCAGCGCATGGCCCGGTTGATGGAGAATGCGCCGCCGGATGCGCTGGTGGAACACAGCCCGGTGGATTTGGAAGGCCGGCTGCCCGGGGTGCGATACCGCTCGAAAACGGAAGCAGACCGCTTGCGCAGCCTGTCTGCCGTTGATTTGACCTTCCACTACCCCAATTCGAGCAACGGCATCCGGGGCGTGAATCTCACCCTCCAGCGCGGCACGCTGACGGTCATCACCGGACGGGTCGGGTCGGGAAAAACGACCCTGGTGCGGGCGCTGTTGGGGCTGCTGCCGCTCGAAAAAGGCGAAATCCGCTGGAATGGGGAAAAAGTTGACTCGCCGGGCGATTTTTTCATCCCCCCGCGCTGCGCTTACACCGGGCAGGCGCCGCGCCTGTTTAGCCAATCGCTGCGAGACAACATCCTGCTCGGCCTGGAGAAGTCCGATG
>DAOUAZ010000089.1:0-30111 GCA_034432975.1 Anaerolineales bacterium | reverse complement strand
GCGATGCCCAGCGCGCCGGTCAAATCTCCCGGACGAAGGTCCTGGAGTTCGAGCAGGCGGGCCAGAACGCGGACTTCAAACTCCCGTCCCAGGATGGCGGCGCTCTGCACGGTCTCCTTGACATCCTGAACCAGTTGGTCGAGACGGGCAATCAGGAGGGCGTTGACATCAACCGGCAGGGTGGGAATGTCGTCTCCCTGAATGAAGCTCCAGAGTCCATTGCGCTCAGTCAACAGGTTTTCTTCTCTCGCATAGCGCAGGATTTGTTCGGCAAAGAAGGGATTTCCCTCAGCGCGCACTTCGATGACATTCAGCAGGGTTTCACTGGCCGCGCTGCCCAGGTGGGACAGGGCCAGTGTTGCCAGCGAATCCCGGTCGAGACGTTCCAGGTCGATTTTGCGGTGTGGGAGCGATTCGATGGGGAGCCGCCTCCCCTCGTAACGGGAGGTCGCAATCAGCGCGATGGGATATTGAGTGTTTTCGTCGGCGGTGAGCGCGCGCAGCAACCGGGGAATGTAATCGGCTGTATCATCATCCAGCCATTGGGTGTCTTCGATGAACAGGATGACCGGCTGGCGCAGGCTCTCGGCCTGGAGCAGGGCTGTCAGCCCGATGAGCGTGTTCTGGTAGCGGGCTTCGGCGTCGAGTTTTTCGTATAGCGAATCTGGCCAGCGCAACCCGAAGAGCGCGCCCAGGCAGGAGTGAGTGCGTTCCAATGCTTCGGTCGGTTCTGTTCCTGGGATGGAGGCAATTAAATCATCCAGTTTGCTTTTGAAATTGCGCTTGTTGCGCTCTTCCTCGGCCTGGTCCGAGATGCCAAAGTAATGTCGCAGCCAGTAGCGGAAGGGGTTGAGCGATTCGCGCAAGAGTTGGTCGGTTTGGGCCAGGAACCAGGCTGCGCGTTCGGCGGGGATTTGGTCAAGGAATTCATAGACGAGCCGGCTTTTTCCCATGCCAGGTTCGCCAAAGACCAACATCAGCCCGGCGAACCGCCCTCCGTAAATCGATTGGACAAATTCATCCAGTTGATGGATTTCCGATTCGCGCCCGACCATTTGGCCGGTGTATTCGATTTCTCGGGCTGGTTTGCGCCCCAGAAAGGTGAACACTTTTTGCGGCTGGCTGAAACCTTTGAAGTCGCGCGCTTCGACATATTCGAAGTCGAAATTGGCCCGCGCGCGCCTGGCGACAAACTCATCGACCCAGATTTCGCCTGCCGGGGCGGAGGTCATGAAGCGGGCCGCCAGGTTGATTCCGCGTCTGAAAGTGGCATACTCCTCCGAGAGTGTGCTGCCAATACAGCCAGCGTGCGCGATGCGATAGGTGATTCCGGCATGGCTGGGTGTTTTGGCGCGGGTTTGCAGGTCAAGGATAAAACTGAGGGCGCGTTCCACGTCGTTTTCATAGGCTAACGGCGCACCCCAGATGACCAGGATGTGCGGGCCTTTGTCTCCAAAGTAGAGTTTGACCAGCCCGCCGTACTGGTTTTGCAGTTCGAACACTGCTTGCATGACGCGCTCTAATTCAGCCTCCTGCTCGACCTCGGGCAGGCCGACGAACAGGCCAACCACCTGGCGGAATTCGCCTGCAAATCGCTGGGTGAGCAAATCCTTTGGGAAGAAGCGGCTGGCGAGTTCCAGGTCGAAGGCGGGAAGTTCAACGTTTACCGGCTTGACCTGTTCGCCAGTGTATTCGAGCAATCGGTAGTGGTCTTCTGTGGTTTCGACGCGGACGAATTCCCGGGCTGTTTCGTAAAACGAGGACGACAGGATGACCTGTTCGCGCCCGGCAAAGCGTTCGGCGCGCGCGCTATTATCGATGGCGGAACCCTTGAAGTAACAGACCGCTTGTTTACCGTCACCTGATTCGAGGATGCCCCAGGCGACCTGACCGAGACTCAGGCCGATTTTGACCGCGATTTGGAATTCTCCATAAGGCGTAATCGGGCGCGATTGGGACTGGATATGTTGTTGGATTTCGACGGCTGCTGTTAGGGCTTTTTGGGCCGCTTCTCGCGGGTTCCCGCTGACAGGGAAGAGCGCGGTAAAGGCATCTCCGGCTTGCGTGGCAATAAACCCGCCCTGCTCGTATACGCTTTGAATCATCGGACCGAAGGCTTTACGCAGCACAACGGCCAGCACTTCCGCGCCGTGCTGGCCGTGCGTCATCAGTTCATCGGTCATGGCCGAAAAGCCCGACATATCGGCGAACATGCCTGCAGATGCAAATTCCCCGCTCAAATTACCCGATGCGTAGTTCTGGAGAATTAGATGCGGAAGCAGACGATGCATATATCTTTGCCTGGAAACAGGTGTGAAATAATGTGTAACTATTCTAGCATATTCATCAACCCGTATAAAATCCCGCCACGTGGCGGGATTTTTGTTCAGCGTTTTTTCTGGGTGAATCGCGGATAGGGATGGGCAGGATGCGGCTGGGGTGGCGTGCGGTGCTGGCCGGGGCGTGGCCCGCGCGTTGCAGGCTGGTTTTGCTGTGGCGGGGCCGGCAGCGTATAATCGAAACCTTCCAGGCTTTCACGCGGTAGTTTTTGCCCGATGATTTTTTCGAGTTCGCGCACCATTTCGTCGTCGTCGGGCGTGACCAGCGTGAAGGCGTCGCCGTTGCGTTCGGCGCGCCCGGTGCGCCCGATGCGGTGGATGTAGGCGTCGGGCGTGTCGGGCATGTCGAAATTGATGACGTGCGAGATGCTGTCCACATCCAGGCCGCGCGCGGCGATGTCGGTGGCAACCATAATCTGGAAGTGGCCGCTGCGGAAGCCGTTGAGCGCGTTCTGGCGCTGACTTTGTGTCCGGTCGGAGTGCAGGCTGGTAACACGGTAGCCGTTTTGGCCGAGTTTTTTAGCGAGTGCGTGGGCGCGGTGGCGGGTGCGGGCGAAAATCAGCACCGAATTGGTATCGGTGCGCTTGAGAATCTCGAAAGTCAGCGCAGTTTTGAGATGCTTGGGGACGGGGTACAGGGCGTGCGCAACGGTATGCGCCGGTCGGGTCAGGCCGACGGCAATTCGTTGAGGGGCGGGCAGTGCTGCGGCGGCCAGTTTTTCCACTTCCGGCGGGAAGGTGGCCGAGAACAACATCGTCTGGCGTTTGCCAGGCAACAACTTGATAATATGGCGCACATCGGGCAGGAATCCCATGTCGAACATGCGGTCGGCTTCGTCCAGAACCAGGATTTCGATGGTTTCGAGTTTGGCATAGCGCTGGGCTGCCAGGTCGAGCAGGCGGCCTGGGCAGGCAACCAGGATTTCGACGCCGTTCTTCAGGGCTTTGACTTGCAGCGCGGCACTGACCCCGCCATAGATGGTGGCCGAGCGCAGCCCGGTCCCGGCGCTGAGGGCGCGAATGTTGTCGTTGATTTGTTCCGCAAGTTCACGGGTGGGGGTAACAATCAGGGCGCGGGTCAGATTGCGCGGGCCGATGAGCAGTTTTTGCAGGATGGGCAGGACGAATGTGGCGGTTTTACCGGTTCCGGTCTGGGCGGTGCCGATTAAATCACGGCCTTCGAGCGCGGCGGGGATGGCGGCAACCTGGATGGGGGTGGCTTCGCTATACCCGGCGCGGTTGATTCCGGCCATCAGGCGGGAATCCAATTTGAATTGGTTGAAATTCAAGTACTTTCCTTGTCTCGACGTTGCTCGACAACCATGTCTTCAGCAATCGGGGGATATGGATGGACTTACTGATAACAGGCTGATTGTATCAGGGATTGTGGGATTTTTTTGCATGAGAAAAGACTAATCTGTTTGGGTGGGTTTCATGTGTAAAATCGGCGCATGAAGCGGAAACTCTTGCTGGGCCTGGCTGCGGCGGGGATTTTCCTGGCCGCGGCTATTTTTTTCTACTATCGTGGGCGTCCCGCGCCGGTGGAGATGCGTGAGGAAATCTACCCGTGCGTGGTGTATTATCGAAGAACGCATGTGCTGCCGCGCGCGATGATTGCGCATATCGTCACCGTCGATTTGACCTGCAAAAATATCAAGATGCTGGTCACGCCGCCCGAAAAAGGGGATAGGGATACCCCGCTGCGGGCGCGCACCACGAAACAGTTTGCCAATGAATTTGGGGCGCAGATTGCGATCAACGGCGATGGGTTTACGCCCTGGTGGTCGAATACCCTGCTCGACTACTATCCCCGTCCCGGCGACCCGGTGCGCCCGTTGGGACTGGCTGCGTCCAACGGGCGGCAGTATGGCACATACACGCCAAAATCTCCCATTTTGTACATCAATGAGCGCAAGGAAGCCTCGTTTGGGACATCGATTCGGAAGGTGCATAATGCCATTTCGGGGATGAGCTGGCTGGTGCGCGACCGGCAGGTGGTGGAAGACCTGAACGATACCCGCGCCGCGCCGCGCACGGCGGTTGGTCTCGATGGCCCTGGCACGCGCCTGATTTTGATTGTGGTCGATGGCCGCCAGCCTTTTTACAGTGAGGGCGCGACGATTGCCGAACTGGCCGAACTGATGCTGTTCTATGGCGGCGACAATGCCATTATGCTCGACGGGGGAGGCTCCTCTACGATGGTTATCCATTGGCCGGGAAAGGGCTTGCAGGTCATGAATTCGCCTATCGACCTGGGCATTCCTGGCCGCGAGCGGGCGGTGGGCAACCACCTGGGGATTTTTGCGGTGCCGTAAGGCGAAATTTCTTCCGCCTTATCAAACCGGCAAGAACCAGCCGATTCCAAAACTGACCAAGTTCATGCCCAGGCTGAGACCAATCGCCTCGTCCCATGCGAGTCGATTCGCGGGGATGAGGCGCAGGATGGCCGCTTCCACCAGCCAGATTCCGAGTTCGGCCAGGAGCAGGGTTGGCAGGTAGGCGCGATAAAAGGCGGTCAGGGCCAGCCAGAGCAGGGATTGAGTCAGCAGGTTGGCCAGGCTGGCAGTCAGCAGGATGCTCACCAACGGTTTGCGCCGCCAGCGGGAATAAGAAAGCGCGACGACGCCTTCGATGGTAAGAGTCAAAACCAGGGTTGTAATCACCCGTATTTCGTCTGCCGCACGACGATAACGATAAACATGGTGATAATCAGCAGCGCCAGCAGGCAGCCTCCGCAAAAGATAAGCCAGGTTGTGCCAGAGAAAAGGTCGAGAGTGAAACGCGCTTGTACGAGCAGGTCACTTTCACGGATAGTGACATCATATTTTCCGTTGAAGGTGCTGGTCTCGAAAATGTTGCTGCGGCGGGTCACGCCATCTGAAAACTCGATTTCGAGATAGTGGTAGTCGCTGAAGCCGTATGCCACTGCATGACAGCTCTTGCCATCGTAACAATACAGACCTGAAACAGCCACTTTCTCCAGCGGGCGGGCGTCGCTGCAATCGGGCAGGTCGCACTCGTACAACTCCCCGTCCACGATAGTCAGCGGTTCCCCGGCGGCCTCCTGCGCGAAGGTAAAATCCATCGAGGGTTTCGGTCCCATATCTGCCGATGCGCTGCGGAAGGGAATCAATACAGCAAAAAACGCAGCGGCAAGTACCAGTAATTTTCCTTTTGAAATCATGCTGTCTCCTGATATTTTCAAACCTTTAAATCCGCCGGGCGGATGGGGATGCGGCGCACCCGAACCCCGGTCGCCGCGAAAACGGCATTTGCCACTGCCGGGGCAATCGGCGGGACGCCCATCTCGCCGATGCCGGTGGCTTTTTCCTCGCTTTCGAGGATGTATACCTCGACCAGCGGCATCTCATCCATGCGCAGGATGGGGTAATCGTGGAAATTGGACTGCTGGATGCGCCCATTTTCGAGAGTGGCTTCGGCCTTGAGCGCCGCAGTCAGCCCGAATGCAATGCCACCTTCCATTTGAGCTTTGATATTGCCGGGGTTGACCACCCTGCCGCAATCGACGGCGCAGACAACGCGCCTGACTCGCACGTTCCCACGCGAATCCACTTCCACTTCGGCCACCTGGCAGACATGCGTCACCCCGAATGTGGCATGATAGGCCATGCCGCGTCCCTGCCCGGCGGGCAGCGCTGTCCCCCAGTCCGCTTTTTCGGCAGCCAGGTTGATGACACCCAGGGCGCGCGAGTCGTTTGCGTAGAGCTCGCGCCGCAGGTCGAGCGGGTCGCGCACCAGCCGGTGGGCCAGTTCATCTGTGAAGCATTCCTTGGGATAGGCTGTGGTGAATTCCCCCACCGAGCGCCAGTCCCCGGTTGGGACGCCCTGCCCATACTCGCGCGTGACGGTTGGCAGGGCTGGTTTGTCGAGCGGAGCATAGGCATATTGGACAGAAAGCGGATGATAAAAATCGTGCCGCATGTCGTCATCGCGCGTCCACAATACCTGCACCGGGACGCCCGCGGCCTTCGCCACCTGCGCTGCTTCGACCGCGTAATCGACCTGCAAGCGCCGGCCAAACCCGCCCCCGACAAGCGGCGTGTACACTGTCACCTTGTTCTCAGGCAGTCCGCTGACCTGCGCGACTGCTTTCTGAGCCGACTGCGGGCTTTGGGTGGGCGCCCAAACTTCGCATACGTCATCGTGAAAATGAACCGTGCAGTTCATTGGCTCCATCGTGGCGTGGGCTTCGTAGGGCATCTCATAGACGGCCTCGAGCAGATTCCCTGGTTCTTTTGATTTGACCAGACGCCCGGCGGCCTCGGACATGATTTGCTGGCTGTTCAAGCCGGCCTTGCTGCCTTCGTCCCAGGTGATTTTCAGGGCGTCGCGTCCGCGGATGGCTGCCCACGAGTTTTCGGCCAGGACGGCCACCCGGTCATCCAGTTTCACCACCTGCTTCACGCCAGGGACGGCTCTTGCCGCGGAATCGTCCGCGCTGGAAAGAGTCCCGCCAAAGACCGGGCAGCGCGCGAGAGCGGCAAACAACATGCCCGGAACGCGCACATCCATGCCAAAGACGGCTTTCCCGCTGATGATTTGGGGCGCATCCCAGTGGCCGAGTTCGGTTCCCAGGATTTTGAAGTCCTTTTCTTTGGTTTTGACAGTCAGCGGCGGGTTGAGTTTGGCGGCATCCTCGACCAGGTCGCCGTAAGCCAGTTTTTCCACGCCTTTGGGGTGGATAACGAAGCCCGGCTCGGTGCGGCAATCTTCTGCCCTGACCTTCCACTGGCGCGCGGCAGCCTGGAGGAGCATCTGGCGCGCGGAAGCGCCGGCGTTGCGCAAGGCGGTGTAATATTTGGTTACGCTGACGCTGCCGCCGGTGTGCTGGTTGCCGAAGCGGCTGTCGGCAGGAGTCTGCTCGATGCGCACCTTCTCCCAGGCGATATCCAGCTCCTCGGCGACGAGCATCGCCAGCGCAGTGCGAATTCCCTGTCCCATCTCGGAGCGAAAGGCGGTCACGGTCAGGATGCCATCTTTATCCACTTTGACATAGATGCTTGGCGTGACTGCGCCCGGCTCGGAGGCCGGTTCCTTGGCGGAAAGAATCGGCAGTTCCGGGGGGAGTTTGTCGCAGGCATCCAGGTAGAGGGCCAGCACCAGTCCGCCGCCCGTGACCGATACCAGTTTGAGGAAGCCGCGTCGATTTATCTTCCTGGCTCTCATCTCATGCCTCCTGCGCCGCGCGGTGAATGGCCTTGCGGATGCGCTGGTAGGTTCCGCAGCGGCACAAGACCCCCGACATGGCTTTGTCGATGTCTGCATCGGAAGGGGTTGGGTTTTTCTCCAGCAGGGCGGCGGCGGTCAGGATTTGCCCGGGCTGGCAGTAACCGCACTGCGTCACCTGCTCCTCCAGCCAGGCTTTCTGGAGCGGGTGGCTGGCATCGGGCGAAAGTCCCTCGATGGTCAGGATGGCTTTTCCGGTGACGCTGGATACCGTTGTGATACAGGAGCGCGCTGGTTGGCCGTCGAGCAGCACGGCGCATGTTCCGCAAATTCCCACTCCGCAGCTGTATTTGGTCCCGGTCAGGCCGAGCAGGTCGCGCAGCGCCCACAGGAGCGGCATCTCCGCTTCGGCTTCCAGGCTGATTAGCTGTCCGTTAATGTTTAAGTCGTAAACGGGCATTTTTCCTCCGTGTCTCTCGTTTCACCATTCCCGAATGAGCGCTGCCACCAATCTTGCGCGGCTGACGAGGCTTTCGGTAAAAATCCACTCGCGCTCCGAGTGATAATCGGCCCCAACCGTGCCGAGACCATCCAGTACCGGCACGCCGAGCGCGGCAGCGAAGTTGCCATCCGACCCGCCGCCCGACCCACCTGCCTTCAATTCGATTCCTTCCGCGGCGGCGATTTTCTGTGCTTTTGCCAGGGCGGCCTGGTTTGCCTCGTTGAACGGCATCGGAGGGCGGTTGAACTCGACTGATATATCTACCGTTGTATCGGGGAAAGCCGGTTGCAGCGCCTTGAGCGCGGCTTCGATGCGCGCGGCCTCTTCAGGGACCAGGATGCGAATATCGCCCTCGGCCACTGCCTCCTCCGGTACGACGTTCGTCACCGTCCCGCCGCGAATCACGCCCACATTCACCGTTGTCCCGGCCTGGTAATCGGTCATCTTTTCGATTGCCAGCACCTGATGAGCCAATTCACGAATGGCGTTGCGCCCTTTTTCATGTTCCCCGCCCGCGTGCGCCGCCCGCCCCCTGACCCTGACCGCGAAATCTCCCACGCCTTTGCGCCACACCTTAATCGAACCATCCTCCAGCCCCGATTCCAGCACCAGCGCCACGGCGGCCTGCCCGGCCAGTTGTTCGATCAATGCACGGGATGTGCCGCTGCCAATCTCTTCGTCCGAAGTAAACAGCGCGGTCACGGGGCGGTTCAATTGCCCGGCCTCCCTCAACCCGGCAATCGCCGCCAGGGTGACGACGATGCCGCCCTTCATATCCAGCACGCCGGGACCGTAAGTTTTGTCGTCTTTGGAGTAGAACGGCATTCGCTCCAGCATTCCGAGCGGGAAAACGGTGTCCGTGTGATGGAGCAGCAGGATGCCGCCTCTGCTCCCTGCTGCCGGGGCATGCGCGTTCCAGCGCGCGATGACGTGGTTGCCGGCTTGCGCATTGGGCGCAATCTCCACATCCGCGCCCAGGCGGTGACACTCCTGGATAACGAGAGTCGCAACCCGGTCAACGGCCGCTTTATCGCTGGAGGGCGATTCGGTTTCGACCAGCGTTTTCAACAGGGCGAGCATGTCGGGCAGGCGGGCCTCGAAATCAGCCATGTTTTTCTCCATAAATCAAACGATGCGCTGAATGGCTTTGAAGGGTCGCTCTTACTTGCGCTTCTCTCGCCGTTTGCGGCGTCCGGCGCGCATCAGGCCCTCGATCCAGGCTGCAAAGGGTTCGGGCGGCGGAGCCTCCAGCAGCGGCCAGGGTTCGCGCCCCTGCAATGGTAGCACCTCGTTGGCCGCCGCAATGCCGGTCACGCAGGCCCGTTCCAGGAAAAAGGCGGGCGAAGCGTGCCGTACCCAATCCCCGGCGCAGAACAGACCTGGCCAGGGCGTCACCGTTCCCAGGTGGCGGTCTTGTGGGCCGACGGCGGGCAGGGTGTGAGTCGCTGCATTGCGCTGAATGTGCTGTCCAATCCGGCGGCCGCGCAACTCGGGCCAGGCCAGGGCCACTTCGGTGATGGCCTGCGCCAGCAAAACCGCGTCTGGCTGTTCCAACACTTCGGGCGGCCCGTAGATGTGCGTCTCGATGCAACTCCCGCCCGTTTCGCGCGCCCAGCGCCGGCATGGGTTATACAGCCGGTGCAGCCAGAAATAATTGTGCAGGATAAAATCGCCGGTAAAAATGCCCGCTTCCGCGCCTTTGCGGGGCGCGGCGTCGAACCACAGCCGAATCACCGCATTGGCGAGCGAACGAGGGAAAAACAAATCCTCGCGCCCAAAACTGGTTTCAAGAATGGATTGCGCCGCCCTGGATTCTACCGCCAAAATGACCTGATGCGCGGCAAACGACTCCTGTCCGCTATGGATAGCCCATCCCGACTCGCCCCGCTCGAGCCTGTCCACCGGTTTCCCAAGCAAGATGCGCCCCCCGAGCGTTTTCACCCGTTCTGCCAGCGGTTCCGTTATGGATGTGCCGCCGTCCTCGGGCAGGTAAGTGAAATTCCAGGCATCGCGCCGCAGCAGGGTATAGAAACGCAGGAAAGCCAGGAAGCCCGAAAGCGGTACTTCGTCGGGGCGCGCCGCCAGCCCGTTGCGCGCCAGCCCGAGGAAAAAGGCTTTCAGCGCGGGCGACCAGTTTTTGGTGATGCTGCCGAGGGTCATCCCCTCCATTGGCTGGTTCTCGCCAAACGGGTCGATTCCCATCCCCATCACCAGCCCGGCCCAAACGTGGAATAGCGAAGCCCAATCGCGGAGGTCGAGCATCATCAAGAAGCGCGGACTGAAAAAGAGTTGCAGATAGTGCAGCGGCGCGGGAAACCAGCTCTTGCGGATGGCGCGGCCCACCTCGGCGCGCCGGATGTGGCCGCGATGGTTGTAAATCCAGGTCTCCTCCTGCGCCGGGATGAAGACCGGCCGCAGGTTGTTGCGCGCCAGCATGGCCTGGAAGTTGCGGTACGGCGACCAGATGCCATGCACGCCATGTTCCAGCCGGAAGGCTGCGCCGTTGATTTCGACCGTCTCGCCCCCGGCCAGCCGTCCGCCCGCGAAGCGCGGGTCGGCCTCCAGCACCAGCGGCGCGAGGCCGCGTTCGGCCAGGTGCAGGGCGGCGGTCAACCCCGCCACGCCCGCGCCGATGATGACTATATCTGCTCTCTCAGCCATTCGAGCGCGTCCCCGGGCGTTCCGATGCGCAGGCCAGCCTTTTCGGCCACCTGCGGGTCATCGATGAAATGTTTGCGATTGTGGGTGATAAGAAAATCGGCTTTGCATATCTGGGCTGAGAGCAGGATTGCTACATCCTGTGGGTCTTGAATGAGGTATAAATTTGCCTGGACTTTTTCGGCTGTTGGGTCATTAAGAATTTTCAACATAGAGTTCTTAATGGTATTCCGAAATTCTGGGAGAGCCTCTGGCACCTTACGCGCGAATGCGCGTTCGCACTCTGTAATAACGTGCTCGTTGATAAACAATTCAATATTTTCGTTTTCTGATAGAACGAGCAAGGCGCGCGCCGCGCCCGTTGATGAAAGCACTCCGGCAATCAGGGCGCTGCTATCCAGGAAAACTTTTGGCTTGTTCATGGCGTCTCCTATCTGTTTTGATGACCAGGCGATATATTGTTTCTTGCTCGGTCTATTTGTTTAACTATTCAGATAAGAGATAGTTAATCTGCCAGAGATTTTTGATGCGGGTTTTTCATACTTCCCTGCTACCCTTTTTTGACGTAGTGTTCCTGGTAATACTTCTTACGTTCTTCGTCGAGCGTTTCTAGTAGTTCACCCAGGCTGACGTTGGCATCTTTCACCATTTTGGCGACTTTATCGGCGCTTCGCATCACTTTGCTGGGCTTGGAAGTGAGCATGAGTGTCCCATTGCCTATGTCGATGGCGGTCAGGACTTCGCCTTCTTCCCAATTGTATTTGCGCCGCATTTCGGCGGGCAGGGTGATGGTTCCTTTGGAACGGATTTGGATAGTTGTCATGGCAGAACTCCAGGAAAGCAGAAATTCGGAATTTCTGTAATTGTACTACCCTGGCGCATAGGTTGTCAAATCCAACCCACGTGAGTAAAACAGCCGCTCGGCCAGCAGTTCCAGCGGGCGTGACTGCATGAGCGATGGTTCGGCGTAGCACTGCTGGAAGCAGGATTGGCAGGCCGAGGGCGGCTCGCCGTAGCGGGTTTGGGCTGCCTGCCAGGCCTCGCTCCAGGTTTTGACCTGCAACAGGTTGACGGCGCGCCCGCCCTGCTCGGCCCCGGCTTTTTCCATTGGGCGGCAGGGATAGACCAGCCAGCCATCCGGCAGGATGCGCGGGGTCAGGGTGGGGTAGCAGTCGTAGGGAGTCTGTTCGAGCAGGGTCTTGAGATAGGCGCGGCTGCCCAGGATGGGCGCGCCGCGCTGCTTGGCGGCGATGACTCGCCCGAGGAAAGCGTGATATTCCGGCGCGGCCAGCAGTTCGTAGCGCGGCCAGTTGTTGAAGGATTGGGGCGAGAAGGAGAGCAGGATGTTCTCACGGATGCAGAAATCCAGCAGGGCGTCCATCCCTGGCAGGGTTTCGGGAGTCAGTACAGCGTTGACGACCAGCCGGAAGCGGCGCGTTTTTTGGAGTTGGGCGGCCTGCCGGATGGCGGCGACGACCGTTTCGGCGTAGGGGAGCGGTAAATTAACGGCAGCCAGCGCCAGCGGGTCGGATGAGTCGAGGCTGATGACCAGCCGGTCGAGATACGACAGGATTTCCAGCCGCTGCGAGAGCAGCGTCCCGTTGGTAATCAGGCTGATTTCGCGGAATTTCAACTTTCCCCAGGCATAGTCCAGTAATTCAGGCAGGTACGGGACGAGCAGCGGCTCGCCGCCCGTCAGCCACAGGCGCGCAATTCCGCCCCGGATAACCCGCAGGATTTGTTGCGCGGTTTCCAGCCCGGGCGGGGCGGTCACTGTCTCATTGCGCCGCGCGCCGAAATCTTCGCAGTAGGCGCAGTTCAGGTTGCAGTGCGTGGTGACGTAGACCATCGCCAGGCGCGGGCGCAGGTCGCGCCGGCCGCGCGCAATTTTGAGCAGGTTGCGGGCGTAGGCGGGCATTAATGCGTTTTGCGCCAGGTTTCGACGGCTTCGCGGATGAGCGTTTTCAGGGATTCGTCGGGCAGGGTGTCGAGTTCTGTAAATACCTGGCCGTCGACGTGAATTTCCAGCCCGCCATCCGGCGCGCTGCCAAAGTCAACGTTGTATTTGCTTAATTCGGGGTGCTTCGACAGGCGGGCCTGTACGATGTCCTCGATTTGCTCGGCAAACGGGGCGGCCAGTTTTTCGCCGGGGTCATGGTCGAAGACCTGCATGCCTTCCTCGTCTGCCAGGGTAGCAGCGACGGTTTCGACAGGCGGGGTCTGGCGCATCCATTCCGGCTTCGCATCGGTCGGGGAGGTCAAATCGACTTTGTTCCCTTTACGGAACAGCAGCACCAGCGCGATGACCACAATCAACCCGGCCAGCCCGCCGACCGCCAGGATGATTACCAGGACGCTTAAAGACATCATTTTTTCTCCTTGTTGGGGTTGATACTGCAAAGCGGCATGTTTCTGGCAGCCCGCCCTTCGGCTGCGCTGGAACCCGCTTTGTTCAGGGCTGGAAGTTCGAATGTGCAATGATTGTACAACAGCCAGTGGATGATTTTCAAATTTTTCGGCGAAACGGCTGTTTTTGCAGGTAGGTCAGGGAGCGCCACAGCCATTCGAGCGGGCCGAACTGAAAGCGGGCCAGCCACCAATTGCTCACCCAAATCTGGAAAATAAAAATAACAAGCGTGAATCCCCACAGCCCCGCCGCGCCGACCTTCTCATACAATCCCAGGCCGTAGCCGTTGAACAGGAACGAGCAAATCACTGATTGCAGGACGTAATTGGTGAGCGCCATGCGACCGGCCTGGCCGAGCGGCGCGAGCAATTTTGCCCCAGTTTTATTCAGCGAGAGCAGGCAAAGCCCGCTGACATACGCCGCCGAGAGGCCAAGCGCGCCAATCATAAAATCCAGGTTCGCCAGCCAGGTGGTCTCCAGCCAGCGATGGATTGTGTTGAAACTAATCCCGGTCACTAGCCCAATTGTCAGGATTTTTTGGAGAAGCGGGCGGTTTTCGGGCAATTTCTCGAAAAACTTGACCCGCCCGGCCAGCAAACCAAGCAGGAAGAGCGCCATGACGTTCGCGCTTTGTATCTGCGTTACAATGAAAAAAATGTATGGGTTGGCCCAGGTTTGAAATTGCACAACTGACAAAAACGAACCGTGCAGGTAGGCTTGACGACCGGCAGCGGCGATATCCGGCAGGCTCAATTCCAGCGCGTTATGCGCCAGGCTGAGTAGATAGTTCAGGACGAAGAATGTCCCTGCCGATATGAGCAGTGTCCGGTTCGAGCGATTGCGAAAGACCAGCAGGACGAACCCCAGCAAGGCATACAGGCGCAGGATGTCATCCACCCAGAACAGGGTGGCGTGCAGCACGCCGATTCCAAGCAACACCCCCAGCCGGCGCGGGTAGAACGCCATCAGCTGCCGACCTTTGCTTTCGGCGCGCGCTATCTGGACCGAGAAGCCAATCCCAAACAGGAACGAGAAGATGGTAAAAAACTTGCCGTCGGCCAGGTACAACGCCAGGGCCTCGGCAATGTCATCGTACCAGGGCAGGTTCCCAGTGAATTCGTAACCTGGCAGGTAGGCCGGGCTGGCAAAACCGCTTATATTGACGGCCAGGATGCCGAAAATGGCGAACCCGCGCAGGATGTCGAGAATGTGGATTCGTTCCGATACATTAACAGGTTGTAGTGAAGTTGACGATATTGAGTCGCTCATGCTCCCCCAGGAGAACAGGGTTAGTTTTGGATGGAATTTTTATACGATGCCAGGAACTCGTCCTGAACCGTTTTGCAGAACAACTGCTCATCGGGATTCTGGAAAACGCAGCCGACCCGCGCCGCCAGTCTTGCCACGGTAACCTGGCGCGTATTCCAATCGCCTACCAACACATCGCCGCGCGTGGGCTGGAGCAGTCCATTGAGATGCTTGACCAGCGTCGTTTTGCCCGCGCCATTTTGACCGATGATGGCGGCCTGTTCGCCGGCCTCGATGCGCATGGAAATTCCGCGCAGCGCGTCCACGCCGCCAGGGTAGGTGTGATGAAGGGTTTGGATGTCGATATTCATTGTCCCCAAGTATACATGAAGCTGCCACTCTGCGGGCAACACAGGCGGGCATTCCGGCTGCCCGGAACGTCCTACCCTTTGGAGAATTTGTACTGGTTCAGTTTGTTCGAGAGACTCGTATTATCTGGCTCGGTCAGCGTCGAGCCGTCGGGGAAGACGATGGTTGGCACGGAGCGATTCCCCCGGTTGACCTGCCTGACGAAGGCTTCGGCCTGCCTGTCGGCGTCGATGTTGACCTCGGTGTATTCGATGTTCATCTGCAAGAAAATTTGCCGCGCGCGGCAGCAGTCCCCGCACCAGGCTGTGCCATAGAAAACGATGTTGGCGGGCTGGAGTGTATACAGGTCGGTCATGTGGATTATTCCCCCCCAAGTTTGAAGTCCAGGGTTCTATCGGCGGGTTCAATCATCATCGTCCCGTCGGGAAAGATGATGGTGGGAATGCGCACCCGCCGGGTCATCCTTTCCACAAATCGATAGGCTTCGTTGTCTTTTCCAATGTCTACTTCCAGGTAGGCGGCTCCGCTGCTGTCGAGAAATGACCTGGCCCGTTTGCAATCGGGACACCACGGAGCGGTGTACATGACGATTTTGGAGGGCTTGGGGTTGCAAATGTCGCGTTCGGTCATGCTGGTTCTCCTGTGATTGCTGCTGGCCAGATTATATCTTACTTCAATAACTCGTCGGGCAGGGAAGGCCAATCGAGAGACTGTTCGGCCTGCCCGGCCCAGTTTTCTTTCCCGCTCCACGAATCTTGCGTAGGCGTGGCATGTTGATAATTTCGGGATATGCGTCTCCTTGTTGGCCTGACTGGTTACTGAAAACTGATTACTGATAACTGAATCACTGCGCCCTCAGCCGCTTCCATTCCGCTTCGGCGTCGGGAATTTCACGGGCGGCGCGGCGCAGGATGTCGAAACTATGCTCGATGAGCGCGTCCAACTGCTCCGGCGGGTACTCGTTTCCGCTGTCTGCCGCCTCGACTGCCTTGACCAGCGACCGCCGCAAGCCGCTGGCCCGCCGCGCCCAAATCGAATCGACCGAAAGCCGCTCCAGCCGCGCCGCCAGCAGGCGAATTAAGTCCATGCGTGAGTTTGCCATATTTATTGACAGGTCACAGTCACCGGGCTGCTGCGGGCGCGCCCGGCGGCGCTGTAGACTTCGATGACGTAGGTCAGTGAGCCGCCTGCCGTCACAAAGGCGACATCGGTGTAGGCGGTGGTGTTTGGCCCAAAGGAAGCAGCCACCTGGTCGTTGCGATAGACGTTATAGCCGTCTTCGTTCTGGGCGTTATCGGACCAGGCCAGTTGGACGGTGGCGTCGCTGCCGCCCGGAGCAAAGGCGCAGGAGTAGGTCCATGTTTTCCAGGCGGGGGCTTTGGGCGGCGCGGCGGTGGGAGTCGGCGGGGCGGCGAGGGTCGGCAGGATGTGAAGGCTGCCTGACGTTTTGGCGAAATCTCCCGCCACCCAGCAGGTTCCCTCGCCGTTCGGATTCTTGATGAGCCAGAAATTGCCCTGTTCGGCCTTGCCGACAATCTCGGCCTTTTGCCCGCTGCGCGCGACAGTGATGATTTCGTAGGCCGTGCCTGGCCCGCCCCGGCAGTTGGTATCGCCCTCGAAGCGCGCGGACGGCGTTTCGTAGGTTGGCGTAATGGTGGGAGTCATGGTCGCCGTCACGTTGGGCGTATTGGTTGGGATGGGCGTGCCTGTCAGCGTTGGGACGGGCGTATACATTGCCTCCAGCGTTTGGGCGGCGATGGTGCCGACCATCCCGGCGTCAACAGTTGGGGCGGCCTGCGGCGCGGCCTGGGGCAGGTTGCAGGCGGTCAGCAGGGAGAATATTGTCAGGAGAAGCGCAAATCTGGACAGCATTTTGCGGATTTTCTTGACCATTTTTTGCAGGGCGTCGTCGCCGTCGCCGAAGGTGTCGAAATAGTCACCCAGCCAGCCGCCGGTGTCGGTCAGCAGGTGAGGGGTCGTCAGCCGCTTTTCCACTTCGGGGTCGCTCATCTTGAATTTGGGCAGCAGTTTGCGGACGGGCGTGTCCAAACTCAAGCGGCCCTGCTCGGCCAGCCGCATGAGTATCGCGCCGGTGAAGGTTTTGCTAATCGAACCGACCTGAAACAATGTATCGGGAGTGACGCGCAGGGGATTCTCGACGCTGGCGCGGCCAAACCCGGCGCTGTATTCCTGGCCGTCATGGTAGACGCCAAGCGCCGCGCCCGGCACTTTGAGCCGCTTCATTTCGCTTCGGATGGTCTCGCAAATCCGCTGGAATTTGGGCTCGAGCACTTCGAGGGGAAGCATGTGGGCCGCCTTTTCGTCCTGGTGGGTTCGGTTCGATGGCCTGATTTTACACCTTCCTGCCAGCGGAGTCCGAATCTCCCGGCTTCGTCCAAAATCAGGAGATTTTGGATTCCTATCGGCGCGTTAGCGTTGAGGCTGTGGATTTTCCTACTTCAACTTTTCCTTCTGCCCAAAATCACGATACAAACTGAGCGGGGCCAGCACGCGGCGAGCTTCTTCCGCGCCGTCGCCGGTAATCCACTGACGCAGGTAGAACGCCAGGCCAGGACCAAGCATGTAGCCTTGCCCGCACATGCCGACCGCGTTGAGGTAGCCATCCAGCCCCTCAACTTCGCCGACAATCGGCGCGCCATCGGGGGTCATCGGGTACAGGCCGCGCCAGGTGCGGCGGACTTTGATATTTCGCAGGCAGGGCATGATGCCAATCATGCGCCGCGCCACCTGCGGCAGGAAAACCGACGTTTCGCGGGTGTCCATGCCGACAATGGGCGGATTGGGCGTGATACAGAAAATCACCTGCCCGGTGTGGTGCTGGTAGAAGTAGTAATTGGCCGAATCCTCGGTCGGGTGGATATCGACCACCATCGGGCGCAGGAAGCGCGCCACCGGTTCGGTGATGCCGCCCTCGTGTGAATCGGGCTGGACGGGGACATCCACCCCGGCCAACGCAGCGACCTGCTTCGCCCACGGCCCGGCGGCGTTGACCACCATCCCGGCCTGGTACGCGCCCTTATCGGTTCTGACGCCCGTCACGCGCCCGTTCTGGCGCTCAATGGTCGTGACCGCCTCGTGGTAGTGGAAGTCCGCGCCCAGGGCTTTGGCGCGCCGCTCGAAAGCCAGGACGGATAACATCGGCGAGGCGCTGCCGTCGCCAGGGGAGAACGTGCCGCCAATCAGACCGTCCGGGTTGAGGGAGGGGATGATTTCGAGGAAGGCGGGCGCGTCGTACCAGTCGATATCCAGCCCGAGTTGTTTCTGGATGATGAGCAATTCCTTGAGAATCTGTTCCTCGCGCGGGTGATAGGCCACAAAGGAATAGCCGCCCTGTTCCCAGCCGATGTCGTCGCCGTAGGTTTCTTTCCATGCCGAGAAAATCTCCAGGCTTTTCAGGCCAATCTGAATTTTGGCCGGGTCGGAATGGGTGGCGCGGATTCCGCCGATGGCTTCCTTGTTCGAACCTTGCCCGGCGCTGGCGAACTGGTCCAACGCAAGCACTTTTTGCCCGGCCTCGGCCAACTGCCAGGCCAGGGGCGCTCCCACGCTGCCCGCGCCGATGATGATGGTGTCATAACTTCGCTGCATGTTCAACTCGCTTCTCTTGTTGTATGGCGATTAGTAATTGGTAATTACCAATTACTAATCGCCAATTACCCATTTACCGCTCTTTCAACCCCGCCAGCACGCCCAACGGCACTTCGACAAACAGAGGGCGGGCGGTGCCTTCGGTCACTTCGGCCATCGGCACGCCCAATTCGCGGAAGGCGCGTTTAATCAGGCTGCCGCAGGTCTTGCCGCCGCAGGCGCCCATCCCGGCGCGGGTGATGGCCTTGATTTCGTTCATGTCGCGCGCGCCGCCCTGGATGATGACCTTGATGTCGGCCAGGCTGACGCGCTCGCAGCGGCAGACAATCAGGTCGTCGGTCAGGCGTTCGACCCAGGCTTCGAGCGGGGCGGCGACTTCACGGTTCTGGACTTCGATCCCGGCGATTTTGTTGGCAATTGCCTGCGGGGCGCGGACTTTGACCAGCAGGGTGCGGTCGGTCGTTTTTGCAATCCGCGTCCGCACGACCTCGACCCGGCCCAGGGCGTTGCCGCCGGTATCGGTAACGGTCACGAAGTCCCCGGCGTGGAACGCTTCCCGCCCAAATTCGTAGGGAATTGTCACCAGCGCGGTGTCATCCGCCTGCTTACGGACATCCACCAGCGTAATCGCCAATCCGGGGCAGATGGTGACGCATTTTTCGCAGGCGATGCACTCTTTGCCAATCTGCTTGGCGATGTAATCCGGCACGCCGCGGATGTCGTGTTCGTCAATGAAAATCGCGCCCTGCGAGCAGACCGAGGTGCAGGGATTGCAGGGGATTTCCTGGCTGCAATGGATGACCGGGTAAACGGCTTCGTCATCGTCTGGAACGGTTTCGTGGGTGATTTGGCCGGGGCGGGATTTCAGGATTTCGGAGGTGCGGAACCAGTCTGCGGGAATTTCTGGCACGTCATGGCCGAGGGCGCGGGCGATTTCGAGGCCGCGAATCTTGCCGGAGAACATGGCGGCGGAGGCTTCGGCGACCTCGTCGGCGTCACCGGCGGCGAAGGCGGCCAGCCCGAACTCGCGGGCTTTACGGTAGAACTCATCGACCGGGTCGAGGCCGACGGCGATGAGCAGGGTATCGCAGGGAAAGGTTTTTTCGGTGCCGGGGATGGGTTTCCAGTCTTTGTCGATGGCGGCGATGGTGACGGATTCGACCGAATCGGTTCCGTTGGCGCTCAGGACGGTGTGGGAGGTATAAACCGGCACGCCCATGCGGACGAGTTTATCTTTGTGGACTTTATAGCCGCCGCATTCGGGCAGGGCCTCGACCAGCCCGGCGACTTCGATGCCGGCTTGCAGGGCATGGTAGCCGGCAATCAGGCCGACGTTGCCGCCGCCGACGATGAACAGTTTTTCAGAGCAGCGCACCAGGTCGCGGTTGACCAGAGTCTGGAACGCGCCCGCGCCATAGACGCCGGGCAGGGTGTTGCCCTTGAAGGTCAGCGATTTTTCGCGCGCGCCAGCCGCCACCAGCAGAACCTTTGGCTCGACCAGCAGGTATTGCCCATCACGCACCACCCCGACTTTTTTATCGCTGTAAACGGCGACGGCGGTAGCATTCAGCCAGGTTTCGATGGACGGATGTTGGGCCAGGTCGCCCGCCAGTTTGGCGGCGATGTCGATGCCGCGCGTCCCGGCGTAGCAGGCGTTAATCGAGCCAAAGAAACGGTGGGTTTGCAGAACGAGTTTGCCGCCCAGACGGTGCTTGTCATCGATGACAAGAGTCTGGATGCCGCGCTGGCCGAGTTCGATGGCGGCTGAAAGCCCCGCCGGGCCGCCGCCGATAATCAGGCACTCGACCTGGATGGTCTCGACCGGCTCAAAGTTCTGGGCAGGCCGAACTTTTGGCAGTTCCGGCAGGGCGGTGACGGGCGCGACCGCCATGCCCGGTTTGACCAGCGCCATGCAAGATTTGACCGGCAGGCCGTCGGCAATCACCGCGCATTGGGCGCACTGGCCGTTGGCGCAGAAAATTCCCTGCGGCGAGCCGTCTTTGGGGTGGTAGCCAAACGCGCGGATGCCGTTGGCGAACAGGGCCGTGGCAATCGTTTCCCCGGCGCGGGCCTCCAGGCTTTGGCCCTGCCAGGTGAATGCAAAAACTTCCCGCTCCTCGGCGGCGAGGATGGGATGGGATTGGATGCGATAATCTGTCATTGAGGGGATGTCCTTTTGGGTGAAAAGACAATGAAGTTAGCCCTAGGATAGCAAAGCGCGCCGCAACGCGCCAGTGACGATTATCACAAGGTTGGGGTGTGGGAGGGGTACGATTTACCTATGTTTCGTATCATAATGTCAAGGTAGAATTATATGACTAATTCAGTCCACAATTGTTACGGAGGAGAAAATGAAAAAATATCGTTGGATGTTGTCCCTGGCGGTGCTGGCGCTGGCCGCGCTGGCCTGCAACGCTGTGATGGGCGGCGGGAGTGAAAACCCGGTTGATGTGATTTCCCCTGCCGATGAGCCATCTGTCCAGGTGGACGTTCCGACAACGGAACCGACGGATGAACCCGAGGCGACCGAAGAGTCATCTGCCGATGATGGCGAGGATTCGTTTGGCGGCGGAGATTCTAATGTCGAGACCGAATTCCCGCTGCCGGAGGATGCCAGTAATTTCATGAATTTGGGCGAGGCGGGTATCAACTTCCAGACCGGGATGAAGGTCACGGATGCAATCGAATTCTACCGGGAGGCCTTTGGCAAGCAAGGCTTGAAAGAGCGCGACCTGCTGACGGTCGTTAGCGATGGCGTGTTCAGCATGGTGTTCGACGGGCATTCCAGCGGCAAAGCGGTCGTCATCCAGGGCGTCGACCTGGGCGGCGGGATGCTGAACATCAACATCCGGCTGGAAAATGTGCCGTAAAGAAAAAAACATCCGGGGCAAATCCCGGATGTTTTTATGCGCAGGTTCAACTGGTGACAGTATGTTCCCGCCAGGCTTCGATGACTTTGCTGGCTTGCTCTTCCAGCATGTGGACGAGTTCTTCGCCCAGTTCGCCGTCGTCGTGGGCAAATTCGGCTTCCCCGCACAACCCGGTATAGGCCTGGTAGACCTGGGTGGAGCGGAATTCCGGGTCGGGTTTGCCAACGATGGCGTCCAGGACGCCGCGCTTGGCGGTTGTGACACGCTTCCAGAGTTCTGATTGGTCGGCCATAGAATCCTCCTGACTGGATGAAAATAACGCCGCCAATCATTATCATACTCTTTCAGGGACGATTGTCAATACGCAACCCCAAAATTCTTATGAAAAGGCTTGCAGCGCATCCGCGACGCGTTGGAGCCGCTGGCGCGCCTCCGCTGCCACTGGCTCGAGTTCGGGTGCATCTGCAAACCGGAACATAGCCATCGGGTCGACGATGCTGACGGCCGTTCCCTTTTCTTCTTCGTAAACAATGACGTTGCAGGGCAAAAGCAGGCCGACTTCCGGGCGGGCGCTCAGGGCGTGATGCGCCAGGGGCGGATTGCAGGCCCCCAGGATGGCATAACGGCGGAAATCGACATCCAGTTTCTTCTTCATCGTCTCTTTGACATCGATGCTGGTCAACACCCCAAAGCCCTCCGCCTTGAGTGCCTCGGTCACTTTCTCAATGGCGGCTTCATAGCCTAAATGGAGCGTGGCCCGGAATCCCAATTCGTTCATTTTTCACCTTCCTGATTATATAAAAACCGTCCCGAAGGGTTTCCCCCGGGCTAACCGCCGGTTTTCACAACCTTCGGGACGCTTTTGCGGCGCACGGCCGCGGGTTCAGCCCGCTCAGCTGAATCCGCCGCGCGGGCTGCAACTGCCGCCGGATGCGAAAGAACCGCTGTCGGTGGAGCCGAATGAGGCCACCGCCGAGAGCTTCCTGCGGGTCTGCATTCCCTGGCAGTTGGGACAGGCGGGCAGTTTGTCGGCTTCCGAAAAGCGGAGCAGTTTCTCGAACTCCGCGCCACATTCGGCGCAGCGATATTCATACATTGGCATAAGCGTTTCCCTCGATTGGAGTAATGATGATTCATGCCATTAGATGCGCATCTCTGAAAATAGTTGCGCAAAATTGCGTTACAATCAAAGCAAGAAAATTTCTTGTTCAGTTATTCATGGAGGTTCTATGAAAGGCCACGAAAAAATCATCGCCGCGTTGAATGACTACCTGGCGGACGAGTTGACCGCCATCAACCAGTACATTGTCCACTCTGAAATGTGCGCCGACTGGGGCTACGGCAAACTGCACGACGCCATCGAAAAGCGCGCCATCGACGAGATGAAGCACGCCGAGAAACTGATTGGCCGCATCCTGTTCCTGGAAGGCACGCCCATCGTCAGCGAACTCAAGAAAATGCGCGTTGGCGCGAAGGTGGATATCCAGCTCAAGAACGACCACGAATCGGAAACCGAAGCCGTCAAGGCATATAACGACGGCATCCGGCTCTGCGCCGAACTGGGCGACAATGGCACCCGCGAACTGCTCGAAGATAACCTGGAAGACGAGGAAGCCCACATCGACTGGCTCGAAACCCAACTCGACCAGATTGAGCAGATGGGATTGCCAAACTACCTGCTCAGCCAGACGGAATAGATGACACAAACCCCTCCGTTCCATTCGGAGGGGTTTTCTGTTTACGTTACCTTCGGCGACGACTGCGGTTGGCCCGGCGGTGAGCCTGCTCCCGTTTAATTGGTGTTGGCGTCCCCTCGGGCTGGGGCGCGGGAGCGTGCAGGCTGTTTTGATAATACTCATCGAGCAGCATGGTCATGATGGCCGCTTGGTCCTCGTTTTCGGCCAGGCTGCGCGCGAGGGTCGCAAAGCGGCGCGAACGCTCGGTCTGGAGCCGGTCACGGGCGCGCAATTTTGCCTCCAGCAGGGCGGTCAAGCGCTCAGCGACGACGGCGGACACATCCTCGTCGCTCGGAATCGTCCGCTCCTCGAGCGGAATGCTGTACTGCTTGGCGATTTTTTCCAGCGTGTAGCGTTCCCCCCGGTTGACCAGAGAGATTGCCACCCCGCTCGCGCCAGCCCGCCCGGTGCGCCCGGCGCGGTGGATGTAGTTCTCTACTTCTTCAGGCGGCTCATACTGGATGACGTACCCCAGGCTGGGGATATCCAGTCCGCGCGCGGCCACGTCGGTGGCAACCAGGAAGCGCAGCGTGCCTTTACGTACCCGCTCCAGCACCCGCTCGCGCTCTGACTGCGATAAATCCGCGCTCAGTTCGTCGGCGTCGTAGCCGAATCGCTGTAAGACGACGGCAACGTAATGCACCTGGGCCTTGGTGTTGCAGAAAATAATCGCCGAAGCCGGGTTTTCGATTTCAATCAACCGCACCAGGCTGCGGTCTTTATCCATGCCATCGACCACATAAAATACATGCTCGGTCTCGGTGACGTGGACATGGTCGGTGCTGAGGCTCAGGAATTCCGGTTCGCGGATGAATTCGCGCGCGCTGCGCAGCACCGCTTCGGGGAAGGTGGCCGAAAACATGCAGGTATGGATGTTTCGGTTAGGCAGGTAGCGCTGGACTTCGCGCATATCGGGGTAAAAGCCCATCGAGAGCATTCGGTCGGCTTCGTCGAAAACCAGCATTTTGAGATGTTCGAGCGAGAGCGTGCGCCGCAGCAGGTGGTCCAAGACGCGACCGGGCGTGCCGACCACGATATGCGCGCCTTCTTTGAGAGCGCTGGTCTGTGGGCCGTAGCCGACGCCGCCGTAGACTGCCACCGCGCGCAGGCCCGATTCGCCGAACAATTTTTCGGCCTCCTGCCAGACCTGTTTGGCGAGTTCGCGGGTCGGGACGAGAATCAGGGCCTGGCAGTTCGGGCGTTTCGGGTCGAGCCGCTCCAGCATGGGAAGCAGGAAGACGCCGGTCTTTCCGCTGCCGGTGCGGGCCTGGATGAGCATGTTGCGCCCGGCCAGCAGGTAGGGCAATCCGCGCGCCTGGACGGGAACGAGAGAAGCCCAGCCGGCGCGGGCAGCGGCTTCGCGCAGGGCGGGGGGCAGTTGTTCGAGCGTGGTCGGGCGCAGCGCGGTGCGCGGTTCTTTAAGGGGAGATGTCGAAGGGTTCAAAGGGACTCGATTCTTGAAATGAATGAATCGAGTATATCACCGATAAAAAATCCCGCAACATTGCGGGTTGCGGGATTGCAATTCTCAATATGAATTGCCAGGCGAACGTCCCGAAGGTTTTCGAGCGCAATACGCGTGATTTTGAGAAGCCTTCGGGACGGTTTGAAACCAAATTGAGAATCGTTGGCTGCGGGATGGCGCGAATACGCCCTGGAACTGACAGTCGATTAATCCTGGGTAACGATATTCACCGTTGCCGTCATGTTCCACAGAAACCGGGAATCGGCCTGGTCGAGGGTGAGCGTGACCTGGTAGGTCATGTCGCCGCGATAGGGGCGGCCAACCGGGTCGAGAGCGGTGACGGTGGCGCGGAATTCCTCGTCGGGGAAGGCGTCCAGTTTGACGGTGGCGATCTGGCCGAGGGCGAGGCGGGCGATGTCGATTTCGGCCAGGTCTTTGGTTTCGACTATCCAGGCGGCGGTATTGCCCAGAAAGGCGACCGGCAGGCCGGGTGCGGCGGTTTCGCCGGGCCGAAGGTCGAAGCGCAGCAGGGTTCCCGTAAATGGGGCGCGTAGTTCGTAGAGTTCGAGTGCGGCTTCGGCGGCGGTAATGTGAGCGGTTACAGCGGCGAGGCGTGCCTGGGCGGCGGCCAGTTTTTCGGGGTCGAGGTTCTGCCCATCGCGCCGGGATTGGTTTTCGCGGGCAAGTTCGAGGGCAGCGATGACATTGAGCAGTTTGACCTGCTTCTCGGTCAGCGGGTGATGGTTGGCGGCAACGTCCGCCAGCAAATCGGCATAGTTCTCGGTCAGGGATTTGGTCTCGCGGTCGAAGTCGCTCTGGGCGCTGCGGCGCTCGCGGTTGGATTCGTCTTTATCGAGCAGGCTGGTTAGTTTGTCGCGCGCGGCGCGGTGCTCTTTTTCGGCGCTGATGTAGTCGTCGAGGCTCAGGTCGAGGTCGGGGGCTTTGTCGCGGTTGGAGAGATTCCAGCCCTGCGATTCGGCCTCGTAGGCTTTTTGGGCGTCGAGCAGGGCTTTCTCGGCCTGCGCAGCGCCGGGCAGGGCGTTGCGTTGGAGTTGGTCGAGGGCTTGCCGGGCGAGGGTCTGTTCCAATTGGGCGGCGGCCAACTCAGCCTGGACGGTTTCGATTCCGACCAGGCGAGCCAGCACATCCCCGGCAGCGACTTTCTCGCCGGGCTGCGCCAGCACTTCGGCCACGACCCCGCCCTGGGCGAAGGCCAGTTCGATGGAGGGCGCGGGCAGCAGCGTCCCTTCGGCGGTCACGAGAGTGGGCCAAGTCTCCGCCGGGGAGAGGGAGATTTCGGTCGGGGCGGGGGTGGCCGTTCTGGCGCAGGCGGTCAGCAGAAGGACGAGCAAGAGGAGGGTAAGGGTGAGTTTTTTCATGATGTTTTCCTTTTTGTGGGGTGCGGGAGCTTGCTCCCGCAACTTGAATGGCAAGCGAGCGATGCCTGGAACGGCAAGCCGTTCCACTCCAAAGTTATTCATACGCCAGCACTTCCGTCACGGTCAGGCGCACGGCGTTGAGGGCCGGGAACAAGCTGGCGGCAATCGAGATGACCAGGACGAGGGCGGCCCAGGCCAGGATTCCAGCCGTCGAAACGGAAGCAGGCATGGGGTAGTCCATGAACGCTTCGCCGATGTTGCGGGCCAGTAAAATGCTGAGGGGCAGCGACAGGCCAATCGCCAGAATCCAACTCATTATCCCAATCAGCAGGCCTTCGACGATGACGATGCGAAAAACCGCCGCGCTGGAGGCCCCGTAGGCGCGCATGACGCCGATTTCGCGGGTGCGCTCGATGACGTTCAGGCTCATCGTTCCCATCAGCCCCAGGCCGCCGACGGTTGCAAGCACCAGGGTCATGACCATCAGCAGGGCGACGATGATGCTGAATGCGCCGTCGATTTCCTCGCGTTCCTCGGCAATCAGGAAGTTGGAAATGACTCGCAGGTTGGCGCGGTCGTAGCGTTTTTCGACGGCGCTGGCGATGACGCGCTGTTGGTCGAGGCTGCCGGGATCGAGGGTCAGGATAATGGCGTTGGCGCGGTTCGGTTCGCGGACGTGGCGGGCGTAGGCAGCGTAGTCCATGACGGTGAAGTAGCCGATGGTGGCGTTGCCCATCATGTTCATCACGCCGACAATGGCGTAGGTCTGCTCGCGCCCTTCGATTTTGACGGTCATTGGCCCGCCCAGGCGCAGGGTCGGCTCGTTGGCGAGCAGGCCGGGCGTGACCAGGATGGCGTCGTGGTCGCCGGGGCGTAAACTACGGCCTGCGATGATGGGCGGGTCGAGCAGGGGCGTGCCGGCGGGTGGGGCCAGCAGGTACAGGTTGTCGCTTTCGGTGCCGTCGGGTCGGACGGCGCGCCCGATGGTGAAGCCCCAGGCTTCGGCCTGGCGCACGCCCGGCACGGATATGGCTTCGTTCACCAATCGCTCGGCGGGAGCATAGTTATCCACGATGAGCCAGGCGTCGTAGCGCCAGAAGCCGAGCATTTGGTCGAGCGCGCCGTTCAGCGAGGCTTGCAGGTTGACAATCGCCATAAAGACCGCCCCTGCAAAGGTCAGGGTGACGAGCGACAGGAGCAGCCGTCCGCGCTTGCGGAAGGGGTTGCGCAGCGCCAGCAGGATGTCGCGGGTGAGATGGGGGAAACGGCGCAGGAAGCGGTCGAGCAGACCGGCCCCGGCCCAAACCTGGCTGATGCCGTACTCGCTCAGGACTTTGGCGGGGGAAACCTTGGTCCCGTTAAAGATGGCGGGCGCGGCGGCGAGCAGCGGAACCAGCAAACCCACCCCCAGTTGCAAGACCAGCGCTTCGAGGGTGAATTCCACCTGGGGCGGGTCGAAGTTAATCAGACCGGCCACAAAAGAGGCCAGCGCGCGGGCGCCGACTACACTGAGCGGGATGGCAGGCAGGCAGGCCAGCAGTCCGAGAATCAGCACCGTGCCGAAATACAGACCAATCACCTGCCAGGAACGCGCGCCGATGGCTTTCATGATGCCAATCTGGCGTTCCTGCTGGGCGATGAGTGCCGAAATAACATTGATGACCAACAGGGCGCTCAGGAACATGGACAGGGCCGCCAGCAGGCCGAGCAAAATCAGCACGGTGTCAATGATGAAGTTGAGCGGGTGCTCGCCGGGCCTGGGCAGGGTTTTCTGGTAGACGGGCAGGCCCTGGCCCTCGATGCGGTCGGCTACCTTGTCGGTCACAGCCCGGATTTGGGCCGAGCCGCTGGCTTTGATGTAGAGTTCGTTGCAGCCCTCGGATTCTCCCATCCAGCGCAGGGTGTCCATGCTGACGTAGCCGTAAAGCCAGCCTTCGATGACGGGCGGGATGCGGTACAAATCATGGGCGCGACCGGTAACGGTGAGGTGGAACTGGCGGCCATTGGGGGTTTTGACCAGAATCCGGTCGCCGGGTTCGAGGCCGAGATAGTCCAGCGAGGCGCGTTCGAGCAGCACCTGGCCTTTTTGGGGCGGCCAGATTCCATCCTGCTTTCGGACGAGGAATAAACGCTGGTCGTCGTAATCGGGCAGGGCGTAGAGGCTCAGGTCACGCCAGGTTTCGCCCTGGCCGTCGAGCGAGATGCGCAGGGGCAGGGCGCGGCGGCCCTCGGCGGATTCCACGCCGCGCATATTGCGGATGCCTTCGATGAAATCCTCGTCGAGCAGCGGTTCGGTCAGCAGGATGGCGTCGGCGGGACGCAGGGCGGCGTACTGGGCGTTGAGCGACCGGGTAAGGGCTTCTTGCGCCGCTGCAATCATCCCAATCGCAAAGACGCCAACGGCAATGGAGAGCAGCACCAGGACAGTGCGGGCGCGGTTGTTCCACAGGTCGCGGAAAACTTTTATCCAACGGGTCATAAAAAATCCTTTCCAAGTAACGAGGGTCGAGTAGCCGGTGGGTTTTCGGCGTATCGAGACCCGGGCGTGGGTCTTGATACGGCTTTCAGCCTACTTGACCACCGCCCTGCTCAACTAATTTTCCCGTTCACATCATTCACAATCACCCCATCGGCAATGTGCAACTGCCTCCCGGCGCGGCGGGCCAGGTCGGGGTCGTGCGTGACCATCAGGATGGTTTTGCCCAGCCCGGCCAAGCGCTCGAACAGGGCAAAGACGGCGGCGGCGGTTTTCGAGTCGAGGTTGCCGGTCGGTTCGTCGGCGGCCAGGATGGGCGGGTCGGTGGCCAGGGCGCGCGCGATGGCCACGCGCTGCTGCTGTCCACCGGAGAGTTTGGCAGGTAGTTTGTGGGCGTGTCCGTCAATTTCCATTAGTGCCAGCAGTTCCAGGGCGCGGGCGCGGCGCTCGCCAAAGGCCGGCGTGGCGCAAAAATCCATCGGCAGCATGACATTTTCCAGCGCGGTCAGGGTCGGCAGGAGTTGGAAAAACTGGAAGACGACGCCGATGGTGCGTCCGCGCCAGGCGGCCAGGGCGTTTTCGCCCAGTTTGTGGACTTCCGCGCCGCCGACCTGAATCTCGCCGCTGGTGGGGCGGTCGAGGCCGGTCATCATGTTAATCAGGGTGGTTTTGCCGCTGCCCGATTTGCCGACGATGGCGACGAACTCGCCCGCTTCGACATGCAGGTCGATGTTTTTGAGCGCCAGGAAAGGCCCGGCGTCGGTCTGGAAGGATTTGGTGACAAAGTTGAGGTCGATGAGGTGCATGGTGACTCCTTACGGCTTGTTAGGATCAGATATTTGTGCGCCGGGCAGAAGGTGGCGTTCGAGGAATTTCACCTGATCGGTGATGGCCTTATCGCACATCTCGCCAACGTATAGCCCAAAATGACCCACTGGATAGTGGATAATGTGGCCTTGCGGCGCCCGGCTGAAGACCCTGGCGGCAAACTCGGGCGAGGCCTGAACATCGCCATCGGCAATGCACGCTAAAATTGGTGCGTTGATTTGTTCGATGGTTCCATCCTGGTAGCGCGGCATTCCGAAGGCCACGCGCGGGGCAAATTCGTTGCGCCACGTGGAGCCATTGGCAATCAGTTGCTCAACGACCAAGGTAGCATCTGGCTCGGTCATGGCGGCGAAACTTCCTGGCTTGCCGACCACCGGCGCCAAATATGGCGCAAAACCAAGCCAGCCGCGGATTACATCGCTAACAGCCGCCCAGAGGAACTTGATCTGAACCCAGACCGGCGCGGTTTCTGTGCCTTGCCCTCTGAGCGCATCGAGCATTGGCACCTGCGCGATGATCGCCGCAATTTGTGAATCTTGTGCAGCCACCGCAATGACATGCCCTCCTGCCATAGAAGTGCCCCAAATTGCAATGCGTTGCGCATCAATCATTTCCAGGTTACGCGCCTGATGGATGGCTGCCAGCCAATCCTGTCGGTGCCGTTTCACATCAACAACTTGCCGCGGCATTCCTGCGCTTTTTCCAAAACCTCGATAATCAAAAGCGAAAACAGCAAACCCATTCTGGGCAAATTGTTCAGCATAAGCGGGAATAATGAAATCTTTTGTGCCGCTGAAGCCATTCCCCATGACCACACAGGGCAATTTCCCGGATGGGTTTATGGGCAGGTACAGGTCGGCGGCGCACTGTACGCCACCTGATTCAAAGGACGTACTGGTTATTGCTATTCTTGTATTCATGTTCTTGCTCCTGAGTAAAGGTTTGTGTTGGCTGGTTAAAGAACGAGGAATCTGCGTTAAAAAACTGCCCGGAGGTATCCTTTCTCTAAAGATACTCTCCGGAGATGTTTTTGTCGGC
>DAOUAZ010000088.1:0-14686 GCA_034432975.1 Anaerolineales bacterium | reverse complement strand
CTTGCGCAAGCCGGTAATCACCTCGGCCAGTTCCGATTGCCCGTTGCCCGAAACGCCCGCCACGCCCACGATTTCCCCGGCCTGGACTTTCAAATCGACGCCGCGCAGGGCCGGCGTGCCTCGTTCGCCAATGGCATGGAGGCCTTGTAATTCGAGGCGTACTTCTCCCAAATCAGGCGCGGAGGTGATTTTTGGCAGGACGATGTCGTGTCCCACCATCATGCGCGCCAGGTCCAGTTTGGTGCATCCGGCCACCGGGCACGAGTTCACCCGCCGCCCGTTGCGCAGCACCGTCACCCGGTCGCAGCTGGCGATGACTTCGTGCAATTTATGGGAAATGAAGATGATGGAGTGTTTTTCCTTCGTCATCTGGCGCATGGTTCCCATGAATTCATCCACTTCCTGCGGGGTCAGGACGGCGGTTGGTTCGTCGAGGATGAATAAGTCCGCGCCGCGATAGAGCGCCTTGAGAATCTCGACCCGTTGGCGCTGCCCGACCGCCAACTGCCAGATGTAGGCATCCGGGTCGACGTGCAGGCCGTATCTGTCCGCCAGTTCCAGTGTCCGTTTCGAGACGACATCCAGGTCGGTCAACAGCCCGCGCGAGGAGGGCATCCCCAGGGCGATGTTTTCGGCGACAGTCAGGCTGTCCACCAGCATAAAATGCTGGTGAATCATGCCGATGCCCAGGTTGATGGCGTCGTTTGGCGATTTAATTCTGACCCGCTGGCCGTTGATGCGAATTTCGCCTGCGTTCGGCTCATACAGGCCATACAGGATTTTCATCAGGGTGCTCTTGCCGGCGCCATTTTCACCCAGCAGGGCATGGACTTCGCCTTCCCGGACATCGAAATCGACATTCGCATTTGCCAGGACGCCCGGGAAGATTTTCGTAAGATTGACCATCTCAAGATGTTCTATCTTTTGGCGGTTTAGGGCAGTGGGTTGATTGTCGGTCATGCCAACTCCTGGGGTCAAAATGAGAGCGTGGGTAACAAGCTATCCCGTTCGACCAGGAATCTTTTCCTGGGCAAACGACAGTTCTTGTTTTAGGATGTTCCTGGAGGCGGGGATTCCCCGCCTCCAGGAGAAAGCGTCGAACTACGGTAAGGCGTTGATGGAGCCGTCGATGATGCCCTTGACAGTGGCTTCAGCAGCCTGCTTCACCTCGCCGAGCCGCGAAAAGCCTTCGTTGAATTCCATGTACAGGCCCTTGTTTTCCAAGGTGACGATAAGGGCTTCGCCGCCCAACTGACCTTTTTCAATTTTTCCCAGGATTTCACGAAGGACGACTTTCCAGTCGTAAACCTGGTTGGCGACGATGACGTTCGGGGCGAGTTTGGTTTGGCTGGACTGGGTGCCAATCCACAGGACTTTGCCGCCCTGCTCATCGACGGCGGCAATCGCTCCGACGACCATTTGGCCGGTTCCAATCAGCACATCCGCGCCGGCGGCGATGTGGGCATCCGCCGCTTCGCGGGCCAGGGCCACGTCGCCAAACGAGCCGGTGAAGACCTTCAAGATGGTGATGCTCGGGTCGGTTTCGCGGACGCCCTTCTCGAAGCCGTCGATGTAGAGTTTGGCGTCACCGACATCGATGGGGCCGACGATACCGACAATCTTGCTCTTGGTCAGTTTGGCGGCCATCACGCCGTTGACGTATCCGCCCTCGTTGGAGGCGGCTTCGTAGGCGTACACATTCTTGATGCCTTCATCGACGAAGGTGCGGTTGGTGGTGCCGTGCGCAAAAGCGGTGTTGGGGAAGTCCGGCGCAATCTCCTGCAAGGATGTGCCATACTGTGAGCCATGCGCAATGACCAGGTCGTAGCCCTGGGAGGCGTAATCCCGAATGGCGGCAGCGGCGTCATCCACTTTGAACATACTTTCCGAGTAAACGAATTCGAACTTTGCCGGGCCGCCCATTTCAGTCTGGATTCCGACCAGGGCGTCATAAATCGATTGGCTGAAAGCCAGGTCAGAGATGGAACTGGGCATGATAACCGCAACCCGGAGTGGTTTCGCGGGCACATCGGTGGGCTTGGGTTCTTCGGCCGGCTTGGTTGGCTCTGGAGCGGCAGGCTGGGCAGGTTCTTGGGCGGCGGGTTTGGCAGGTTCAGGCGTGGCAGCCGGGCCGCAGGCGGCCAAAGCCAGGGCCAGCAGGGTAACCAGTACCATCATTTTTACAATTTTAGTCATTTTCTTTTCTCCTTCGAATAGTGTTGAAAACTGAGGCGTTCGGTGTCTTTGCGCAAGGATGTGGGTAAATAAGGTCTGTAAAATCACCTCCTTTTGCTGAAATCGTTTTTTATTCGCGCACGAAAGGCCTGGTCAGCGCAGATGGGCTGCGTACCCGCCCGACCGTTAACACAAGCACAATAATCGTCAGGATATAGGGCATCATGATAAGGAATTCAGAGGGGACCGGGAACCGATAGACCTGCATGAAAATCTGCGACGCCATGACCATGCTGAAAAGAAGGGACCCGAACATCACCCCAAACGGACGCCAGCCGCCAAAGTAGACCAGCGCGACGGCAATGAAACCCATCCCGGCGGTCATGTTTTCCTGGAACACGTTCAGGTTGGCAATCGACAGGGCTGCGCCCGCAATGCCGGACATCACGCCGCCCATCGTCACCGTCAGGTAACGGATTTTTGCAACGCTGACGCCAAGCGTATCGGCGGCGTGTGGGTTCTCGCCCACCGCCCGGATTTTCAACCCCAGAGTGGTTTTATACATAATAAACCATGCAATCGGCACGAACAGGAAGGCCATGTAGGTCATGATGTTTTGGCGGAAGAAGATTTCCCCAAGTACCGGAATCTCTGACAAAACCGGGATGCTCAGCGGGTTGAAGCCGGTATTGATGACTTTGACCTCCCCCAACAGGGTTTTGAAGAGCAGTTCACTTAACCCCATCCCGATAATATAAAAGCCAATCCCGCTAATGCCTTGCACGGCGCGCCATTTGATGCTCACAACCGCCATGGCAAAGCCCATGATTGCGCCGACCAGGATGGCCGCCAGCAGGCCCAGCCAGGGGTTGCCGGTTTGCATGGTGAAATAAAAAGCGGTAAATGCGCCCATCAACATTTGACCTTCGACGCCCAGGTTCAAGACGCCGCTGCGCTGGCCGAACATCTCGCCGATGGCCGCAAAAATGTAAGGGGATGCCAGGCGAATCCCGGCGGTGAGTACCCCGATAATTACTGTGGCTGAGAAAATTTCCGAAACATCCATGATTTATGACTCCTGCGCGTTTTCCTGGGTGGGTTGCGTTTCATCCATTGACCTGGGCGATTCATTGACAGCTGCCATCCGGCGTTTCCGTTCGCGCAGTTCTTTCCAAATCGCCGTGCTGACGACGAAAACGACCACCATGCCGTTCAGGACGGTCACAAACGAAGATGGAACTTGCGTCATGCGCTGCATTGCGTTTGCGCCAACCAGCAGCGCCCCAAAGAAAAAGGAAGCCGGGATGGCGCCCAGGGGGTGCAATCCGCCAAACAGCGCCGTCACAATCCCGTTGAAGCCCGCTCCCCCGGTGAAACCGGTGGCGGAACCGTCGGTAATCATGCGATAGTTCAGGCCGTAAATCTGGATGGCGCCAGCCAACCCGGCGAAGGCGCCGCTCAACAGGAGCGCAATCACAACCTGCCGGCGGACGCGAATCCCGCCGTAACGTGATGCAAACGGGTTGAAGCCAACCGCCCGGATGCGGTATCCGAGCGTGGTATGGAACAAAAGGATGTAAACGACGACCGCCAGTACCAGCGCGATGATGACCCCGGCGTGTAAACGGGTGGGCGGCAGCAGGCGCGCGAGGTGATAAGCGGCATCCAGGCGGGCAGTTTCAGGAAGTTTGCCCAGCGCTTCGGCCTGTTTGGGGTCCATCATCGGGCCTCCGAGCAGGTAGTTCATCAGCTGCACGGCGATTGCATTCATCATCACGGTACTCAAGATTTCGTTGACGTTGAAATAGGCCTTCAACACGCCCGGTATCGCCCCCCAGAGCGCCCCTCCAAAGAAGCCGATAAACATTGCCGTTGGGAGCGCCAGCCAGCCCGGCCATTGCACAGCCAGTCCAAAGGCAACCGCCATCAACGCCCCCACAATCATCTGACCTTCCGCGCCGATATTGATGACTTTGGCCCGGAAGGAGATGCAGATGCCCAGGCCAATCAGGAGCAGCGGCACGGCTTTGACGATGGTTTCGGCCAGGGCATTTTGGTTGCCAAACGCTCCGTTGAGCATCGCCTGGTATGCCGCCAGCGGGTTGGTGCCCATGATGAGCAACATGCCCGCCCCAATCACAAAGGCCGCCAGCGCGGCAATTACCGGCAGGAAACTATCCAATCGTTTCGAATTGATTATCTTTGACAGGAAATTTTTCATCGTGCACCTGTGAATATTGATGTCGGCGGATACCGTTGTGCGTGTGAGGCGGAACCACTGCGTTTCGCCGCAGCCGAATCCCAGGTGAAACGCTCTCTATACTATTCCAACCCAGGCGGCCCGGTTAACGGCTGGTAAACGGATTAATTGTCTGACATCTTATACTGTAACATGTTTTTGTCATTTAGAGAATTGACAAATATCATTATTCCTTGCTAAATGCAAAAAACCGGAGAAGCAATTCTCCGGTTGGGGTTGGCTGGTTGTTTCTTTATTTGGCCGCTTGCGTCTTTTTACGTGTCGCCAGTTTGAAAATGCCCCAGACGACCAGCGCTGGCGGGGCCAGCAGCGGGACGATGACGATGAAAACCCAGATGGCGAGTTCAATCAACACCTGGTAGATGCTGGTCAACGATTTGGTGGCCGATTCGAAGGTTTCGCCGGGGTTCCATTGTTTTGGCGTGGCGGTTGGGACGGGGGTGCGGGTGGGGGTCGGCGGCTGGGGCGGGATATCCGGCTCGAAGGTGACGGTGATGGTCGAGAAGGCGGAGCGGTTCGAGAGGTAGTTCATGCGTCCCTTGACCTTTTCGATTTCGGCTTCGATTTTCGAGAGTTCGTTGTTCACGCGCAGCGATTCTTCGACGCTCTGGGCATCATCCAGGAACTTGCGGATGCGGTCGCGGGTGGCTTCGAGATTGACCAGCTGCGATTGCAGGTCGACATATTCATCGCTGACATCCTGACCTGAGGCGTTTTCATCCAAAACGCGCAGGGCAATCGCCCGGAAGCGGCGCAGGGCGGTCTCGAACTGGTCGGCTGGCACGCCAATCGTCACAGTGGCGTATTTATAGTTTTTGCCATCCGGCCCGGTCTGGTACCAGCTGCGGGACGAGATGATGTATCCGCGCGCATCGCCGGCCACTTGCAGGGCGCGGTCGATGGCGTTATCGGCATCCTCGACCAGCAGGCGGATTTCCCCATTTTTGATGACCATCCGGTTGCCGGTCTGGGCAACGGTCAGGGCGTCGGCCCCGGTCTGGACGACGACTCCCGCGCCGGGCATGTCGCCCTGGTTTTGCGCGCCAAAACTTTCCCCGGCGCTTTTCTGCGCTTCGGGGGCATCCAGGCTGTACGGTTCGGCCATCGGCGCGGCGGGTTGTTCGCGTTCGGCGGCAGGCGCCTGGGTGGCGCGGGCCGCGGGCGCGCAGGCCGCCAGCAGCAGGGCTGCGGCCAATAGACAGAAAAATGCGATTCGAGCGGGTGATTTCATGGTTCCCTCCACGAGAGTGGTGCGCCCTGACCGGTTTTCGGCGCCCCGGCTCGGGCGCGGCGAGTAAGGTTTTCTGCTCGTTGGACGCTAAGGCAGGAGGATTTGTTCCGAAAAGGTAACTGCCTGCCCGCCCTCACCCCGCTGCGCGGGGCTTCCCCCGGCCCCTTCTCCCAGTGGGAGAGGGGAGGAAACAGAGATGATTTTGTCGCTTTCGGCAAGAAAATCCGTTTCGTATGTCCGTTTCCATCTCCCTTTGGGAGAGGGTTAGGGTGAGGGTAGGTAGTTACAAAAAAACAAGATTATCACATTTCGAGTCCATTACCACCTTTTCTATCCACACCAGTTAGCGGAAACTAAAGGTTCCTTATCTTACCCAAAAGCAGCGGATAGGTCAAAGGGTTCGGATTTTGCGCTTGTGTGATACCTTCCGGCCTGATATACTCATTCAGTGAGTATTTATGACGAGCCAAAAATCACAACACATTGGAACGCTTTCCCCCGAAATGGCGCTGCTCGGTCTGCTGTATGCCGGGCCGGGACACGGTTATGACCTGCACCGCAAGGTGCTGGCGGACCTGGGCCAGGTCTGGCATCTCAGCCAGAGTCAGGCGTATGCCATTTTAAAACGTCTTGAAACGCGGGGCGATTTGCGGGGGGAGGAAATGCCGCAGCCCCGGCTGCCTGCGCGTCAGTGGCTGCATCTCACCGGTCAGGGCCGCCTGCGTTTCCTCGACTGGCTGGAAAACCCGAGCGGCGGCAGCGCGCGCGCCATCCGCATGGAATTTATCACCCGGCTGTATTTCCTGGCGCAGTATTTCCCCGAGCGGGTGGAGGCGGCCTTTGCGCGGCAGCGCGCCGAGGTCGAAACCCACCTGCGCCGGTTGGAGCAGGCGCGCGCCGCCCTGCCCCCCGGACAGATGTATAACCGGATGAGCCTGGATTTGCGACTCAGGCAGTTGCAATCTGTGCTGGACTGGCTGGAGTCATGCCAGGGAGATTGTTGGGGAGGAGAACCATGAAAGGCGGTTGGATTGGTATCTTGATTCTGTCGCTGTCGCTTTCAGCCTGCGCGGCTCCCGCCCCGGCGGCTGGTCCGGCCAGGCAGACGTTGGTGGTCTTCGCGGCTGCTTCACTCGCCGACGCTTTTGACGAATTGGGCCGGAACTTTGAGACTGCGAACCCGGGCGTGACCGTCAAGTTCAACTTTTCTGGTTCACACACCCTGCGCACCCAAATCGAACAGGGCGCCGAAGCCGATGTGTTTGCTTCGGCAAATAGGAAAGAAATGGATACCCTGGTTGCGGGCAAATTTGTGGCCGAGAACAGCGCCCAGGTTTTCCTGACCAACCAACTGGTGGTTATCCTGCCGGCAGGCAACCCCGCCGGGCTGAATGAATTGGCGGACCTGGCCCGGGGCGGGGTCAAACTCGTTTTGGCGGCCAAAGAGGTACCGGTGGGGAACTATTCCCTGCAAACGCTCGATAAACTGGATGCCGCGCTCGGGAACGGTTTCAAAAACCGGGTGCTGTCGAATGTCGTTTCCTATGAAAATGATGTAAAGCAGGTGGTTGCCAAGGTTCAGTTGGGCGAGGCGGATGCCGGGCTGGTCTATTCGTCGGATGCGGTGGCTGCCCCGGGACTGCTCAAAATCGACATTCCGGCTGAAAACAACGTGGCAGCGCATTATCCGCTGGCCGCGCTGGCCAACGCCAAACAGCCTGGGCTGGCCGGGGGGTTCGTCCGTTATGTGCTTTCGACAGAAGGACAGGCCACGCTCAAAAAATGGGGCTTTTTGCCGATAGAGTAAGGTCTATGCGCCTGCGCCGTCCACCCGCCCATCAAGTTGTTACGCCACACAGCCGGTTCGACTGGCTGTTTGTCCTTCCGGGGTTTTTGCTGGTCAGCCTGCTGGGATTGCCGCTGCTGGCGTTGTTCCTGCGCGCGTTGGACAGGGATTTTTTCTCTCACGCGCTTTCAGGCATGGCGCTGGAGGCGCTCCGCATCAGCCTGGTGACCAGCCTGGTGAGCGTGGCGGTTTCGCTGCTGGTGGGGACTCCGCTGGCCTACCTGCTGGCGCGTTGGGAATTTCGCGGGCGGGCCGCGCTGGAACTGCTCATCGATTTGCCGGTCGTGCTGCCCCCCTCGGTGGCTGGGCTGGCGCTGTTGATTGCTTTTGGACGCCAGGGTCTGGCGGGCAGCTGGCTGGGACTGTTCGGCATTCGCTTGCCTTTCACGACCGCGGCCGTGGTGCTGGCCCAAATTTTTGTCTCGGCCCCGCTGTTCGTGCGCGCCGCGCGGATTGGCTTTGCCAACATCGACCCCTACCTGGAGGAGGCCGCCCATGTGGACGGGGCCAACCAGTGGCAGATTTTCAGCCGGGTGATGCTCCCGCTGGCCGGGCGGGCGCTGGTGAGCGGCGCTATCCTGGCCTGGACACGGGCCCTGGGCGAGTTTGGGGCCACGATTCTATTCGCGGGCAACCTGGAGGGGGTGACCCAGACCATGCCGCTGGCGATTTACCTCGGTTTCGAGCGCAATCTCGATGTGGCTGTGGCGCTATCGGTGGTGCTGGTGCTGGTTTCGCTGGTTTTGCTGGGGCTGATGCGCAAGTTGGATACGGCTCCCGGCGAATAAGCGCGCCGGTCGACCCCGAACCGTTCTATTTGGATAATTTTATGCTCACATCCGTCGGCAGGGCCAGCCTGGCCTCGATTTCGACCGCTTTGACGATTCCCACCGGCACCGGGCAGGCGGCGTGCGCGCAGTGTTTGTGACCCAACTCATGGATTTTGGGCATGGCGCGTTTGATTGAACCCGCAGTTCCCGGCGAAAATTTCGGCTTTGGCCATGCTTACCTCTCCATCATCCCCTCCAACAACTTCTCCAACTTTTCAGCCAGCGCCTCCCGGCTGAAGTGCTGTTCCAGGTAGGCGCGGCCAGACAGGCCCATTCGCAGGGCGGCATCGCGGTGGGCGGCCAGTTTCAGCACCGCATCGGCCAGGGATTGGGCGTCCCCCGGCTCGCAGAACAGCCCGCAGCCGGCCGCCTCGACCACTTCGCGGATGACGCCATCGATGGCGAGAATCACCGGCCGCCCGGCGGCCATGTAATCGAACACCTTGTTTGGGTAAGTGGTTTTGTACGCATCGAGCGGCTTCAAAATCGCCAGGCAGGCATCCGCCCCGGCCAGGGCCGCGCCCATGGCACTCTTTGCCACCGGCGGCAGGAAGGTCACATTCCGAACGCCCAACTCGCGGGCGCGGGCCTGTAAATTGGCCTTCTCCTTGCCGTCGCCGAGCAGCACGAAGTGAATATCGAGCCGCCGCGCCAGCAAGCGGGCGGACTCCAAAACGACCTCCAAGTCATTGGAAATCCCGTGCGCCCCGGCATACAAGACTACGAAACGATTTTGCAGATGATTGGAAGCCCGGAACTGGCTGCCCATATCGAGCGGGTGGAACATCCCGGGGTCGGCCCCGTTTGGAATCAGTTCGACGCGCTGCGCGCCCCGGCTGGAAACGTGTTCCACATACCCCGGGCTGTTCACCATCACCTGGTCGGCGTGGCGGTACAAGAAGCGCTCCAGCCACAAAGACATCTTGATCAGCAGCGGGTTTTTCAGCACCCCGACCGCGATGGCAAAATCGGGCCACAGGTCGCGCACCTCGAACAGGAACTTCGCCCCTTTCAGCCGCGCCAGCAGCCAAGCCGTCCAGCCCTGGAAAATCGGCGGCGAGGTGCCCCAAACCACATCCACGTTTTGGACGACCAGCCCGGCGAAGAAAGACGAAACCATAAAAGAAATAAACGCAAACACGCGATGGACAAAAGATTTGTGCAGGGCATTGTAGGTGTAGGCGCGAATCACCCGCGCCCCCATCCCCTGCTCTCCCCCCAATTTCGCCTCCCTCTTGCTCTCCCCCCATTTTTGAAAAAAATGGGGGGAGCCGGAGGGGGGTAGGGGGGCCTTTTCGCCTGTAAGATAACTGACCGGGCTGGCAATTACTGTGACCCGATGTCCCCTCGAAACGAGAAAACGCGCCAGTTCGTGGTGGCGCGTCCCGCCCGGTTCATCGAGCGCGGCAAAAGCCTGGTGGATTAAGAGAATGTGCATGGGCTGACCGTAAACCATAGGCGATGAACAATAGACAACGGTCTACGGTCTATCGTTTATGGTCGGGAAATTGAATTCTGTCGTAAATGTTATATTCCCCGCCGATTGTACTTCAACCGCCAGCGAAAGCGCGGGATTTTTAACGCTGTAGGTCGGCGAAACCCAGCCGCGCGTTGTAGGGCAATTTGACAAATTGCCCCACGCCACCTCCCCGGCGCGCACGAGCGTGATGGTCGGGTGATTTATCAAATCGCCATACCCCACCTTGAGCGTCACCCAGCCCTGTGGCGACTTCAATCGAATCTCGAACATCGAATCCCGACTACCGGCCTCCCACTCCCAATCGGGCAGCAGCCAGTGCAGCCGAAAGACGCGCATTCTCTGGCTCCGGTTGAGCAATTCATCCTCCACCAGCCAGTGTTCCTCGGCGGAAACGGTTACGGTGCGGGTGTGATGGATTCCCAGGCGGGCGTAAGCCTCCGTTTGGGCCGAAACGCGTTGGATGAAACCTGCGCCGTTCGCGGGCTGTTCCTGCGCTGTGGCATCGGCCCAATCGAGATACAGGAACCGGCTGACGCGGGTCATCTGTTCCCGGCCATCGACCGTGACTGTGTTGTGTACCAGCGTTGAGGTCAGTTGGTTGTCCCAGGGCGGGGGGGCGTTATAAGAATAGGTCCCGGCGTCCTGGGCAATGTTCCATCCGCGCCACCACAGGTCGAAGTGCAGTTGGTCGGCGTGTGAGGGGCGCGATTGGTAGCGCGCGGCGCGCAGGTAGCCCCAGGAGTTTGGCGCGTAAAGATGGTTGCAATCGGGGATGCGCGAAATTTCGGGCAGGTTTTCTTTGCGCGGCAGGCCAAACCAGAGCGACATCTCATCCCAGGGGACTGGCGTCAGCGTGTAGCCAAGAAAGGCGCGCGCGGCGGCGTCCGCGACCGGGCGGAAGTCGTTGAAAGGCAAAGAGCAAAGTGGAAAGATATACGCGCCGTCGTTCGCGCCCAGGTTCGGCGCTCCCCCAGAGTCAAAATCGAGCAGCGAGAGCAGCCAGCGTGCAGCCAATTGCAAGTTCGAATGTCGAAGGTTCAGTGTTGGGCTCGTCGCCAAAACATTCAACCTGGAACGTTCAACGTGGAAGACCCACAACGCCGTTTGCAGCATCAGCCGGTGATAATTCGTTGAGCGTTGAACATATTCGCCGGTTTCGTCAATTTGATGCGTGAAGCACCAATCGAGCCACTTCTGGCCGGTTTTAAGCCAGCGGTCAGAATCCGGGTGGTCGGGCAGGGCCAGCGCGGCAGTGTAGAGCGCAGCGGCTTCGGTAAGGAGATGATTGTTGTTTTGTGAGCGCGCATACAGCAGGGTGGGGGGAATGCGGGCGGCGTGAATGCCTATCGAAACGGCCAGGCCAGCGAGGCGTGAGGGGGTGGTCTCTTTCGATGGGCCGAACACCTGCCCGGCCCAGGTTAAGGCCATCAAACGGAGTCCGGCTTCCTGTCCGCTTGTCCAATTTTCCCCCAAATAAGGCGGGTTGGCAGCCTGGAAAATCTCGAAGCAGCGCCAGAAGGCTGCCGCGTATGTTTCGTCGCCGGTGGCGTGGAAGGCGCGTCCCAGGGTGAAGGCCCAGCCGAAACGGGCCGGTTCCCATGCCAGTTTAATGTCGAAGGTTGAAGGTTGATGGTTGGATTCGAGCCGTGACCAGTGCGTTTGGGGCGAGGGTGCTTGCAGGTCGATTTCGACCGGCTCGCCGCCGAACGGACGGTGTTTTCCGGTGACGATTTCATCGGCCTCGCGGGTCAGTTGTTCCAGTCCATCCGGGCCAAGCGCGGCGAGGAGTTGCTCGCGGGAGGGCAGAGCGAACAGACCACTGACGAGAGACAATGGACGATGGTCTGTGGTCTGTGGTCTGTGGTCGAGGAATCGGTAATAACCTGTTTTCAACCCCAGTTTGTACAGCGCGTTGAGCGCAACGGCAGCTGGACCCAGTTCGCGCAGGGCTTTGATGGCGGTCAGCGGGTTCATGGGATGATGCGCTTGAGGTGGGAGAGCGCAAAAAACAGGGCGCTGACCTGCATGGCTTGCAGCAGTTCGCCGCGCTGCGCCATGCGGATGACTTCTGTGAGCGGGGTGGGGTGAACTTCGACGCGGTCGATGTCCTCCTCGGACAGGCCGCCGCGTTTTTCCACGTCCAGCGCCAGGAAGGGGTGGTAGCGGTTGGTGTGGTTGTCGGAATTGGGCGAGATGACCGGCATCTCGATAAATATCCCGCCGCCATAGCCGGTTTCTTCGAGCAACTCGCGTTGGGCCGCTTCGAGCGGGGTTTCGCCGGGGTCAATCATCCCGCCGGGAATCTCCCAAACGACCTGGTCCACGCCGCGCCGGTAGAGCCGGATGAGCAGGGCGTCCTGTTGTTTGGTCAGGGCGATGATACCGGCCCAATCGCTGAACTCGAGGATGACCGGCTCGATGATGTGACCGTCGGGCAGTTGGGCCGTGTCGATGCGCACTCTGGGGTGGATGTGGCGCGAAGCGAGGTAGTTGGGGCGTTGGATGGGCATGATAACCTTTGGACGCGGATTGACTATTTTACGAACCTAAATCGCCGAGCGCGCCGAGCAGGTCGCCGATGGATTCGAGCAGGGGCTGAATCGCCTCCCCGGCTTCGATATTCGGGATGGCTTGCTGGATGTTTTCGAGAAGGGGCAGGATGGTATTGCCTGCATCTTCCATATTGGGCAGGGCGTTCTGGACGGTTTCGACCAGCGCGGTGAGTTGCGTCCCAATTTTGTCGAAATCAGGCGCGGGCGTTTCGAAAACCTGCAAGATTCCGTCGACCAGGTGGCCGATGTTTTCCGCGCCATCGAGCCAGGGCGCGGAGACCCCTTGCGCTTGTTCGCGCAGTTTTTGGGCCTTTTGCTGGATTTCAGGGTCGGGGTACATGGTTCGGGCATCTCCACGTTTAGAATGGCTGGCAGGCTTTTTGCCAATGAACAAAATATGCGCCGACGCGCCAATCGCCGCCGGGTCCTTGCCGAGGCGGTAGTTCAGGTTGGCCCAGGTCTCGAAATCTTGGCCCTCGAGCGAATTGACATAGGCCTCGTGCCCGGCCACCACGCCCTCGCAGCCCAGGCGCAGCAGCGTCTCGAACCCGGCAGCCTCGCCCAGCGGGATGACTTCGTCGGGATGGGCAAAATAGGCATCGGTAAAGCCATCCTCGTCGCCGACGTTGATGCCAGTCGCCAGCAGTTTTTCGTTCGTGTCTGGCTCGGTGACCGCCCAATCGAACCCGTGCGAGGCGGCATCCTGGAAGGGCGCAAAGCGCGAGATAAAGGCCGCAAAAATAACCCCACCCGGTTTCAGCAGCCGCCGCGCCTCGCGCAGGGCCTGTAGCCGCTCGCCTTCCTGCCACAAGTGATAGAGCGGCCCCATCAACAAGGCCGCCTCGAAACTTTCCGGGGCGAAACCCGATAAATCCAGCGCATTTTTGTGGAAAACGCCCTCCAGCCGGAGTCCCGTTTCACGCGCTTTTTCCCGCGCGAAAGCCAGGTTGCGCTCCGACAGGTCGAGCAGGGTCACGCTGTAGCCGCTTTCCGCTAAAGCCAGCGCATACCGCCCCGGGCCGCCGCCGATATCGATGACCCGCGCCGGGGCGGGCGGCAAAAACTCACGCAGCGCCCGCAGCGTGACGGCGAACTCGGTGCGGTGACGCACTCCCAGCCGCTCCCATTCGTTCTGGACATTTTCATCGTAGAAACTTTGGATGTGTGACATATCTGCTCTTTGCGATTTCAATATTGTCCCAATTAAACCACGAAGGCGCGAAGGCTGCCTATCAGGCTTCGCGCCTTACATGATTCCTGGGCTTATACATCTTCAGGCTTCAGGCCGGTGACTTTTGCCAGCCTTGCCAACATGCGCGGGCCAATTTCTTCGTTGTCATGAAATGCAAAGACCGTATCCGGCCAGCCAGGTCGCGCAAGAACTTTATGTGAACCGGTTTGGCGTTTGACGCTCCAACCAATTCGCAGAAGCGATGCCAGTAAACGCCTGGCTTTGATTGCCCTCCACGCGCTCATGCAGCCGCAAAGGAGAACATCAGCATGGGAGAGTTTTCCCCATGCTCTAACCGGTCAGCCACCACGCGCAATGCCAATGCCTGGGCATTTGCCACAGCCTGTTCCGGGGTTTCTCCGTAAGCCAGCGCGCCCGGCAATTCTTTTACTTCCGCCAGCCAGCGGCCATCAGTTTCCTGTTCGTATTCAACGGTAAATTTCATCCGGTATTCCTTTCTCAAAAATTATAGCACGGCGGGTAGCGCTTCACAAAGTCTTCCTGGTAGTGAGTTTGAACTGCTCGATGACCGGCGCAATCGGCGGGCTGATGTGTTCTGGCGCGGGGATTTCGTCCCGTGTAAACCAGCCGTATGCGGTGTGTTCGCCGTTGAGTTTTACGCTGCCGCGCCAGTCATGCGTGAGATAGACGATGGTCACGTTGTAGACTTCGTCGCCGTTGGGGTATTTGTAATACAGTTCCGGGCCAGAGAAAACGCCGAACAACGTCATCTCGCCGATTTCCAGGCCGGTTTCCTCCGCCGTTTCGCGCTGGGCGGCGGCCTCGACATATTCTCCCGGCTCGGTCGCGCCGCCCGGCGGCCCCCACAACCCGCTGTCAGAGCGTTTGAGCAGCAACAGGCGGTCTTTGGAATCGACAACGAGTATCGCCGCCCCCACCATCAGGATGGGCCGGTGTCCAATGTATTGGCGGAGTTGAAAAATGCTGGTTCTACCGGAATTTGTGGTTAAGGAAGAAATGAGGCATGACAGGCTAAAACTCTGCCCAGAGGATAGCCAACATGCCTCGACGAAAGTGTACCAAAGACCAGACGGAAGTTACAAGACCGCAAAAGAGAATC
>DAOUAZ010000087.1:0-2731 GCA_034432975.1 Anaerolineales bacterium | reverse complement strand
GTCAGGCGCAGTTGTTTGACGCGCCGGTCGTTAGGGTCTTCGGCCCGCTCCAGCAGCCTGGCCTGGACGAGTTTCTCGACCAGTTGGCTGGCAGCGGCGCTGGTAATGTCCATGCGCGCGCTGATATCCGAGACGCCGCAGGCGCGCTGGTAGTGCAGTTGCATCAGGATATTGAATTGCGGCATCGAGAGTCCGCTGGCCTTCACGAAACGGATGTGTTCGTGAAACGAGCGGTGCGCCACCTGGTCGATGCCCTGGCGGATGGTTTCGGTGAGGGGGGGAGAAGTATCGGTCATCAGTTAAGCCTGCTTTCTTGTTAAGCGGGCTTAACTATATACAGAACTTAACGATTGTCAAGGTGTAAATTCCCCGCTTATCAAAACTCTTACAGAACTCTGATAACAACCGCCGCCGGGAGAAAAGCAAAGGCCCCGCGTCTCGCCACCAGCGCGGAACTTTTTTCTTTTTTGGGGCCGGGTTTACAGATTACACCGATACAGTGAGAGTCGCTCATCCTGCGACCAGTTGACGTAATAATCCGACCATTGAGCGCGGAACCATGCCGCCAGGGTGGGGACACTGTCGGGATAGTCTGCGAGGAAACCAATCGTGAGCATATTCTGTAATCGGGTAATGAGATGCGCTATCACCCTAATGATGAGGCGGAGGTTGCCCGGCGCAAGGCGACATTTCTGATGTGGGAGTAGGGTCAGTGATGTCCCCGTCTGCTATTGCTGGGGAAATTTTACCGGTTGATTTGAGCATTAACTTTCTAATAACTCATTTACTCTTGCCTCCGTATGCCATGATCAAATTTTCGAGATATTCTCCGAACTCTGAACCCGGCATAAGGTCTTGGCATATCTTACGAAGCAAAACGATACCTCGCGAGTCGCCCTTTTTTGCTAAAGTCTCCCCTATTTTAAGCAATATATACCCTTCTGTATCAATCACAGAATCAGCCAAATTGTATGCACTTGACACAAGTTTGGACAGCAATTTTTCTTGCTGTTCATTTGTTTTATTGTCTTGGACAGCGGACAGCAAAATTTTTAATTCATTCTTGGCTACTCGTTTGTCCTCATCAACACCAAGTCGGCTGGCAATTCTATTCATTTCGGCTTTAAGCGAACCCCCCCGGATAAGGACAAAGATTGCCGGTGCCGATTTGTTCCTCAACTTGCAATAGCCATGTCAGAGTTTCCATATTGCCATAGTATCCAAGAATTTCTCTCATCTCGTCACCGAGAACAGATGTTCCGGAAATTTGCCTTTCATAGAAATTGAACAAAATTCGATCCACATACATTTTTTGAACCAGTTGAACTCCGCGTATATCATCATTTCTTGCTAAACGCTTTGCCAGTTCTATCAACCAAAACGCTTCATCCATTGAATAAATCAAAAGATTGGTGGTTGTTAATAGCAAGCATGAAATAACACTATTGGTTTCGTCGTCTACGCGATTTTCTGCCACAATATGCAATAACTGAATGAGCTCTTGCTCCGAAAGTTTCTTATATAGCATTTTTGTTGAGTCCAAATATTTTACTAATTCAACTCTTTTCAATCTACCATCGCGAACAGCCAGTTACCCGACAACCCCGCATATCGTCCAGGTGCTCTTGCTGGACAAAGCTGTACTGAGCCTGTCGAAGTATCCCGGCGTCCAACAGGGATTGCTGCGCAGTCCCCTCTAAGCGGGGCAAATGCCCGGGCGCATACGCCGTTGGGTTGTTTTTGACCTTAATCGGCTGCCGCCATTTGGCGGGGACGAACTTCACGCTCCAGACGATTGCCCAACTTATCCATAGCGACATCTAAATCGTATTCTGCCTGCAAGCCAAGCCAAAACTGCGGCGAAACCCCAAAATACCGCCCTAACCGTAGGGCGGTATCGGCTGTGACGCTACGAAAACCCAAGACAATTTCATTAACCCGGCGCGCATCAACCCCGATTTCAATAGCAAGCCGATTTTGGCTCAAATTCATCGGTTTCATGAATTCCTCGAGCAATACTTCCCCTGGGTGAACAGGATGTAATTTGTCAGTCATAGTAAAACCTGCCTTTAGTGATAATCCACAATCTCAACATTATAGGCGTCACTCTCGCGCCACTCAAAACAAACACGCCATTGGTCATTGACGAGAATACTCCATTGACCCGCTCTATCACCGCTTAATTTTTCAAGCCGATTCGCCGGGGGAACGCGCAAATCGGTAAGCGATGTCGCATTGTTAATCATGCGTAACTTTCGCAACGCAACTTGCTGAATATCGGGCGGCAATTTGCGCGAAGGTTGGCGCTGATAAATTTTGCGCGTTGGCTCGTCTTTGAAGGTCTTAATCACCGCTTTATTGTATGGCGCATCGCGCTATGTGTCAATCACCCAGGATGTTTTTTTTGGTCATTGCGCATTAATTTGAAAAAATTTCGGGCGACAGGGATGTTGCGCAACAAGTCGAGATTTGATTTCACTTACCATCGAATCTCCAGCCGGATGGTCACTTCGTCGCCTTCGGCCAGACCTTCGGCTTTGCGGATGGCATCTTTGAGCGGAACCAGGTACAGTCCGTCCTTTGGGAACAGGGAAGTTTGCCATTCCGTGCCGCCAATCCGGGCATGGACGGGAATCACGCCCCAGCCGTAGGTCACGAGGTTCGAGACGGCTTTGATGTCGCTGCTCTGCTCCGCCGGGACGGTCACGAAGTAGTAGGGGGCCGGGCCGCG
>DAOUAZ010000086.1:0-6688 GCA_034432975.1 Anaerolineales bacterium | reverse complement strand
GGAATACCACGAACACAGCCAAAACCGCCAGGCCTTTGAACGTTTCCTCGAAAAGCGGCGCGCTGATGGAACCGGTCGCCAGGCTGCTCACCGCCTCGGAGCCGGTGAGAGTAAAGATGCTTATCCCAAACAGGGTGTTCATGACATACGAGCCGCCTGCCGCAACCACCGCGCCCCAGGCAAAAACCCCTACCAGCAAAGGCAGGGGTTCTTTCTCATAATGGTCAAGCCAGTACAGGATATACGCGAACAAAAACATGGGAGCAAAGCCAAAAAACAAAGCTGCCAGGAATGCCATTTTTCCTCCAGGATAAAATGATATACACATTTTATTGACTATAAGGATAAAATCAAGCCTGAATTTTGTTGCAAGTTCATCGCGGCAGCGCCCCAACCGCTTGATTGAACATTGTCTTAATGCTACACTGGTATAGATTACCTCCCTGGAGACAAAATGGCCGAAAAGATTCTCATCATCGATGACGACCTGGACACCCTGCGCCTGGTTGGTCTCATGCTGCAAAAACAGGGCTATAACATCATGGCTGCCAGTTCAGGCGCGCAAGGGTTGCAGATGGCATTCGAAAGCCCTCCCGACCTGGTCTTGCTGGACGTGATGATGCCAGGCATGGATGGCTACGAAGTGGCCCGCCAACTACGCGCCAACAACCTGACCGTCAACATCCCCATCCTGATGTTCACCGCCAAAAGCCAGTTGGATGACAAAGTGACCGGCTTCGAGGCCGGCGCCGACGATTACCTGACCAAGCCCACCCACCCCTCCGAATTGCAGGCCCATGTCAAAGCCCTGCTGGCGCGGTCGGCCAAAGTCAAGGTCAATCCACCCACTGGCCCGGCGGAATCGCCCGCCTACCTGATTGGCGTCCTGGCGGCGCGCGGCGGGCTGGGAGTGACCTCGGTGGCATCCAACCTGGCCGTAGCCATCCACAAACGCCTGGACAACCCGGTCATCCTGGCAGAATTTCGCCCCGGGCAGGGTACCCTGGCGTATGATTTGAGCCTCTCCAAAAAAACGGGGCTGGCAGAATTATTGGGCCTGCCGCAATCCGAGCAAATTACCCGCAACGTGGTCAAAGAGCGGCTGGTATTCCACCCCTCCGGCCTCGATATTTTGGTTGCCTCGCCGCAACCGAAAGACGGCATTTTGCAATCCAAAATCGAACATTTCGAGGTCTTGCTCAACCGGCTGCGATACATGTCGAAGTTTGTCATCGTCGACCTGGGAAGCGGACTTGGCCCCCTATCACAGAAACTTGCGCCCGCCTTCAGCGAGTTGATGGTCATCGCCGAACCATTCGAACATTCCCTGCTGCATACACGCGCGCTCATCGACGACATGGCAGCCCTGGGAGTCGATAAAACCCGCATCCACGTTGCTGTCAATTACCGCCTGCGTTCCGAAGCCCAACTGTCCGTGCCGCAGGCGCAAGACCGGTTGAAGTATACGATTGATGCCACCTTTACCCCCGCCCCCGAACTGCTGCTTCAGGCGGTTCGGATGCAGACGATGGCCTATCTGGTACAGCAGGACAGCCTCACCAACCAACAATACACCAACCTGGCGATGAAAATCGAAACCCGCGCGCCACGCCCGGCCGCTTCATGATGCAGACCTTCTCTGGCCAAACCCTGGAATTAATCGAATACGCCGCCGAACTGCTCGTCAAGTCCCGCCATGCAGTCATCCTCACCGGGGCCGGCCTTTCCACGCCCTCCGGCATCCCCGATTTTCGCTCCGAGGGGAGCGGCCTGTGGTCACGCGATGAACCCCTCGAAGTCGCCTCCCTGATGACTTTTCGAACTCACCCGGCGCAGTTCTTCCAATGGTTTCACCCGCTCGCCAGCCAGATTTTCAACGCCGGCCCCAACCCAGCCCACCAGGCCATTGCCGAACTGGAGCAAAGAGGCCGTATCCAGGCCGTCATCACCCAAAATATCGATATGCTCCACCAAAAAGCCGGTTCGCGCAAGATCATCGAAATGCACGGCACGCTGCGCACGCTCTCCTGCACCCAATGCTACCGCCAGCAGGGATACGAAACCTACCTGCCAGCGTTTATCGAAAGCGGCGCTATCCCGCATTGTCCCCACTGTGGCGCCATCCTGAAACCAGATGTCATCCTGTTTGGTGAACAATTGCCCCAAAAAGCCTGGTTCGAAGCCCAGCGCGAAGCCCGCAGCTGCGACCTGATGATTGTAGTTGGCTCTTCCCTCGAAGTCCTGCCGGCAGCCGGGCTGCCCATGCAAGCCATTGACCGGGGCGCTCACCTGATTATCATTAACAATAGCGATACCTACCTGAACGTGCGCGCCGACGTCGTCCTGCGTGAAGACGTGGCCGCCGTACTGCCTGCTATCTCAGAACGGGTGCAAAATGCTTGAAAACTACCCCAAACGACTCGAACGTTACAAGCGGCTGATTGAGATTTCGCGCGACCTGGCATCCACCCTCGAACTCGACCCGCTGCTCAACCGCATCATCCACGCTGCGCGCGATATCACCGAAGCCGAAGCCGCCTCCATCCTGCTCTATGACGATACCGCCCGCGAACTCTACTTCCAGGCGGCCACCAACCCCGACCCGATGATGCGCGGCATGGTCATCCCAATGGATAGCATCGCAGGCTGGATTGTCACCCACCGCGAACCATTACGCATCAGCGACGTCAAAAAAGATAACCGCTACTTCAAAAATGTTGCCCAAACCCTTAGCTTTGCCACCAAATCGATTATGGGCGTGCCGCTCATTACCAAAGAAAAAGTGGTCGGCGTGCTGGAAGTCCTCAACAAAACCGACGGCGAATTTAGCGACACCGATGAAGACATGCTAACCGTCCTCGGCGCGCAGGCCGCCATCGCCATCGAAAACACCCGCTTGTTCCAGCAATCCGACCTCATTGCTGAATTCGTCCACGAACTGCGCACGCCGCTCGCATCCCTCAGCACTGCCACCTATCTCTTATTGCGCCCTGAAATCTCCCGCGAGCAGGCTGAACAAATCATCACCAACATTCACCAGGAAACCATCCGCCTCAACGCCCTGGCATCCTCGTTCCTCGACCTGGCCCGGCTCGAATCAGGCCGCGTGCAATTCAACAAATCCAGTTTTCCCTTCCAGCCTTTATGCGAAGAATGCAAAGGCGTGCTGGGTTCCAAGGCCGAAGAAAGCCGCATCGCCATCGAAATCAAAATCCCAAGCGACCTGCCCATTGTCACCGGCGACCGCGATAAATTGAAGCAGGTCGTCATGAACCTGGTCAGCAACGCCATCAAATACAACCGTCCCGGCGGACAGGTCATCATCACGGCGGGCATGGATGAAAAAACCTGGCATTTCTCCATCTCCGATACCGGTTACGGAATCCCTGAAGAATCGCTTCCCAATCTGTTCCAGAAATTCTACCGCGTCAAAGGCCTGGAGACCAAAGCCACCGGAACCGGCCTGGGGCTGTCCATCTGCAAACAAATCGTCCAGGGACACGGCGGACGCATCGAAGTGCGCAGCAAGGTCGGCGAAGGCACCGCATTCATCGTCCACGTTCCAAAATGATGAACAATGAATGCGGAATGCAAAATTCATCACCTTGCCTTCCGCATTCATCATGCCGAAACACGAATTACGAATTACGAATTACCACCTTCAACATTCCCCGTTTTTCCGCTTCCTCGAACGCCCGAAGGCCGTCCGCCAGCCCGAACTCCGATGCAATCAGCACAGTCGGGTCAACTTCCCTGTTCTCCAGCAGGCGCAGCGCCGGGGCGAACGGCCCGCAGCGCGAACCGACAATCGTAATCTCATCCACCACTACCGGCGAAAGGTTGAGGGTCATCTCGCCTTTGTAGGTGCTTTTCAGCACGAAGGTCCCGCGCGGGCGGATGGCCTTGCGCGCCAGGTCGAAACCCGCCGTCGAGCCGGTTGCTTCCACCACTACATCGTAACGCCAGGGGTGGACATCTGCTTCATCGACCAGTTTGATGCCGAGCTCGGTGAGTAATTTTTGCTGCAAAGGATGCCGCGCCACCACTCGCAGGTCGGCCCCGGTTAGCGCCAGCGTTTGGGCAATCAACTGCCCCAGGCGTCCCGCGCCTACCAGCAAAATCCGGTCGGTTGGCTTAATCTGTACCTGCTGCTGGATTTCCAGCGCCGCCGCCAGCGGCTCCACGAAGACTGCCGCTTCATCCGAAACCGAATCGGGGACAAAGTGCAGGTTTTCGAGCGGAAGGTTGACGTATTCGGCAAACGCCCCATCACGGTTGAGAATGCCCAACACCGTGCGATTCTCGCAATGAGTCGGCCTCCCGCCCCGGCACTGTTCGCAGGTTCCGCAGGATGCATTAATCTCACCCACCACCCGCTTTCCAATCCAACTGGACTCCAAAATCTCCCCATTTTGGAGTCCTTCCGGTATTCCAACCACCTCCCCTACGAACTCATGCCCCGGGATGCCGGTAAATGGGTAATAGCCCTTCACCATCTCCAGGTCCGTGCCGCACACCCCCGACAGGCGCGCCTTCACCAGCGCCTCGCCGGGTTTGGCGGGCAGGGGGACATCGGCCCTCAATCGAATCTGATTATTTTCCAGCCAGAGCGCTTTCATCACTTCACCACCAGACTCACCACATACACAATCAACGGCGCAATCGCCAGCGCGGGCAGGAAGTTCCCCACGCGAATTTTCTTCAGTTCCAACAGACTGCTGACTCCCACGCCCATCAGCAGCACGCCGCCGGTAGCGGTCAGTTCGCCCATCATCTGCGGCGTGACGATGGCGTTCAACTGCGCCGCCAGCAGGCTGATGCCGCCCTGGTAAACCAGCGTGGGAATCGCCGAAAACAGGACGCCAATTCCCAGGCTGGATGCGAACGCAATCGAGGCGAATCCGTCCAAAACGGACTTAATCGCCAGCGTGCTGTAATCGCCGGTCAACCCGTCATTAATCGCGCCGAGAATTGCCATCGGCCCAATCAGGTAGAGCAGCGAAGCCGTCATGAATCCGCGCACGAAGCGGCTCGATTCTCCTTCGCCGCCGCCCGCGAAGCGTTTTTCGAGCCACGCGCCCATGCGCTGCAAGCCGTTTTCGATGCCCCACCACTCACCGAGAATCGCGCCCACGATGAGCGCGCCCAACACAATCAGTTCGTTTTCGGTCTTCAGGAACATCTTCAACCCGACGGCGGTCGTGAACAGCCCCATGCCCGAAATCACGGTTTCTTTGAGTTTTCCCGAAAGGCGCGCGCCAAACAACAACCCGATAACGCCCCCGACCAGGATAGCGATGATGTTAATGATGGTTCCTGTCATTTTTCCCTGGCCAGTTTGGTGGCCTGTCCACCCGATTGATTTTCGAGCAATTCCAACACAAAACACAGCGAAGAAAGCCGGTTCAAGTAAGCAATCAGCGCGATATTTTCCAGACCTCCCGCGTGGAACAACTCCACGACCCGCCGCTCGGCCCGCCGCACCAAAGTCCGCGCCAGCGAGAGCGCCGCGCTCGGCTGCGTTTCGCCGGGGATAATGAACTCGCGCGGCACTTCGACAACTTTCTCGATGGCGTCGGTCTGTTCTTCGAGCCACCGCACCCGATTCTCGTCGATTTTGCGGAATTTTTCCGCGTTTTCGGGCGTCGCGCCTACCTCGGCCATCAGGTGATACAGGTCGCGCTGCGCATCCAGCAGCAACGGTCTGATTTTAGATGCAGTGGCGCTCGCCCGCGCCAGGCCGAGCGCGGCAGTGGCTTCATCCAGCGCGCCCAGGGCTTCGATGCGCAGGGCGAACTTTGGCACGCGGCCCTCGCCAAGCAGGCCGGTGGTGCCTTCATCTCCGGTACGGGTATAAAAAGGGGACATGCGCGCTATTCTATCACACCGTTTTTGGTTTACAATGTTGCAGGAATTGGAGCAGCAATTCCCAATACAAACATCAGGGAAACGTCCCGAAGGTTTTCGGGGCGCAACTTGAGCAGTTTTCGGAAACCGCTCGGCTGATCGCTCGCGGCGAAGCCTTCGGGACGGTTTTACGCTGTACGCAGACGCGCCGGAACGAAAAGAAACTGCCTGCGTATACTTACGCAACCCTTAACTTGCCAGGCTATAATCCAACCAGAAAATTTGGAGGAGATATGGACAAACGAACCGCTGGAAACATCATCCCCTCGCAAGGCAACGTCTTTCGTGATTTTGCCCTGCGCTCCAGGCTCATTCTGCGCCTGATGGCCGATGGCCGCGTCAACTTCCTGCTCAAGTTACTGCCGGTCGGCGCGCTGGCCTACCTGATTTCGCCGCTCGACTTCATCCCCGCCGCCATGGCGCCCATTATCGGCACCGCCGATGACATTGCCATCGTCTGGATGGGCATGTACCTGTTCCTCGAAATGTGCCCGCCAAACGTCGTGCGTGAACATCTCAAAAACCTGCTCAACGGAATGCAAGACCCTGTCAACGAGACGAAAACAGCCGGAGACGACAACGACATCATCGATGGAGAAGTCACCGACATCAAATAGGAGATTGAATGCACCCCCGTAACCTTTTTACCGGTATCCTGGCGTTTACCCTGCTCCTGGCAGGCTGCCAGCCCCCTTTACCCCGCGTCACCCTGGTTCCGTCAACCGATATTCCCGCCCCCCCACCGACGCCGGTTCCCGCCACCGAAGCACAGGGCGAGGCC
>DAOUAZ010000085.1:0-14307 GCA_034432975.1 Anaerolineales bacterium | reverse complement strand
AAAAACAAAACCTTCCCAGGGTAGGGAAGGTTTTCCAGGCTGGGGGCAAAGGACCGCCCCCTCAATGGGGGTACGAACCACGCAAAAAACAAAACCTTCCCAGGGTAGGGAAGGTTTTCCAGGCTGGGGGCAAAGGATTCGAACCTCTACTAACTGATCCAGAGTCAGTCGTCCTGCCATTAGACGAGCCCCCAAAGAGAGAGCGGACGGTATTTTAGCACGCCCGCAGGGATAAGGCAAGGGCTGGATTTGCCGCGACAATTTATATTGGGACAAATGACATTCCTCGCGTATAATTTTCCTGTCGGGGCGAACCGCCCCCAACCTGTTGCGGTAAACCTCTTCCGCTCCCCGCCGGGCAGGGACAAACCGCGCCATGGAAAAGGATGCCCTCATGGCTGAATTGATCGGCAAAACGATTGGACGGTACCACATCCTCGAACAACTGGGCGAGGGGGGCATGGCGCTGGTCTTCAAGGCCTGCGATACCCGCCTCGAGCGCGAAGTAGCCCTCAAGGTCATCCGGCGCGGCGCGTTCGCGCCCGAACTGCTCGAGGAAGTGCTGAAACGCTTCGAGCGTGAGGCCAAGTCGTTGGCGCGCATGTCGCATCCATCGATTGTCAAAGTCCACGATTTCGGCGAACACGAAGGCGCGCCCTACCTCGTGCTGGAATATCTGCCCGGCGGCACGCTCAAACGCCTGCTCGGCAAACCCCTGCCCTGGCGCGAGGCCGTGCGCCTGCTCCTTCCGGTGGCGCGCGGATTGGCCTACGCCCACCAGCGCGGCATCCTGCACCGCGACATCAAACCCGCCAACATCCTGATTACCGAAAACGGCGAACCCATGCTCTCCGATTTCGGGATTGCCAAAATCCTGGAAGGCGAACAGGCCACCTCGCTCACCAGCTCCGGCATGGCGGTCGGCACGCCCGAATACATGGCTCCCGAACAATGGAAAGGCCAGACCATCCCGCAATCGGACATTTATTCGATAGGGGTTGTGCTGTATGAAATGGTCACGGGGCGCAAACCCTACAGCGCCGACACCCCCGCCGCGATTTTAATCAAACAGGCCACCGAAGCCCTGCCGCGCCCGGCCCAGTTTGGCATCGACCTGCCCGAAGCGGTCGAGTTCCTGCTCATCAAAGCCCTCGAAAAAGACCCCGCCTTTCGCTTCCCGGACATGAACGCCTTTGTGACCGCCTTGGAAGGACTCGTCGATACCGACACACTCTACACCGGCAAGACGGCATCCGCAGCCGCCGTCCCGCCGACTCCATCTCCCGTTCCCCCAACCGCATCCTGGCCTGGGGCATCCTCGCCCCTCCCCGCCCAGACCCCGCCCAGCCAGCCGCGACTCTCGCAGACCGGCAATCTCCCGAAACGGAAAACCGGGTTCGGCTGGATTGCAGGCGGCATGGGGGGCCTGGTCGTGCTGTGCCTGGCGGCGCTGGCAGGCATCTTCGTCGTCTGGCGGCTGGGTTCAGGCCCGCTGCTCAATCGCCCCGGCCCCAGTCAGCCTCCCGCCAGCCTGCCGCAGGACGGCGTGCTGCCTGAGGAAATCAGCGACGCGCGCGGGATCACGATGCGGCTCGTGCCGGGCGGCCCCTTCCTGATGGGCAGCGGACGGGAGGAACACAGCCTCGACCTGCCGCCGTTTTACATCGACCAGTACGAAGTGACCAACCGCCTGTACGAAGAATGCGTCCGCGCCGGGGCCTGCCAGCGTCCACAGCGCGTCAATTCTGCCACCCATCCGCGCTATTACGAAGCCCCCGACTTTGCCGATTTCCCGGTGGTGTGGGTCAACTGGCCGATGGCAGCCGCCTATTGCCAGTGGCGCGGCGCGCGCCTGCCGACCGAAGCCGAGTGGGAGAAAGCCGCGCGCGGCGAGGAAGGCCGCCAGTATCCCTGGGGCGCGCGCATCGACCGCCGCCTGGCCAATTACGGCCTGCTCGAAGGCGATACCCTGCCAGTGGGCAGTACCCCAGACGGCCAAAGCGTGTACGGCGTCCACGACCTGGCCGGGAACACCTGGGAATGGGTCAGCAGCCTCAACCGTCCCTACCCCTACCAGGCCGAGGATGGCCGCGAATCGCCAGCCGAAATCGGACGGCGCATCCTGCGCGGAGGCTCCTGGCGCAGCGAACCGGAATTCCTGCGTACTTATTTCCGCTACGACGCCGACCAGATGAGCGCCGACCTCGACATCGGCTTCCGCTGCGCCAAACCGGCGGAAGGGCCTTAAACGACCAGGTGACAGTCACTTTTGAAGTGACTGTCACCTTTTTTGAACGCTGATTACTGGATACTGAATCACTCCTTCGTAATCAGCCGCACGGCCCGGTCATAAAAGAAATAATCCCAGGTCCAGTTAATCAACACAATCAGCCGGTTGCGGAAGCCAATCAGCCCAACCAGGTGCACCACCAGCCAGACGAACCAGGCCGGGAAGCCGCGAAACTGCATCCCAAAGGCGGCAGCCACCGCCGCGTTGCGCCCAATCGTCGCCATGCTGCCCAGGTCGGTGTAGCGGAACGGCGTGAGCGGCTTCTTTTCGATATCTGCCAGGATGTTTTGCGCGGCGCGCTCCCCCTGCTGCATGGCGGCCTGCGCCACCATCGGCAGCGCGCGCCCGTTTTCTTCGAGATAGGCAGCATCCCCCACCACATACACACCCGCATGGCCCGGCAGTTGCAGGCTCGGCAGGACGCGCACCCGCCCCATGCTGGCCTGCGCCACGCCCAGTTTGCCCATCAGGCTGGCAGCGCGCACTCCTGCCGACCACAAGACCGTGCGGGCCGGGATGACTTCGCCGCCCTCCAGCGTCAGCCGCTCCCCGTCATAGTTGCTCACTTTGGCCTCCACCCGCACCTCGACCTTTTTCTGTTCCAATGAACGCCGCGCGGCGGCCTGCAATGCGGCGGGGAAGCCGTTCAGGATGGTCGGCGCGGCCTCCATCAAAATCACGCGCACATTCTCCACGTTAAGGTTGCGGTAATCCTTGCGCAGCACCAGCCGGATGAGTTCCGAGAGCGCCCCGGCGGTTTCCACCCCGGTCGGGCCGCCGCCGACCGCCGCAAAGGTCAGGAGCGCCTGGCGTTTGCGCAAATCCGGTTCGCGCGCCGCCAGTTCGAACATCCGCAGGATGTGGTTGCGCACCGTCACCGCATCGCTGACATCCTTGAGCGGCAGGGCATTCTGTTCGAGCGAGGGATTGCCAAAGAAATTGACCGACGCGCCCGCCGCCAGGATGAGGTAGTCATAAAGGATGTCGCCGCTCTCGGTCTGCACTGTTTTCTGGGCAAAGTCCACCCCATCGACGCGCGCCATCACAAACTCGAATTTTTTCTGCCGCTGGAAAATCGCCCGCACCGGGTAGGCAATCTCGTGCGGCGAAATACCGGCCGTTGCCACCTGGTACAACAGCGGCTGGAACAGGTGATAATTGCGTTTGTCGATCATCGTCACGCGGACGGGTTTGCCCGCCAGCGCGCGCGCCGCGCGCAAGCCGCCAAACCCGGAGCCGACAATCACTACATGGGGGAGTGTTTGGGTCATATTTGCCTCGTTTGCTATAACGCAGAGTTCCAATCTGCGCCGCGAACTGGATATTGTTTGTGATAATTATCGCAAATTATTATAAGACGAACATCAGAATTTGTGAAGACTTTCGCAATCAGCGCACGCTGTGCTGGGCCAGCAGTTTGTTATGACAGATTCCCTTGCAAGATTGTATGGGCTTTTTGGGGCGGCTGCAAACTTTAATGCTCCATCGCCACGAACGATTTGCAAAAACTGTGTTACATTACACGGTAAGCAGCTGATTGATGCATTGACACGGAACTTCATAGATTTCTTCAAGGAATGGTGCGAGATGACATTGAGTCTGCGCGCGCGCTTCTGGCGGTGGACCCTGCGCCGCATGTACAACAAACAGGTGGCCGAAATCGCCGAGAGCCGTCTGCGCGAGGCCAACATTGCCGCGTTTAGCCGCTATGTCACGCGCGGGGTTCGGGTGGAGCGAGTTCAAATCGAGGGCCTGCCTGCCGCCTGGCTGGGCCCGGAAGGCACGCTCGATGACAAAATCATCCTCTACCTGCACGGCGGCGGATACGTTTCCGGCTCCAGCAACACCCACCTGATTCTCTGCCTGCCTATGACGCAGGTTCTGAAGCGCAATATCCTGCTCCCCGAATACCGCCTCGCCCCCGAACATCCCTTCCCGGCGGCGCTGGAAGATGCGCTGGCTGCCTATCGCTGGTTGCTGCGCGAAGGCTATTCCCCGCAAAACATCGTCATCACCGGTGACTCGGCCGGCGGCGGACTGGCGCTTGCCGTTACCCTGGCCCTGCGCGATGCTGGCGAGCCGCTCCCGGCGGCGGTTGTCTGCCTGTCGCCCTGGACCGATTTGACCAATTCGGGACAGAGTCACATTACCAAAGCGGCTGTCGAACCGGTGCTTAAAACGGACGTGCTGAAACAATGGGCGGCCTGGTATGCCAATTCGACCCCGCTCACGCACCCGCTGCTTTCGCCGAACTATGCCGATTTTCACGGCTTCCCGCCGCTCTTGATTCAGGTTGGCAGCGACGAGATTTTGCTGGATGACGCGCGCAGGCTGGCCGATAAAGCCCGCGCCGACGGGGTAGACGTGACCCTCCGCATTTGGGACGGCTTGTGGCACGTCTGGCATGCCCTGGGCGGGCTGACTCCCGAAAGCGCGCAGGCGTTCGAGGAAATACACACCTTTTTGCAAGAAAAAACTCCCTGATGGGGAAACGTCCCGACACTTGCGCCTGCGCAACAAGTGCAGGTGAGGTTTGCTTGAAAAACCTGATTGAGCCATTCAAACCTTCGGGACGGTGCTTCTCGAAATTCATCTCTTTCTAACAATAAATAGATAAAATTAGTCTAAATTGTTTTGGAAGGAGATGGAAGATGAAGAGAACCTTTGCCTTTGCCCTGACCCTGTTCCTGGCCGCTTGCGCTGCCCCGGCAGATGCGACTCCCTCCCTGCCTCCTGCCGCCGTTGAACAGGTCGTCCCCTCCGCTACGCCAACCGCAACCGAGGCGGCCCAGCCCCTCCAGCCTGCTCCCCAGGCCACCTCGCGCGGCGATAACCTGGCCGCCAGCGACCCGGCCAGCGTCCAGGTTGGGGCCGGGACGCCCGTCCTGCTCGAATTTTTTCGTTTTACCTGAAGTACCTGCCGTTCCATGGCGCCCATGGTGCATGGGCTGGAAGCAAAGTATGCCGGGCAGGTTGATTTCTTCTATCTCGACGCCAGCGACCCTGCCACCAGGGATTTGCAGCGCGAATACGGATTCCAATACCAGCCTTACTTCTTGCTGCTGGATGGCGAGGGCAACATCGTAAAGCGCTGGGGTGGGTTTGTCAGCGAGCAAGAATTTAAAACGGCTTTTGCCGAAGTGTTGAAATAATAAAACCTCCCGAAGGGTTTGAACCTTCGGGAGGTTTCCTATACTTTTTTACGCGCCGCCATCCCCATAATAGGACGGGTCGGTGGGCGTTTGCCCGCTGGGGTCATGCACCCAAACCCAGTCGCCTTCCTCGGCCCACAGGAACAACCATTTCGAGTCTCCTACCGACAGGTTGACGCAGCCATGGGAAGCGGCATAACCAAACAGTGTTCCCCAGTATGCGCCGTGCAAGGCGCGTGCCTTGTCGAAATACATCGTCCATGGAACGTTTTCCAGGTAATAAAAGTCGGAGCGGTCGGCCTCGAACGCGCCCTGCATGTTCTCGGTTTCCAACTTTTTGTAGATGGGGAACAGCCCGGGTCGGGTGAAGAACGGCTCGATGCCGGTCGTGACCAGGGTAGCAAACACCAGGCGGGACTCATCGTAAACGGCCAGGGTTTGCTCGGCCAGGTTGACATCAATCCAACGGCCATTGGTTACGCCTTCGGGTGGGGTGGGGTTTGGGGTGACGATGCCCAGCAGGTGCTCCTCGACCCACTCATCCGGCCCAATCAGGGCCCATTCCACGCCCTCGATGGTCTGTCTTGAATAGACCTGCGCCACATCGAAGCGCGCCAGCGCGCGCAATACCGGCTGGGTGCGATTGGGTTGGGCATAGACCGGCGCGCCGGAAGGGTTAATGACCCACCCAAAAGCATTACGCGGCGTGGCGTGGAATTCGAGGCCCTGGAACGAACTTGCCACCTGGGCGGTGGAACCGTCGCCGGGCATATAGTTGCCCGAAGGCAGCAGGAAATACGTTCCCTGCCGGTCCGTGTCAATACGGGCAGCGTAGACGACGTACAGCAGCCGGCCAGATGGCAGAATGCGGCTGGCGCCCTGCCGGGCAATCGCTGCCTCCAAAGAGGGGTAGAATCCCGTGCCGGTGGAGGCATCCACCTTGTAATAGCGGTAGGGGAGCGCGTTCAAGTCCGGGCCTGGCTTGGAGGCGGGCAAGGGTCGTTGGGGATATTCCATTCCCATCTGCGCCAGGCGGGTCAGGGTTTCTGACGGTCCCAAAGGGATGCAATCACCGGGTGACTGAAGGTAAACGCCCGGCTGGCACAGCACCGCGCCGCTGTTGTCTTCGGGCAGCAGGCGGTTTTCTGCCGAAGCAGGCCAGGCCGGGCTGAGGGAGAGCATCAAAAACAATACGGTTAAGAGTTTTGAAATTTGTCTCATGGTTTCTCTTCAAGAATGGGCAAATTATACATGGAAAGTAGGGCAAGATACCAGATTGCTTTCCGTTTTTTTAATGCGTAGAAGTGTAAACGCTTTGTAAGTCTCATGCTATAATAACAACGTCATATGAAACTTGACATAAAAAAACCGCTGTGCTAAAGTAGCAAAATATTACAAATCCATCCAATCAACCATTTAGCCTTGATGGGTGATTGAGTTTTATGTCAGGAGGGCTGTTTTGTCCAAGTCACGTACACAACTCATGGTGGACCGCCTGCGCGCATTGCAGGCATCTTCGCCCGATATCGAAGCCTCAGCCATCGTCAGCGTAGACGGCTTGAGTATTGCGTCAGCCCTTCCGCAGGGCGTAGAGGAAGACCGTGTTTCAGCCATGTCAGCGGCCATGCTTTCCCTGGGTGAGCGGATTGCAACAGAACTTGGGCGTGGTTCGCTCGAACAGGTTTATATCAAAGGCGAAAAAGGCTTTGTCGTTCTCATGTCTGTGGGTGAGGAAGCAGTCCTGACTGCCCTGGCCCGGGAACAGGCCAAACTTGGTCTTATCTTCCTCGATATGCGCCGCGCTACCGAAGACCTCGAAAAACTCATCTAAGGCGGAGACCGTTATGAGCCCTATCCCAAAAGCAGGCCTGTACTACCCAAGCAAGTTTGGTCTTATCACGCTCAAGGCTCTTGAAGACGTGATGGGAAAGAACGGCCTCAATGCCATTCTTAACCTGGCCGGGTTGAACAACTATGTTGATACTTACCCTGCCGACAGCCTGGAAAAAACCTTCGATTTTGCCGACCTTTCCTCCATCAATATTGCCCTGGAGGAAATGTATGGCCCGCGCGGCGGCCGCGGCTTGGCCCTGCGCGCCGGACGCGCCACCTTTGCCGATGCGCTGCGTAATTTTGGCGCGCTGGCTGGCGCGGGCGACCTGGCGTTCAAAGTTTTGCCTTTGCAGGCCAAGATGCGTATCGGCATCCCGGCCATGGCGAAAATCTTCTCGCAGGTCAGCGACCAGTACAGCACCGTCGAAGAGCGTGAAAATGAATTCGTTTACACCATCCACAAATGTCCTGTCTGTTGGGGACGTTCCGGCGTTGATAAACCGGTTTGCTTTATTGCGGTTGGTTTGCTGCAAGAAGGCCTGAAGTGGGTCTCTGGCGGCAACGAATTCCGCGTTAATGAATCTCGGTGCATTGCCCTGGGCGATGAAGTTTGTGAATTCATCATCCAAAAAGAGCCGATAGCCTGACATAATTAATCCTGGCGAGGCGCGCTGTGGCTGAAGCAAAACAAAAAATTCTCATCGTCGAAGATGACCTGGACGTGGCCGATATGCTCAACGCATACTTCCGCGTCCAAGGGTATGAAGTCTTTACCGTAAACTGGGGCGAAGACGGTGTGCGGGCGGCCAGCACTGCGCGTCCCGAATTAATTATCCTGGACATTCGCCTGCCCGACATCGATGGCTACGAAGTGGCCCGCCGGCTGCGCGCTGACCGCAAAACCAGCGATATCCCCATCATTTTCCTCACCGAAAAACGTGACCGCGCCGACCGCCTGCATGGCCTGGAATTGGGCGCGGATGATTACATCACCAAGCCCTTCGACGTACAGGAATTGCGCCTGCGCGTGCGCAACGCCCTGCGGCGCGCCAGCCAGGATACGTTGACGAATCCTGTTACCGGCTTGCCAGAAGGCACCCTGGTCGATGAAAAACTCGAAGAAGCCCTGAGGCAAGAGAGTTGGGCGCTGGTCGTAGTCTCGCTGGAAAACCTTGATGCATTCCGCGAATATTATGGCTTCGTGGCGTCGGATGATGTCATGCGCGCTGTCAGCCTGATGATTCAAAACTCCATCCGGGAACTCGCCAGCCCCGACAGTTTCCTGGGGCATATTTCCCCGACCGATTTTGTGCTGATTTTGGATGCAGGCCTGGCCGGGGCGATAGAAGAGCGGGTACGCACGCGCCTGGAGCAATCGCTGGATTATTTCTACCCCATCAAAGACCGCGACCAGGCATCAGCGCATAAAAAGCGGCTGGCCGTCAAGAGCGGGCATCTCATTCACGGGGAAGTAAAACTCAAGACAACAGATGAAATGAAGACGGAGTTGTTGTCGCGCAGGAAGTAGGAGAAACGAGTTTGCAAGTCACGATAATTGTACCGACGTATAACGAAGCGGAGAACCTCCCAAAACTGGTCTCCGCTTTATTTGTGCTTCCACTGGAAAACCTGAAACTACTGATCGTGGACGACAATAGTCCGGACGGCACAGGCCGGATTGCCGATGAATTGGCCGGGCAGCATCCCGGTCGTATCCTGGTGACGCACCGCGCCGGGAAGCTGGGACTGCGCACTGCCTACCTGGAAGGCTTCCAACGCGCAATTGCCGAGGGCGCTGACGTTGTCGGCCAGATGGACGCCGATTTTTCGCATGACCCGGCCAAACTGGTGGAGATGGTCGCCGCGCTGCAAACGGCGGATGTGGCCTTTGGATCGCGCTACGTCCCGGGCGGCAGCGTGGATGTGGATTGGCCGCTGTGGCGGAAGGGTCTTTCAGCGTTTGGCAACTTCTACGCCCGCACCATTCTTGGCTTCCCGCTGCGGGATGTGACCACCGGCTACCGCCTGTGGCGGCGCGAGGCCATCCGGGGGATGCCGCTGGAGCGGATTCAATCCAGTGGCTATGTCTTCCTGGTCGAGATGGCTTACATTGCGTGGTGTCTCAAGTATCGCGTAGCGCAGGTCCCCATTTATTTTGCCGACCGGAAATTCGGCAAGTCGAAGATGTCGCTCAAAATCCAGATGGAAGCGGCTTTCCGAGTCTGGCAGGTCAAGTGGAATTACCGCGATTTGCGCGCCAAAGGGGAAGCAGGGCGCAGGAAGCTAATTCCTAATTCCTAATTCATCATTCGCTTTCGGCGAGCAGCCGCCATTCGTCGAGCGAGAGCGTTTCGGCGCGGCGCATGGGGTCGATGCCTGCATTTTCGAGCAGGCGGGCGGCTTCGCTCGTGGAAATTCTCAGCCCTGCGGAAAGACTGTTCCGCAGGGTTTTGCGTTTCTGGCTGAATCCGGCCCTGGCGAGTTGGAAGAAGCGTTCCAGCCGGGGCAGCGGAATCAGCGGCTGGGGATATAAATCGACCCGGATGACGGCGGAATCGACCTTCGGCGCGGGGTAAAACGCCCCGGCGGGGATATGCGCGGCAATGCGCGGCTGTCCATAGACCTGCACGCTGAGGGCCAGCAGGCTCATCTCGCCTGGCGCGGCGCAGATTCTCTGGGCAACTTCCTTCTGGATGGTCAGCACAATCCGTCGGGGGCGGGGATGCGTTTCGAGCAGGTGTCGGAAGATGGCGGAGGTGATGTAGTAAGGCACGTTGGCAGCCACCAGATAGCCTTCGGGCAGGGACAGTTCAGCGGGTGAAAAATGCAGGATGTCGCCTTCGATGATACGGGTGTTTGGATGGGGCGCGAGAACGGCTCGTAAAACGGGAACCAGGCTGGCGTCCAGTTCGACGGCCGTCACCGTTTTGGCGGAAGCAGCCAGGCAGCAGGTCAGACTCCCCAAACCGGGGCCAATCTCCAGAATCGAATCACCCCTGGAAATTTCGGCGGCCTGGACGATTTTTTCGAGCGCGGCAGGGTCTTGCAGGAAGTTCTGGCCGAGGGATTTATCGGCGCGCAGGCCGTGCTGGCGCAGCAGGGCAGCGGCGTTGAGGGGAGGGAGGTTCATGGGCAGGTAAAACCGCCTTCGGATGTGGATTTGCCCGGCGTGACCGTGACCGGGGATGCGATTGCGCGCGGCGGCCACTGCCCGCGCTCGAACTGGGCGACCAGCAGGCGCAGGGTGACGAAGTCGGCCTCGAAGCTGTACACATCTTTATCGACGCCTTTGTCGTAGGTGCGTTTGGCTTCCAGCGTTTCGGGCGGGAAGGTGATGAATTGAATGTTGCGCGGTTCCAGGGAGGGAAGCAGGCAGGCTAATTGGCTGATTTGCTGCGGGCTGAGGTCGGTCTGCACGGCGTTGTCGAAGGAGTCGATGATTTTGGGCAGTTTGGCGACGTTGGCGGGCTTGAGCAGGGCATCGCGCAGGGCGCACAGGACGAGGTTCTGGTTGTCAGCGCGCTCGAAAGTGCTTTGCTGGCGGATGCGCGCCAGCATAAGGGCCTGGCTGCCGTTGAGATGATGTTTCCCGGCTTTGAAGTACAGGTCGAGGCGGTTGGGCTGGTCTGCTTTGCGGCCATCGACGCTGCGCGGCAGTACCACATCGATGCCGCCGACGGAATTGACCAGTTTGACGAAGGTTTGCATGTTGGCGGCAACGTAATGTTGGGGTGTTGCGCCGAAATTATGTTGCAGGGCGCGCGCCAGCAGGCCGGGGCCTTCGCCCGGGCCGTGATAGTAGCCCATGCCCTTATTGCCGTAGAGATAGGCCTGGTTGAGTTTGCCGTGGTCGATGCCGTGCTTGGGGTCGAGTTCGGGAATTTCGACCCAGATGTCGCGCGGGAATTCCAGCACAGTGACGCGCGGGGTGACGAAATCGACCCGCGCATAGCGGATGACATCCCCCAGGCCATACAGGTAGCCCGTGCCGCGCGAATCGGAGCCGACTGCCAGGATGGTCATGGCGAGCGGCCCGCCGCATTTGGGCTGGCCGCTGACTTCGGGCGTGTAGGGGGTGCGGGTGGGTTGGCCGGGGCGCAGGGTGCTGGTTGGCCCGGTGGGGCGCGCGGCCGGCGCGGAGTTGCCCCCTCCGAACTGCTTCAGGATGGGCAGGGACAGGGCCGGGCCGAGCGGGTTTTGCCAGGTGGTGTTGTAAAAGTCGTATCCGACCAGCGCCCACAGGCCAATGGCGATAAGCAGGAGGATGAGGAAGGCGGAGCGTTCTTTGGAAGACATGAAATCTGTGATGGTGCGTTAAGCGCAGTTGACAGTCAAAACAACGGCTGTCAACTGGTTTTTAGGCTCACTTTTTTTCTGCCGCCTGTCGCTGTGTGGTTCGTTGTGAGTATTTTCTGCCTGGGGATACGAGGTTTTCCGAAACTTTTTGTTGCAGCCACAGGTTGACCAGTGTCTCTATGCTGACGCCCCGTTCCCGAGCCTGCTTTTCGATTTTCGCGAACAGGTCAATTTCAACTGGCACGGCGCATACCACTTCGAAGTGAACATCGGGTGTGTCTGAATCGAAGTCTGTGAAGTCGTGGGTATCCCAAAATTCGCCCATCGATTCAAGAGAATTGGCTTTGGAAATGAAACTGTTCTTTTTATTTTCGTCCATAGGTTTTGCGTTCCTTTTGGCTCATGTCTCTTGCACTGATAATGATAACGGTTTTATTTTGGGGCTTGTAAACGAAAAACACCGAAAGATAGCGATTGCCGAATGTCTGTCCAAAAGCGGCGTAAACATCTTCCCCTTCGATGTACCCATTTTCAGCAAAACGGATGCGTGGATGAGTGAGCAATACCTCCCGCGCCTCTTGTTCGCTGACGTTGTGTTTGCGGGCAAGTTTTTCGCTGATTTCGTCGGGGCAAACGATGAAATCAATTTTCATAGGAGCAGTATATCATTTTTGCTCATTGCAACGGCGCAGGAATGTACGCCGGGGCGGGGACCAGGAAGTAGACTGTTACCCAGCCGCTCCAGGGTTGCCAATCGTCGTCGCTGTAGGCCAGGTCAATCCACAGGCGGCCATCAGGGAAGCCGCCGCCCACGTCGCCGATGGTGGCCACGCCGTACCCTGGCACGTACACTTGCGTTCCGCGCAGGGCGTTGAACAGGCTGCGCGTCATCGCCGCCACGCCGCGCTGCACAGGCAGGCCGCTGGCGGTGCCATAATGACAGGTCGAAGTGCCGGAGCGGCAGGGCGAATACGAAGTGGCGTACATCTGCACCGCCCGCCAGTATTGGATTTGCCCGCCCGGTACCTCCAGCGTTTGCACCGTAACCTGCGTACCGCGTCCCATCACCTGCTCTTTCGGCAGGCGTACCACACTTTCGGCTTCGGTGATGCGCGAGACTTCCACCCCGTTCTCGTAGCGGATGCGCACCGTGCTGATGCTCAATCCCGGCTCACCGGCCTGGATGACATTCTCGGAGCCGAGCGGGATTTCGGACGAGTATTCATAGCGGGTGGAAAAAGGAATGGAAGTTTGCACGACGGAGAGCGATTCCTGCACCCGCACAATTTCAATCGCCCCGTCGGTGGGCGCGGATTCGGACTCGGCTGGGATGCTGGTGTCCAGCCCGAGCAGCGGAATCCCGGCGGAGGCGAGCACCTGCCCTACCGTCTCGGCGGAGGATTTGACTGTTATGGAGTCGCCATCCACGCGAATGACGTACTCCCGCGCCGGGCGGTAGATGACCGTTAAATCAGCCGTCAGCGCGGTGTCGGGCGGCGGGGCCAGGAAATCTGCCGCGTCGAGGGTCAATCCCCGTTCGGCGAGGGCCTGGCCGACGGTTGAGGCGGCGCTTGGAAAGGTGGTCTCGTCGTCGGGCGCGCGCAGGGTCACATTCACAGCGCGCAGGATTTGCAGGGTGTACGATTCGCCCGTCGGCAGGGTGATGTCAGCCGGAACCACCTGCCCATTCAGGAGAAAGCGGTCAGCGGGGGAAAGCGTAAGCGCTGCGCGGGCGGCGAGCGAGGCCGGGGTATCGGAACCCGCCTGAAGCGTGTAAAGCGTCTCTCCGTCCAACAAAAATACAGAGGTTGGGTCTTGGGTCTGTGGCTGGCAGGAAATGAGCAGGAAAGCCAGCGCAAGCCACGCGATGCGTCTCATGCCTTTATTCTATCACCCACGTAGCGGTATAGCGGGTTTGCGCGCCGGGGGGCGATTCGCGCGCGGGGTCGATGCGCCAGCGCCCGGCGAGGCCGTTCTCGCGGGCGGTCAGTTCAAAGTGGCACAGGGCGATGCCCATGTCGAGGCGTTGCAGGTCGCACAGGCCGAGCAGGATTTTGAGCGGGTCGGCGCGGTAGCCGGGGGTGCGCTGGAGGTAGAAATGCCAGTTTTTGCCGCCGCGCAGCACGCGCCAGGGCTGTTTGTTGGAGGCGGAGGGGGCAATGCGCACCATTTCGAGCGGGGTGGCGTATTGTCCGGCGTTGGAGGGGTCGAGCGGGCGGCTGAAATCGCCGTCGAAAAACAGGGCTTGCCAGGGCAGGCGGCGCGCCGCGCCCGCCAGGTTGCTGACCAGGCCCCGGCGGGCTTGCTCCGGGCTGGTAAATTCGCCCATCGCCGTAGCGGCGGGAATGGTTTCGTAGGTTTGCAGGTCGATTTTGCGGGCGAAACTGCTTTTGGTGAAGGTGCCGCCCAGCCAGCAGGTTCCCAGGTTGAGGCCGGTGGCGCGCAGGATGAGCCATTCCATCAGGTAGCCGAAATCCTCGAGGTGGTTTTCGCCGCTTTCGCTCGCGCCGATGAGGAAGCCGGTCGCGCCGCGAATGAAGCCGTAGGTGCCGAGTCCGCGCAGGGCGGCGTTGTCGCTTTGGGTGGCGGCGGTCAGCCCAAAGCGCGGACGGCTGCCAAACGGCCCCGGCGGGAGCGCGTCGATGGCGGTTTGCAACTCCCGCAGTTTGTCTGCCGCGATGGGTTGGGCGGCAAATTGGCGGCAGGAAAACCGGCGGCGGATGAGTTCGGTGACGG
>DAOUAZ010000084.1:0-2991 GCA_034432975.1 Anaerolineales bacterium | reverse complement strand
GGTGTATATAGAAATGCTGGAAATGACGATGATTGTAAGGACTGCCAGGGGAATGCCCTGGCCTTTTGCTAATAAAGGCAAGGACAGCGACAGGAGCAGGATGCTTGAAACCAGGACGGCGCTCGCAACCCGGGCGTTGCCGCGCCGGGCAAGGTAGGCGGCAAAAAAACTGACAACAGCGATGACTGTTGTCATCGCAATCCCGCCGAAAGCATATAGGCCGGTTTGGATGGTCGATATTGTCGAAACAATCGAAATCACGGTAAACAAGACACCGGTCCATAGCCCAATGCGGAAGGTATTTTTCTCTCGCCGGGCGGCTTGCTCGTGTTCGGTCAGGTGTTTTTGTGGTTCGCCTGTCGTCATAAAAAATACTCACTTTTACAGGGTCTGGCTTATGGCAGGTAGGCCGGGGTGATGATGATTTCAAGGTCTGGTTGGCTGGAAAGCACGCCCATGCGGACCAGGAAGTCCGCGTTGAGACGGGCTGTATGGTAAATCGAACGCTTTGTGCTTGCTTCGGGCTTGAATATTTCGTAGTTATCTTCCAGGTTTAATATTTCCAGCGCATCGTCGGGCGTTATTTCATTGATGGACGTATTGAAATAGTCGGCGATGATTTGACGTGACTCAATGGGGTATTGCCTGCGATATTCGACCGCCTCGAACCAGGCTTTCAGGAAGGCGCGAATGTCTTCGCCGCGTTCCCTCACTACAGAATTGCGGAAAACGATTACATCAGGGTATAACCCGATAAACTCCGTGCTTCTCAAGAGCAGGTTGTTTCCCCTGGCGACAGCATCGGATGCGTAAGGCTCGTAAATGAAACCCGCGTCTATTGTTTTTCCGAGGCTGGAAGGAACTTCCTCCGGGTCGATATTTACCAGGATGACATCCGACATTTTGAGACCGGCTGAAGCGAGCATTTCACTAATTAGCAGCTCATAACTTGTTCCAACCTGAACCCCGACGCGCTTGCCAGCCAAGTCCCTGACCTGGCTGATTTCTGGGACGGAAACGACAGTGTTGAAACTTCCATTATCATAGACCGCTACAACGCGCAAATCTGCGTGCCTTGCGACGTTGATTGCGTCGCCAATGGCAAACAATCCGCCATCAATTTGCCCGGAGGCCAGGTCAGGCAGGGCAAGAGAGAATGTCTCGTAGTACACCGGCTGAACCGTAACCCCGTGTTTCTCGAACAATCCCTTTTCCTGGGCGACGATAAGTGTGTAGTCACCCCACCAAGCGGTAAACTCTACCACAAGCGGTTCGTTTTCTTCGTTATCCTGCTCAGGGAACAGGCTGCACGAAGCCAGCAGGGTGAATATCCACAAAGCGGCGATAATCCTTACGGAAGTAATACCAGGAAAGGGTTTCATAATCTACTCTGCATTACTTGACTTGCTATCCATTTTTTCGATAGCGCCAGGCTGGACTTGGATTAAAACTTCGGAGCCACCCGTTAAGTGACTGATTTCTTCGGCAGCCGTGCGTAAAATGGTTTCGATGCGCGCGGAAGAACTGATTTTTGTTGCGGCTTCGGCGGCGACCCGCTCGAGATTTGCGCGCCGGCGCGCATCGGAAAACAGTCGGGCGTTTTCCAACGCAAATGACATACGCTCTGCGATAGCCTGGTACATCCTGGATTCGGTCTCATTCCAGGCAGCCTGCCGACCGGGGCGGCGGATTTTCAAGTTACCAAGTTTTTCCCCGCGTAACATGATTGGAACTTCAAGGGTTTCGTCAGCCAGGGGGCCTGCTGCATCATCGGTTTTGCGTAATGGTTCGACGCTGCCTCTAGCATACCGATAGCCGCTGGCGCTGGTTTCTTTCACCATCGATTGCCAGCCAAGTTGGCTGGATTCGGTATAAATTTCCTGGATTTGCGCCAGGGCTTGCCTTGTTTCGTCGAACAGGCGGGCGTTTTCAATGGCTACGCTGATTTGGTCGCTTAACAGGCTCAAAGCCTTGATGTCGTCTTCGCTGAATGCGTTGGATTCGGTGCTTTGCACATCCAGCGCGCCAATGATATTTTCCCCGATGAGAAGCGGGATGGCCGCCTCGGAGCGGGTTTGGGGCAGGTCGGGATTGTTGAAGAAGACTGCATCGTCGCCTACGTCAAGCGCAATACGGTAATGGCCTGTGTTGGTTACATTTCCGACGATGCCCTGGCGTCCCACCCTGAGGCGGTGGCCTCGCGCCAGCATCGCCTGCCCGCCCTGGCTGTTGGCGGCTCGCAAAACCGCATACTCTCGATTTTCATCGAGCAGAAAAATGCCTGCGTGGTAATATCCGAACGAGTCGCTGATTTGCTGCGTGATTTCGGGCAGGAGATGGTCCAAATTGCGCAGGCTGGTGACGGCGCGGGCTGCCTGGGCGATTGTTTCCAGCTGCCTGGCGCGGCGCTCATTTTTTTCGTTCGCGCGTGTGAGCTCGATTGTGCGTTCCTCTACCCGCTGTTCCAGTGTTTGGAGCAGTTCGTAGACTTGCCGCCGCGTATTATCGAGAACGCCGGCCAACGTGCCAAGTTCGTCTTTGCGCGGCAGGTGAATGGGGGTATCCAGTTTCCCGCCGCCGAGTTCCTGCGCGGCGGAAGTCAGCCGTTTTGTGGGCGTGACCAACAGCGCGGCGGTTAAGTTTGCGACAAAGTAAATTATCGCAAACAAGACGAGGATGATTGTGGCGATGGAGATAACCTGATTCGTTGCCGGCGCGAGGAAGACCGTTGTGCGTTGCGCGACCAGGATTTTCCATGGTTTGTAAGTTATCGGCGCGAATGTTATGTAATCTTGCCCGGTTTCTGCAGGCAGGATGGAACCGGTAAAGACGGTTTTCTCATTCGCTCTAGTCAGGACGCGGTCCAGTTCATCCAGGCTGGCGCTGATTTCGCCTGAAAGCGGCAGCCGCCCGGCTTGTTGCAGGGCATTGATGGCACTCCTGCTTGGCATGGAAAGCGTTTTCGAAGCCAGGGCTGGGTTTGCGCTGTGG
>DAOUAZ010000083.1:0-1613 GCA_034432975.1 Anaerolineales bacterium | reverse complement strand
ACTGAGTCGAAGTTGAATCAGTTGGCTGCGGAAGGATGGGAAGTCGTTGCGTTCGCTCGAAACGAGGGCGGCAGCAACGAGTCCACATTTATCTTGAAGAGAAGGAAGTGAAGCGGGAACGGTCTCCCGATAAGCTGACGGTGTAAGTCATTGGGCGGGGACGAGTTTTAGGCCGAGGGCGGCGGCGGTGTTTTGCAGGCGGGCGAGCTTCTTGCGTTTCATTTTTTCCTCTTCTTTCTGGAACACCGCCGGGTCAAACGCCTGCCGATACTTGAACAGGTGCCAGAGGATGCGCGCCAACTTATGCGCCATGGCCGTAATGGCTTTGGGCGTGCCCAAGCGTGCCTTCCAGCGCCGGTAGAGATCCCCCAAATAGTTCTGCGCCTGGTTCAGCCCTTGCGCGGCCAGCCGCAGCGCCGTCGCCGCCCGGCTCTTCACGTCGCGGGTGTGCGAACTCATGATCTTCCCGCCCGTGATCCGGTTGTCCGGACTCAACCCCAGCCACGAACCAAAGTGTTTGGCCGTGGGAAAGCGTTCCGCGAAGTCCGGCCCCAGTTCGGCCAGCAGCACGAGGGCGGTGCCGCTCTGGAGACCGGGCACCTGGGTCAGGTCCACCCCGCAGGTGCGGTAGAGTTCGGCGCGGGCTTCAAAGCGCGGCTCGTTTTTCTGCGGACTCTTGTGCGTGCTGGTGCGCGGGGGCAGCGGGTGGGCCGCCACGTCCACCTTGGCGGTGAAGCCTTGCAGCAGGCGCGCCATTTCCTCGTCCGTGGCGGTGATCTGCCCCTGGTAATGTTTCCAACTCTCCAGACATTGGCGCAGGGTGAAGAGGTGTTCGCTCCGCCAGTCGCCGCGCAGGCTTTTGGCGATGACATCGGTGGTGGCCCGAATGCGCCCGTCCCTCAGTTTGGCGAGCGTCACGGGATTGCGTTCGCCTTGGAGGATGGCTTCGAGGATGGCCAGGCCGGTGACGCCGGTGATGTCGGCGATGACGTGCTGGAGTTGAACGTTCATTTGCGTGAGCGCCTTGTGCAGGCGGTGGACGCAGGTGGCGGCGGCCCGGACCAGGCCGTCGCGATGCCGCAGGAGCGAGCGCACGGCGCAGACGGCCTCGGGCGGGCGGAAGCTGCCGCGCAAGAGGCCCACCGAGTGGAGGTATTGCAGCCACTGGCAGTCCTGCACGTCGGTCTTGCGCCCGGGCAGGTTTTTGCAGTGGCGCGCATTGACGAGGCAGACCTCGATCCCGGCGGCCTCGAGGATTTGGAAGAGCGGGATCCAATAGACGCCGGTGGATTCCATGGCGACGGACGTGACGCCACAGCGCTTGAGCCAGTCGCGCAGCGCGTGCAGGTCGTCGGTGAAGGTGGCAAAGGCGCGCACCGGACGGGGATCGCGGTCCGGCGGCACGGCGACGTAGATTTCGCGGGCGCCGATGTCAATGCCGGCGGCGTGCGGCTGTAGCACGGGCAGGCTGGGGCTGGTTTTGGAGAGGGCGGGGATTTTCTTTTTGCCTTTGTGGCGGGGACTCATACTGTGCCTTTCGTGATCCGGTGGTGGTGGCGGGCGGACGGCCCGCAACGTCGAAAAGGCAAGTGGAGCAATCTCCCGAGCGGGAT
>DAOUAZ010000082.1:0-40580 GCA_034432975.1 Anaerolineales bacterium | reverse complement strand
CAGATGTTCGACCCCGAAATTTCTGAATCTCCCGATGAAATGCGCGCGCTCCAGGCCTATACAACAGCGATACAGTACTCTCAATCATTTGAAATCGCCCTGCTCAATCGTGGATTTTTATACTACAGCCGGGGAGAGTACAAAAAGGCGATTCAAGATTTTTCGGTCATCATCGACGGAAACCTCCCACTCAAGATGGATGCCTATTACAACCGGGCGCTTGCCCTGGCAGGTTCAGGCGCTCTCAACGGTGCGATTTCCGATATCAAAGCCGCGCTTGGCATGACTCCCACCGATGCCAGTCTTTACCATCTGATGGGACAGCTCTACCTGCTCGATGGCCAATTCGGTGAGTCTTATCAAACCTATGAGACTGCTCTCCTCTATGCCGACGACGAACAGCGAGGCGATTTTATCGGTGACTTGGAAACCCTTGCCAGGGACAACGCCTCTTTGAGCGGGGAGGTGCAAAAACTCATTGAACTGCTTCGATAGGCATCCATGATGCCAAATTCACATTCCCCGCGCTGGCGGGGTACAGCCAAAGGAGAAAATATGGACACGCAAAGGCAGCCTCGTTATTCGGATTCGCCGGTTCCACCTTGGGACCATTATGACATCACAAAAGGAGCCGAAAGCGAAATCCACGCGGCGCTCGAACAAATCGACTATGAAGGGTATGCAATCGGTTTGTATGCCGGATATGCCACCATCCCGGATGAACGCGCCGAGTCGGAATCTGACCAGTTCGCAATGTGCTTCGGGTACGAAGTCGGCCAGGAAGCCGAAGTCTATTTGCCGGAAGACGAAGAATCCGAAATAAATAAAGACGACCCGCTGACCGATGAATTCATCGACAAGCTGTTTGCAGAACTTGGCGAAAAGTTCAGCAAGGTCACTCCTCCTGAGGCAGGCATCGTGCTGCCGCGCATGGAAATCACCGTGCTTGGTTCGCTGCAATGCGCCGGGAGAATGGTCAAATTATGCCGCCCAGGCAATTGCAGCCGGCAATCATGTATCGGAAAGCTGAGACGATTCAACAAAACCTGCAATGGCTGGAAATGCCAGCATAAATTTACATAGCCAACCCGCATGGCCTGGCAGCCTAAACTCAAATCTTCTCCGCCTTGCGAATCACATACTCATCATAAGCGCGCCGCAGCAGCCGGGCAATCTCGCCTACCTGGCCTGCCCCTACCGGCTGGCCGTCGATTTCCGTCACCGGGACCACCCCGCGCCCGCTGGACGTAATGAACGCCTCGTCCAGGCCGGGCAATTCCTCCACGCGCGGCGGGCGGTATTCCAGGCCAATCCCGTTCGAGCGCGCCAGGCGCAGCACATAGCGGCGCGTTACCCCCAGCAAAATCCCCTCGCGGGCGGTGACAATTACGCCGTTCTTCACAGCGTAAAAATTACTCGTCAAACCCTCTAAAATCCGGCCATGCCGTACCATCAAGGCTTCGTAAATCCCGCTTTTTAAGATGGATTTCCGCGCCTCGCCGCTGTCGCCGATAAAGGAGCTGGTCTTCAGCCGCGGCGTTTTCCGTTCAACCGGAGACAGGACCACCCGCGCGCCTCGCTGGTAGACCGTCTCGTCGGGCGCTTTCAGCGGCTCGAGGGCGAGAAACACCTCCCCGGCGTGTTCCGTTGTAGATAGGGTAATCCGCGCCCGGGCCTCCTCCGCCCCGAAAGATTGCAGCGTTTCCCGCAGCGCGGCGCGCAGTTCAGGCGGGGAAACTGTTGTTTTAACGGCGAGCGCAGATAAAGGGTCGTAGAGCCTGCCCAGGTGCATTTCCAGGCCGATGACTTTCGTCCGTCCGGCATAAGTCCGAAACGTCGAATACAGTCCTTGCGGCAGTTGCCGTGAAACCGCATCCAGTGAGGACATGTCATCCAGAGTCAATTCCTGAGGTTCAGGGGTCAACGCATAAATCTTCATAGGGCGATTATAAGCAATTTTCCCAAACAGTTGCCATTCAACTACGGAAAGGCTAAAATATTTAGGCCGTTACCAAACCTGGAGACAACTCATGAAAACCCTGATTCGAAAACAACCCTTCCCTCATGCCTCGGGACGTGGGTTAATGCTCGTCCTGCCTGTGCTGCTCATGTTGGCCTTCTCTCCTTTGCGCCCGGAAAGCCGCGATACCCAATCGGCTGCCCATCGACAGGCTGCGTCCGGGTCCGGCCTCGGCGCTCAAAGCGTTTACGATGTCGCCATCATCCTGCTCAATATCAGCAGCATCGACATCAGCGCCGGTTCGTATGACCTCGACTTCTACATCTCCTTATACTGTGCCGAACCGCCCTGCGCCAGCGAACCCAAGTGGGACATCATGAACACGATGGACAAAATCGAACCGGAGTTGCAGAGCGCGCCAATTCCTTTCCAGGAATACCACTATCGCGTCAAGGCTAAACTGTTGGGGTATATCGATTACACCTTTTACCCGTTCGATTACCTGCTGGTTGACCTGTACATCGAAGACAAAGAACTGGGCAGTTCGAGCATCGCGTACCGATTATCTTCAATCACGGCGGATGAGTATTTGTTCGATCCGAAGGGCTGGAATTACACTCTCGACCCCAACGCCTGGAAAACAGAGGATGTCCTCTATTCGTTCGACGCGGAGACCTATTCCCGGCTGAACGTTAGCCTGCTCCTGGAGCGCGAATGGGGCGGGGCCTTCATGAAAACACTCTTTGCTGCGATTGTCATTGTGTTGATTGGACTGCTGGCCTTCTTGATGCGGCACGACGAATCAACCGAGCGCCTGGCGCTGACCTCCTCCACCATGCTTGGTATCATCTTGTATAACCTTTCGATTACCGCCAACCTGCCCACCATCGGCTACATGACCTTTACAGACAAGTTTATGGTAGCCTGCTATATCACGACCTTCCTATCGCTGCTGATTTCGGTCTTGTTGATGGTCTTGATCAACCAGGGGAAGCATGAACAAGCTCAACGGCTCCACCGCACGACCCGCTGGGTCGTCCCATCGTTATGGATTATTGCAATAGCCCTGGTATTCATCTTGGAACTATTCGCGCCATACCGGGCGATGTTCGATTGACAGATGATTTCAAGCCAGGTTAGACAAATATCTAAAAAATTCCTTGACAGGTACTGCAAGGGGGTGATAAACTACGTGTCGTTAATCTAATTCTAACGAAAGGAGACCGCACTTCATGTCGAATCGCGTTTTTGGCACCAAATCTCTCGTCGCCCGCCCTGATGGGACGATTCCTTATCGAAGTGCGCCTGTTGACAAATAACCGTCAACCTCCTGTGTCTTTTGGTCACACAAGTCACGGCGCACAAGCGCCGTGACTTTTTTATTGTCACAACCGAGAAAGAAACTGGTTATTGACTTAGAGAAACAAATGTTCTATTATTAAGTTTCCCTGGTTTCCTCTTGTTTGAAACGGGAAAGGAAAAAGAATGGCAACCCTGGCACCCTCCCAACCATCCACCTACTTTGACTTCCGCAACGCAATTGCGGCCAACCGCCTGAAAGGTCTCTGGCGGGTCATGACCGGCTACCACCTGTCTTACGGCGGCGCTGTGTTGACGCTGGCAATTTCCGCGCTCTCGAAGACCGCCACGCTGTTCGTACTGCGCTATTTCGCCGACCTGGTCAGCGGCGCATCCCAACCGATTGTGGCAGACCTGGGGCAGACCTTCCTGCTCATCGGCCTGGCCTTCGTCGGGTTCGCGGCGGTCGAAGGCGGGTTCGCCTTCCTGTCGGGCCGGTTGGCGGCCTACACCGCCGAAGGTATCACTCGCCGGCTGCGCAACTTCCTGTTCGACCACATCCAGCGGCTGAGTTTCACCTATCACAGCACCACGCCCACCGGCGACCTGATTGAGCGCGTCACCTCCGACGTAGACGCCCTGCGCCGCTTCTTCAGCGAACAGGCCATCGGCGTGGGACGCATCCTGCTGCTGTTTTTCATCAACTGGGCTGCCATCCTGAGCCTGAGCGTCAAATTGGGCCTGGTCTCGGTCATCTCCATCCCGCCCATCCTGCTGGTCTCGCTATGGTTCTTCAAGAAAGTGACCAAAGCATACGAAAAATACCAGGAACAGGAAGCCGCGCTCTCGACCGCTCTGCAAGAAAACCTGACCGGCGTGCGCGTGGTCAAGGCCTTTGCCCGCCAGGACTATGAAAAAGGCAAGTTCGAGAAAGAGAACTGGGGCAAATTCCTGAAAGGGAAAATCCTGCTCCTCATGCACTCGCTCTTCTGGCCGCTTTCGGACATTGTTCTCGGTCTGCAAATGCTGGGCGGATTCGTCTTCGCCGGGCTGATGGTCATCGACGGCGAAATCACAGTCGGTACCTACCTGGCTTATGTCGGGCTGGTGGTCTGGCTCATCTGGCCGATTCGCAATCTGGGCCGCCTGATTGTGCAAACCTCGACCGGCATGGTCTCGTATGGCCGCCTTCTGGAGATTATGAAGCAGGAACGCGAAGACTTGTTTGGCGGCAAGGTTCAACCAACCAACCCGGTCAAGGGCGAAGTAACCTTCGACAACGTCTCCTTCCAATATTCGGATGGTGAAACCGATGTCTTGAAAAATGTCTCGTTCACCGTCAAACCGGGGCAATCGGTGGCGCTGATAGGCTCGACCGGCTCCGGCAAGACCTCGCTGGTCAACCTGCTGCCGCGCTTCCACGAATACACCGGCGGAAGCATCCTGGTGGACGGCATCGACATCCGCGACTACCCGCGCGAGTACCTGCGCCAGCAAATCGGCATCGTCGAGCAGGAACCCTTCCTGTTCAGCCGCTCCATCCGCGAGAACATTGCCCTGGGAGTGGACCGCCAGGTGAGCGGCGAGGAAATAGAAGCCGCTGCCCGCGCCGCCGCCATCCACGAGGCCATCGTCTCCTTCCCGGATGGCTATAAAACCATCGTCGGCGAGAAGGGCGTCACCCTCTCCGGCGGGCAGAAACAGCGCGTGACGATTGCCCGCACCATCCTCAAGAACCCGCGCATCCTCATCCTGGATGACTCGACCTCCAGTGTGGATACCGAAACCGAAGCGGAAATCCGCCAGGCCCTGAACAACCTGATGGAGAACCGCACCACCTTCATCATCGCCCACCGCATCCAGTCTGTCATGAACGCCGACCTCATCGTCGTATTGGACAAAGGCGAAATCACCCAGATGGGAACGCACGCCGAACTCGTCGCGCAGGATGGCATGTATCGCAAGATTTATGACATCCAGACGCGCGTGGATGATGAACTGGCAAGTGAAATCGCTTCGCTCTGAGAAAGATGAAAGATGAAAGCGGAAAAATGAAAAAGGAGCGCGAATGGAAAAGCAGGAACCACAAGATTTGAAAGACCGTACCGGTGATTTTGCCCTGCGAATTATCCGCATGTATACGCGCCTGCCAAAAACAACTGAAGCACAGGTCATCGGAAAGCAGGTTCTCCGGTCTGGAACATCGGTCGGCGCGCAGTATCGCGAAGGCCATCGCGCCAAATCCGACGCAGACGTTATCAGCAAGTTCGAAGGCGTTCTGCAAGAACTGGATGAAACCGATTACTGGCTCAACCTGCTGGTGCGGGCTGAGATTGCCCCAGCGGACAAGATGGCTCCGCTTATTCAAGAGACGAACGAATTAATCGCAATTTTCGTCTCCATTGTTACAAAAATCAAAGCGCGAATGAATAACAAACCCGGCAAGAAGAAAGGTGATGCGTGAACATTCATCCTTCATCTTTCATCCTTCATCTTTTTTATGGAGAATAATCCATGTCTGACGACCTTATCGAACTCGAAGAAGAAGAGCATACCAGTCCCCTGACCGGGCCAACCTTCCGGCGTATCCTCGGCCTGCTCAAACCGCATTGGATGTGGGTGGTGGGTTTTGTTATCACCATCGGCCTGACCTCCGGCCTGGACTCGCTCTTTACTTATATCAATAAACACATGATTGACGACGGGATGATGCTCGGCGACCGCGCCACGCTCTACCGGCTGGCAATCTACTACGGCGTCCTGCAAATTGTCCAGGCCGGGCTGGTGTTTGCATTCATCTACCTGGCCGGAGTGTTGGGCGAGCGCATCCAGTATGACCTGCGCAAGATGATGTTCGCGCACCTGCAAGACATGTCGCTCTCATACTACGCCCAAAACGCGGTCGGACGCCTGATGGCGCGCGTGACCTCCGACTCGGGGCGCGTGGCCGACCTGATGACCTGGGGCCTGGTCGATGTGACCTGGGCCTTCATGAACATCACCACCGCCACATTCTTCATGCTCATCATCAACTGGCGGCTGGCGCTGGTCGTATTTGCCATCGTGCCAATCCTGCTCTTCATCGCCGTGCAGTTCCGTAAGAAAATCCTGGTCGAATTCCGCGCTTCGCGGCGCGCCAACAGCAAAATCACCGGCGCATACAACGAGAACATCCAGGGCGTGCGCGTGGTCAAGGCGCTGGGCCGCGAGGACGAAAACCTGAAAGAGTTCCAGGGATTGACCGATAACATGTACCGCGCCTCGTACCGGGCGGCCTGGCTTTCGGCGCTCTTCCTGCCGACCGTGCAGGTGATTTCAGCCATCGCGCTGGGCGTCATCGTTTGGTACGGCGGCTTCCAGGCCACCTCCGGGCTGCTGACCATCGGCGGCATCCACGCCTTCGTCTCGTACCTGACCTTCATCATGTGGCCGATTCAAGACCTGGCGCGCGTCTATGCCGAAATGCAGCACTCCATCGCCTCCGCCGAGCGCATTTTCAAACTGCTCGACAGCGAGCCGGAAGTCCACAACAAACCCGGCGCGGCGGATGCCGAAACCCTGCTCGGTGACATCGTCTTCGACCATGTCAGTTTCTACTACGAAGACCGCAAGCCCGTCCTGACCGATTTCACCCTCAAGGTGAAAGCCGGCGAGACCATCGCCATCGTCGGCCCGACCGGCGGCGGCAAATCGACCATCGTCAACCTGCTGTGCCGCTTCTACGAGCCGCGCGAAGGCGAAATCCGCATCAACGGGCGCGATTATACCGAGTACACCCTGCGCAGCATCCACAACAAAATCGGCATCGTGCTGCAAACCCCGCACCTCTTTAGCGGAACCGTGCGCGAGAACATCCGCTACGGACGCCTGGGCGCTTCCGATGCCGAAGTGGAAGAAGCAGCGAAAATTGCCGGGGCGCACGACTTCATCACCACGCTCGAAAAAGGCTACGAGCAGAACGTCGGCGAGGGCGGCAACCTGCTCTCGGTCGGCCAGAAACAGCTCATCAGCCTGGCGCGCGCCGTGCTGGCGAAGCCGGAACTCTTCATCATGGACGAAGCCACCTCCAGCGTGGATACGCTGACGGAGGCCCTCATCCAGAAGGGCATGGAGCGACTGATGGCGGGCCGCACGTCCTTCGTCATCGCCCACCGCCTCAGCACCATCAAGCGCGCCGACCGCATCATCGTCATAGAAGAAGGCCGCATCGCCGAGATGGGAACCCACGCCGAACTCCTGCGCCAGCGCGGGCATTACTACCGCCTGTACACCCAGCAGTTCAAGTTCGAGCGCGAGTTGGAATACTCCGCCGCAGCCATGGTGCCCGCAGCCATGGTGCCTGCGATCAAATAGCCGCAAACCAACTCCCCCAAATTCCTTGTGAATTTGGGGGAGGTTTTATCTGGCATCGTTCTTGCGCTTACGCTTATCGGCATACATGGCGTTATCGGCCAGGCGCACAACCTGTTCCAGGTTGCCCTGTTCGGCGGTGGCTGTGCCGAGCGATATTTTCAACTTTGGGCATGATGACAGCAAATTCGTCCCCGCCAATACGCGCCACTACATCCTCCTGGCGAAATCCGGCCTTCAGCACCTCCGCTGCCCGACGGATGAGTTTATCGCCGGCCTCATGACCCAGAGTATCGTTGACCTTTTTCAACCAATCCAGGTCGGCAAGCAGGATGCTGACCGGGTACTGGCGGCCGCCGCCCAGCCGTTTGAGTTCCTCCTGGAAGTACATGCGATTATAAAGCCCGGTCATCACATCGTGCGTACCGAGGTAACGCAGGTATTCTTCCGCCTTGTGACGGGCAGTGATGTCTTCCAGCGCCACCAGCACGCGCTCGAAGGTCTCTTCGCAGCCGGGAGAAACGGACAAGCGCAGGTGAACGTAAACCGGCTCGCCATCCAGGGCATAGTTGATTCCTTCCGTTTCGTAGGCCAATTCGCCCCGCCACAGGTGCAGGAGTTCCAGTCGGAAATGCTCACTCATTTCATCGCGGAAAATATTGTCGAGATTCTGGAGCAGGTGGGACGCGGAATCAGCCTTGAAGATTTCGAGGGTCTTGCGGTTGACCGAAATAACACGAATCATGCCCATGCACTGCTTCACTGCCTCCGGGTGCTGTTCCAGGTATTCTTCGAAATCTTCCACGCCCTCGGCCCGCAAGCGGTTGAAGAATACTTTGATTTGGCTGTAATCTTCCTGCCAGAGCGAGATGGGCGAATTCTCGAACAGGCCGCGCAGGTGGTTTTCGCTGGCGAACAGGGCACGTTCGGCTTGTTTGCGCCGGGTGATATCTTCGATGGCAACCAAGACCTGCCGCCAGTTTTGCTCAGAGCCAGGCAGGATGCGCCAGGAGAGCAGGATATCAATGGGTTGGCCATCCAAAGAATAGTTGACCCCTTCCCCCGACCAGGTCAGGTCTCCGTCCCATAGCGCACGCAATTCAGCGCGGAAGTGCAGTCGCATTTCGTCGCGAAAAAACTGGTCCAGGTTTTCGACCAGTTCTGTTTCGTCCTGCACCCCATACAGGCGCAGAGTCTGACGATTGGCGCGCGCAACCCGGATGCGGCTCATGCAGGCCTCGATGTCAGCGGGGTGTTCCTCCAGGTAGGCATCCAGGTCAGTCACGCCTTGCCGCCGCAGATCGTCGAAGAAATCCTTGATGGCGCTGAAATCCTGTTCCCACAGCGAGATGGGAGCATATTCGAAGAGCATCGAGAAGTACCTTTCATCGGACATAGAACATTCTACCCAAATAGCGCGGCCATAATGATTTGATTTCATCATAATATCACAACCTGGAGCGCCGTTTTGTCGTAAAACCATGCCAGGAGAAAGTCGATTAAACTCCTCCGCATTGAAAACTCCACTGTAAAAAAACGGACAGGCTCATCCCTGTCCTGTATTTCTTACGGAAATGCCTCCTCCGCGCGTTCCTGCCGCCGTTTCAAGCCCCAGTAGCCGCCGCCCAGCGCCAGCAAATACAGGATGACCAGCACATTATAGGCATCGCTTACGTTGAGCGGGTTGGCTGCGCCCAGGGCCAACAGGTTGAGCCAGCCGACGAGAAGAAAGCCGCCAACCAGGTCGAGGCGTTTGGCGAGCGCCACCTTGCGCCAATGCGAGTGCAGCCCAAGAATGGCAGCCGGGACGAGCGCGGCCACTTCGACAACCAGCCAGAGAACGAGCTGCCACGGCGAGACGTACATCGGCAGCCACTGGTAGGAATACTGCGACATGAATTGCCAGGCATCCAGCCCCTGCGCTTCCAGTGAAAAAAGCAGGTCGGTCAATCGGGTATTTTCGTTGTGGGTGATGAAACCCTGAACCAGCATGATGACCGCCGCGCCGAGCAGGAGGTAGAGCCACTTTTCCCAGCGCGACAGCCGGGCTTCGAGTTGCTCTGTGGAAATGGAAAGGGGCGCTTTATTGCTCATCAGTTCCTCCATTGTGCAAAACCCGGCGGATACGCTCCGCCACATCGGGATGCTGAAAAATCAGGATATTGCGCTCGATGAAACGTTGCAGGAGCGCGCGGCCGACGTTCGTCAGGCGGTAGTATTTGCGAGGCGGGCCCAGCCTGGATTCGCCCGCCTCGCTGGCGACCAATCCCATATCCTCGAAGCGGCTGACCGCGCGGTAGACACTGTTGTCGTCGGCGCTCAACGCCCCCTGACTGATGCGCAGGACTTCGGCGCTCATTTCATAGGGATAACACGGCTTTTCATCCAACAGTAACAACAGCCAGAAGGTAAGCAGTCCTTTTTTGTACACACCTTCCCAGTTGGTCAACATGCGGTCGAGTTCGGTCATGATGACAGTAGTTCCTTTCGTGTTATTCCATAGGTATAATACCTATATTAGTATAGCAAACTCGTAAGAGATTGTCAAGTGGGGTTTGATTCCAAACCGTCCCGACCAAGTGTCGAGACGGTTTTCTGCAATCGAGAAGGGCGCGCAACCAACTGCCCCTCCATTTAGTTCGTTGACTGTTTGTTTTGTTAAGAATGTTTTTGGTTTAGTTCAGTTATACGATATTGGCTACACGCAATTTTACCCCGGTAAAAATTTCCCGTCCGCAACGACATCGATGACCCGTTTGTTGAGCCGGTCCAGCACTTCCAGCAGGCGATCCTGCCAGTTGTCGTCTTCCAGGAAGCTGCACCAGTAGGCGTTTTTGCCGCCGCGCACGCCGGAACCCAGACTTGTCCCGAGGAACGAGGGGTCAGAGAGCATGCGCTGGGCCATGTTTTCGCTCAGGGCCGGGTAGCGCAGCACAATCTGGCCGTTCTCCACGCCGACCGAGGCCAGCCCGGCGGCGTCGGCGCGCAGTTTGACGCGCATCTGGTAGAACAGGTTCTCGAACATCGCGGGGAGTTTTCCGAAGCGGTCGGTAAATTCGGCCGCCAACGGTTCGAGTTCGTGCTCCTCGCGCAGGGCGGCGATGCGGCGGTACAGGCGCAGGCGCAAATCCTGGTTGTGGATGTAGGAGGCGGGAATGCCTATCGCCAACGGCAAATCGACCGTGACCGGCTCTTTGAGTTCCCGCTCGAAATCCGAAAGTTGAACGCTGAAAGCGGCATCCTCTGCCCCGGTCGGCAGGATATTCAACATCGAACCCGCAGTCTTCAACTTCTTGACTTCGGCAGCCAACATGCGCGTATAAAGATGGAAACCAACCGCCGCAATCTGGCCGCTCTGCTTGTGACCAAGCAGTTCGCCCGCCCCGCGAATCTCCAGGTCGCGCATGGCGATGGAATAGCCCGCGCCCAACTGGGTGTTCTCGGCGATAACTTCCAGCCGCTCCTGGCCCTCGGCGGTCGGCATCAGTTTGCGGTGGCGGAAAAAGTAGGCGTAGGCCCGCGCCGCGCCGCGTCCCACCCGCCCGCGCAGTTGATACAGTTGCGCCAGACCAAAGATATCGGCCCGGTCGACAATCAACGTGTTGGCATTCGGAATGTCGAGGCCGCTTTCGATGATGGTGGTCGAGAGCAGGAGGTCGATCTTGCCATCGGTAAAGTCGTGCATGACTTTCGAGAGTTGACCCTCGTCCATCTGGCCGTGCCCGACGCCTATCCGCGCCTGCGGAACGAGCTGCTCCAGGTGCATTTTCATGGCCTGGATAGTCTGGACGCGATTGTGGACGAAAAAGACCTGGCCGCCGCGTTCCAGTTCGCGCAGGATAGCCTGGCGCGCCAGTTTGGGCGAATACGGCCCGACGTGCGTGATAATCGGCAGGCGCTCTTCGGGCGGGGTGTTCAAGTTCGAGATGTCGCGCACCCCGGTCAGGGCCATGTAGAGCGTGCGCGGGATGGGCGTGGCCGTCAGGGTCAACACATCCACTTCGGTGCGCAGTCTTTTCAGGTGTTCCTTGTGGGTCACGCCAAAGCGCTGTTCCTCGTCGATAATGACCAGGCCCAAATCTTTGAACTCGACATCCTGTGAAATCAGGCGGTGCGTGCCGATCAGGATGTCCACCTGACCGAGCAGCAGTTTGCGGAGAATTTCGGTCTGCTCGCGCGGCGAGCGGAAGCGTGAGAGCATTTCGACCGTCACCGGGAAGGCGGCCAGCCGCTGCTGGAAAGTCTCGTAATGCTGCTGCGCAAGCACCGTCGTCGGCACCAGCACGGCGACTTGTTTGCCGTCCTGGACGGCCTTGAAGGCCGCCCGCAGGGCCACTTCGGTCTTACCATAGCCCACGTCGCCGCACAGCAGGCGGTCCATCGGGCGCGGACGTTCCATATCGCGCTTGATGGCCGCAATCGCCGCCGCCTGGTCGGGCGTTTCGATGTACGGGAAACTGTCCTCCAATTCCTTCTGCCAGGAACTATCCGGCCCAAACGCATAACCGCTAACCGTCTGGCGTTTGGCGTACAGTTCCAGCAGCTCCTCGGCCACTTTTTGCACCGCTTCCTTGACGCTGGCCTTGGCGTGCGGCCATTCCTGCGTCCCCAGGCGGGTGACGTTCGGCGCGCCCTCCGCGCCCACATAGCGCGTCAGACGGTCGGCCTGGAAGACCGGCACAAAGACCTGCGCCCCGCCCTCGTACTCCACCGCCAAAAATTCGCGCTCATGCCCCTCCAGGACGCGCCGCACCAGCCCGAGGAATCGTCCAATCCCATAATCGACATGCACCACATAGTCGCCCGCGCGCAGGTCGCCGTAGGCCGATTCAGGGGCTTCGGCAGCCTGCTTTTGGCGCGCGCGCGCAACCGGGCGTTCCCAGCCAAAGATTTCGGAATCGGTAATCAGATGGAGATATTGGTGATTGGCAAATGGTAATTCAGCAGAAGGAGGTTCGCCGGCAGGCCTCCCCTGCTCCGGGTCATTCGATGTATATTTATCTGCGTCGCCCGTAGTGGCTACGCGCAACACAAAGCCTTCAGAGAGCGAAGCGTCGAGGAATTCGACAGCGGACGATGGACGACGGACAACGGATTCGTCAGTCTGTGCTCCATCGGCCACCGCCTCCCGATTTTCTCTCCAGAGTTCCTGCAAGCGCTCTTTTTGTCGGGTGGCGACCAAAACGGCATCGCCCTGCCCGGCCAGCCCGGCCAGGTACTCTACAAACGGCTTTAATCTGCCCCCAAATCTCTGGTCATGCCCAAAAACATCCCGCAGCTGGATACTGCTGACGGGCAACTGATGACTATCCCCATGCCCCATCTCGGCCCAGGGATGGCCCTGCACCGCATCCAGCACCTCGGCCCAGGTCAGGTAAGGGAGGGGGAAATCGGCGGGCAGGGTGCCTTCGTCAATCGACTCCTGACGCAGTTTGAGGGCCTGCTCCTCCACCTCGCTGACCATCGCTTCCGCCAGCGACAGGTCATCGACCAGCACCAGGCTCCGGGCGGGGAGATAATCCAGGATGGAGGCAGGAAACGGGTGCAGGAGCGGGATGTGGAATTCGGAGGGTTCGATCTCCGGGGATTCGAGGTTCGAAGTGTCGAGCAGGTACTCCCGCGCCGGGGTTACCAGGATTGACTCCAGTTTCGCCACCGTGCGCTGCGAAGCGGGGTCGAAGCGCCGGAGGGTGTCGATTTCGTCGCCGAAAAAGTCGAGGCGGACCGGGAGCGGCTCGGAGGCGACCCAGATGTCGAGAATTCCGCCGCGCCGGGAGAATTGTCCCGGCTCGACGACGATGTCCGCCGCCTGGTAGCCAATCGAGGCCCACTGGCGGATGAGCGCGTCCGGCTGGATTTCCTGCCCGGCGGCGAGTCGCTTGCTGGCCTTGAGGAAGTCGCGGCGCGGCAGGGTGCGCGTCATGACGGCCCGGGCCGAGGCGATAATCACCGGCGGCGTGGAGGGTTTCTCGGCGAACGGCAGGTGATAGGCGGCCAGGGCCGTCAGGGCCTGCAAACGCTCGCGGCGGATGGTGTTGCCCCAGGCCGCCTCCTCGTAAAAGAGCGGATTCGGCTCCGAGAACAGGGAGCGCGCCGCCGAAGGCAGCCAGAAGGCCAGTTCGTCGTACAAGGCCAGGGCATGGTCGGCCCGGTCGGTCAACAGCAAAATCGGACGCTGTAAATCAGCGTGTAAGGCCGCCAGCAGCGCCAATCGCGCCGCGCGCGGCAATCCGAGACCGGGCAGCGGTTGGGCGTCCTGCAACTGTTTCAGGAAGGACTGGTATTCAGGGGTCGAACGGAGGGAAGAAAGGAGGAGTTCCATAAGGGGCGTGGGGATGGCTGGGGAAATTGAAACGGCTCTTGTTCAGCCTGTTCGGAATGTACTTGCCATCGTACAGAAACCGGCTCGCCATGCAGAAATTGCCTTTGAAGTACAACATGGCTGCGATGGCAGTCGTCCTTAACCGCGCAAATACGTCTCCAATGCGCCCAGGCAGCCGGCGCTGAGCTTGTGGCCGACTTCACTCTCGCAGTAGGTGACGCTTGCCCCGGCGCTTTCCAGCAGTTGGATAGCGCGCCGCGCCTGGGCAGCGGGAACCATCTGGTCGTGAGTGCCATGCGCGACGAAAGCGTGTTTACCGAGCAAAGAACCCGGCTGGAGGGTCTCTTCCGCGCCTTCGGGGGCGAACCCGGCCAGGATTCCCAGCTTGCGCACCCGGCCTGGATAGAGCCAGCCGAGCGTAAATGTCATGGCCGCGCCCTGGCTGAAACCGATGACATCGACCGTCGACGAATCGAGGTCGCAGGCTCGGGCGAAGGCATCCAGCAGGTCGATGAGCGACTCGGCAGAGGGACGCATCAGTTCGATGGTCGGCCAGCCGCCGCGCGGGGCCGGCGCGCGCCACGAGTAACCGGTTTCTGGGGCTGGATGCGGAGCGCGCGGGGCGATGATGTAATAATCATCCGGGAAATTGCGGGCAAAGACCCACATCGAGTTCTCGTCGCCGGTCCAGCCGTGCAGCATGAGCAGGATGCGCTTGCTGCGCGAGGGCAGGATGCGCAGGATCCAATCTTCGAAGGTCAGCAGGGTGGCGTGGGGTTTCATTGATGGTTTATCCACTAATCTACACCAATCAAACGAATTCCAAATTTTTAATCCTTATTGAGTTTATTGACCAGTTTATCCAGCCCAAACAACGAGAGCCAGACCAGGCCAATCGGCAGCAACGCGCCGAGCAGACACAAGAGGCCCATCACCGCCGCGCTGAAGCCGTAGATGACCCAAATCAGCCCGACGCCGACGGTAAATAACAAGAGCAGCGCCCCCACTACGATTCGGAAAGTGGTCTGCGAAGCATATTTGCGCAAATCGGTCATTTTTTCTCCATTCGTTGTATTTCTAAATCCATGCCCAATTTCTTGAATAGGGATAAGGCTTCGGCGCGCAGAGTTGTGGCACGCTCCAGATTGCCGCGCGCGCTTTCGGTGGCGGCCCAGTCGCGCAGGGTACGGGCCTTATCCACTTCGGAGCCAATGCCATCCGCAATGCGGATACTCTCGCGGTAGCACGTCTCCGGCTGGAATTCTTCTGGGAACGGCTGGCCGTGCTTGAGACGCATCGCGGCACTGTTGCCCAACACGCGATAGGCCGATGAGACGACATCTGGCTGGCTGGACTCTTGCGCCAGCCGCAAACCGGTCTGGGCGGCTTCACAGGCTTCCTCGCGCTTTTCCTGTCCCAGCAGGGCCTCGGCCAGGAAAACATAAGTCAGCGGCAGGAAGTGGGTCATCCCTCCGCCAACGCGCTCGATGGACTGACGGACATCGGCTTCGGCAGCGGCAAACTCGCCCAACCCCGCCCGCGCCCCGCCCAGGTTGCTGAGAAACATGGCAATCCTGTCCTGTGAGCCAATCTCACGCGCCACGCGCAGGGCTTCCTCGTAGCGGGCAATCGCCGCCTGGTAATCACCGCGCACGAAAGTGCCGACGCCCTGGTTATTGAGCATGGCGGCCTCGCCGCGCCGGTCGCGCAGCCCACGAAACAGGTCGAGGGCGCGCTGTTCGTATTGGGACGATTTTTCCAGTTCGCCGCGCAATTCATACGCCGCGCCAAGCAACTGGCAGGCCTGCGCCATTTCACGCTGCGAGGCGACCTGGTTTTCCAGGTTACGCGCCATCCGCAGGGCCAGTTCGCCCAGGTGGATGGCGCTGTTGGCATCGCCCAGGCGATAGAGCGCCCAGCCCTTGCCATACACCGCGCGAATGAGCAATTCGGGCTTCGCGCCCTTATCGGCCAGGCGCAGGGCGTTTTCAGCGCTCTCGAGGGAGAGCGTGTTATTGCCAACATGGTCGTGGACATAAGCGATGTTGTACCAGGCGCGCGCCCAGCCGTCCACGCTGGCGGCGGCATCGGCGATGGCGCGCATTTCCTGGTAAGCATTCAAGGCTTCCTCATAACGCGCCAGTGTGAAAAGCGATTTTCCTAAAAATTCATGCCAATCCAACCGTTCTGCGGCAGGAATGTTCGCCTGGCGGGTAAATTGCAGGGCTTTCCGATAATACACGCAAGCCGCATTGGATTCATACGCCTCATACGCCTGCTTGCCAGCCTGCCCGTACCACAAGGCAGCCCGATTCCAGTCTTCGGCGGATTCGAAATGCCCGGCCACCAGCGCGGCGTATTCGGAGGCGCGTTCACGGCTTTGGGCGGACAACCATTCAGCGGCAGTCAGGTGATAGCGGCAGCGCTGGCGCTTCAAAATACTTTCATAGACCGCCTGGCGCAGGAGGGCATGCTTGAAGACGTACTCACGCTGGCCGCTGAAGGTCGAATTCTGGCGCGGGTAAACCAGCTCGCGCGCCTCCAGGCCGTCCAACACGGCAGAGACGGCATCGGGGTCGAACCCGGCCAGGGCTGCCAGCGCCCCATCCCAAAAAGAACGTCCCAGGGCAGAAGCGGCCTGCAAAACGGCGCGCTCGGATTCGGGGAGTCCGTCGAGTCGGGCTTGCAGGATGCCGGTCAATGTGGCCGGCACGCGCACCTGCCCCAGCCGCGCCTGGTCCACCGTCCAAATCTCGCCGGTCGAAATCACCCGCTCGTCGATGAGCATTTTGATTAGTTCTTCGACATAGAAGGGATTTCCCTCCGCCCCGGTGATGACCAGTTCATCGAGCGCGGGAGGAATCGAGGCGGCTTTTTGCAGGATTTCTCGCAACAGGCTGCGGCTGGCCGTTTCATCGAGAGGGTTCAAGTCCAGGCGCTGCTGGCCGGGCAGGCGTTCCCACCAATCGGGCAGGCGCTCCAGCAGGCTGGGACGGGTGACAGACGCCAGCAGCACGGGCAGACTGTTTACTTCGCGCATCAGGTAAGCCAGCAGGTCGAGCGAGGCTTCGTCGGCCCAGTGCAGGTCTTCGAGCAGGAAAATAACCGGCTGACGGGAGGCGACGGCAGCGATGACCTGCGCCAGGTAATAGCGCGCCCGATCGCGGATTTGGCCGGGGTCGGCCAGGATGCCGCTCAATTCAGGGGCAGAGGAGAAGTCGAGGCCGAGCAGGTGTCCGATAAAGTGCGCCTTTTCGAGCGCGGCGGGGTCATCGGGCAGCAGGGACTGAATGGCGCGTTCCATTTTCTGGCGGGCCAGTTCGAGCGGCATATCGTCCGGAATGTTGAGACGCAGGGCAACGGCGTCGCGCAGCAGGGTATACGGCACGGAAGCCGCGCGCTCGGTGGCGCGGGCCTGCATCAGCCAAAACTGGCGGGCGCGCGGCGTGAGCCAGGTCTCGAATTCATAGAGCAGGCGGCTCTTGCCGATACCGGCCTCGCCTACTACCGTGACGGCGCGCGACTTCCCATCGAACAACATGTCCCGCAGTGCGTCCTGGAGCGCGCCGAGTTCCGATTCGCGCCCAATCATGCGCGTTTCGACGCCTTCCACGCCGCGCGTATGCGGGCGGAAGGCATACGGGCGTGGACGAAGGACACGGTAGACCGAGAGGGGCCGCTCGTAGCCCGAGATGGGCAGTTCGGAACGCGGTCCGACATCGAACAGCCCGCGCACCAGGCGCAGAGTATCTTGCGAGATGACGACCTCGCCAGGATGGGCTTCTGCTTCGAGCAACGATGCGACTTGCACGGTGCGCCCGACGGCGGTAAATTCGCGGGTGATGCCGACCTCGCCAAGCATGACCGGCCCGCTGTGAATAGCGATGTGCATCTGGAAAGGATGGTCGAGGGTCAGGTCGGGAAGTTCCTGCTGGATTTTGAGCGCGGCGCGCACCGCCTGCTCAGAATCGTCTTCGCGCGCAGCCAGCACGCCCCATAGCGCGACGACGTTATCTCCCATGTGCTTGTCGATGTGGCCGCCATGCGCCTGGATGATGAGGTCGATGCGTGACCAGACCAGGTTCGTCAGTTCGGCCACTTCCTCGTCGTCCATTTTCTCGGACAATGCAGTGAAACCTGATATGTCGGCCACCATGACCGTGACCATTTTGCGCTGCTCGCGGTTCTTTTCCTCGGCCTGGCGGCGCTCCAGTTCGATGAGTTTCTGGCGCAGGACGGCCAGGGCGGCCTCGACCACATCCGCGCCGAGTGCGGGACGCAACGACTCCTGGGCCTGAATGGCGCGTTGCAGGTCTACGATTTGTTCGCCAAGGGCTTTCTGCATGGGGTTGATTATACGTGAGAGGCCGCCGGAACGGGCAGGGATTTGCTATGTACCCACTTTCATACTCAAATCAAAAGCCGCCAGTGAATCACTGGCGGCAAATCTTATTCTCGAACCGCATGGTTTATTTTTTGCGATATTCGCCTGGCATGGCTGAAATCAGGGCGCGTAAGGCCGAATTGACCGATTCTGGCGTCTTGAACACTTCCGAAATATCCGGGTCCAACACAACCACAACCCGGTCAACGATTCGCCCGGCAAAGCGGTTGGGTTTGGCTTTGCGATAATCCAGATTGTATTCCGGGCGTAAGTCTTCGGAAACTTTAGCGAATGTTTTCTTCATAGTCTTTCATTTCCTTGCGCGTTGCTCACCGGGCGCTGATGATGCGAATTGAATCAGGCTGTCGTTCGGTGAAACTGACGATAAGCAATTTGCTTTGCACAGAATGACCAATTATCAACTCTCGAAGTTCGCCGATTGAATGGTCTTCATCCAGGAAAATCACAGCCAATGGGTCGTCGAACAATTATACGGCATCCCAAAAACTGTCACCCCAAACCTCACGCAATCGTTTTTCAATCATTTTCGAGTTGCGCCGTTCTCCAGACGAGTCTATAATTCACCCTGGCACTGGTCACTGCTCACTGATTACTGGATACTGAAATGTCTTCCATCGACGAAATCAAATCCCGCATCGACATCCTCGACCTCGCCAGCGAGTCGGGGGTGAAATTGCGCCGCAGCGGGCGCAACTATACGGGATTCTGTCCCTTCCACGATAACAAACGCACCCCGGCCTTCGTGGTCTGGCCGGAGAGCGGCACCTGGCGCTGTTTCGGCGAGTGCAACGAGGGCGGTGATATTTTCAAATTCGTGATGAAAAAAGAGGGCATCGATTTCAAGGAAGCCCTGCAACGCCTGGCCGAGCGGGCCGGGGTGACGCTGGAGCGGCTGCAACCTGAGCGACCCGAACAACGCGAAGAATACGAGCGGCTGCGCAGGCTATTGGAAGACGCCGTCCAGTTTTACCGCCATCACCTGCTGAACACGCCCGCCGGGAAAAGCGCGCTCGATTACCTGCTCGAAAAGCGCAAACTGACCCTGCAAACCATCGAAACCTGGGGGCTGGGCTACGCGCCGCAGGGCTACGAAACCGCGCTGAATCATTTCACTTCCAAAGGCTACAGCGAGCAGGATTTGACGGACGCCGGGCTGGCGAGCGTCATCGAAGACGAGGGCCGCCCCCGGCGGGTGTTCGACCGCTTCCGCCACCGAATCATGATTCCCATCCGCGACGAGAACGGGCGGATGGCCGGGTTCGGGGCCAGAATCCACCCGGATGACCCAAAGCCTGACCCCGCTGGACAGCGCGGGGCAAGCCAGGCCAAATTCATCAACACCTCCGAGACGCCGATTTTTAGCAAGGGACGCCTGCTCTATGGCCTCGACCGGGCGCGCAAACCCATCCGCGCCGCCGACCAGGCCGTGATTGTGGAAGGCTACCTGGATGTAATTGCCGTCCACCAGGCCGGGTTCGAGAACGTCATCTCGCCGATGGGCACAGCCCTGACCGAAGACCAGCTGCGCCTGCTGAAGCGCTTCACCCGCAAAATCGTGCTGGCCCTCGACCCCGACGCCGCCGGCCAGAAAGCCGTGCTGCGCGGGCTGGAGGCGGCCCGGGCTTCGATGGACAGGGAAAATGAGCGAGGTTTCGATGCGCATGGTATGTTGCGCCAGGAGGCGCGCTTGCAGGCCGACCTGCGGGTGGCGAACCTGCCCGACGGCCTGGACCCGGACGAAATCGTGGAGCGTGACCGGGAGGAGTGGAAACGGCTCATTGCCGAATCCAAGCCCATTGTAGAACATGTCCTCGATACGCTGGTGGCCGACAAAAACGTCAACGACCCGAAGGTCAAGGCAGAAATCGCCAACCAGGTGCTGCCGCTGATCGAGGATTTGCCCAGCCCCATCGAGCGCGATTCGTATCGGCAGATGCTGGCGCGCCGCCTGAAGGTGGATGAACGCTCCTTGAGCGGGAGACCGGCTGCGGTGAGTCCGCCCCGGCGACCGCGCCCGGGCCGAGAACCCGCCCCAGAGCAGAAACCGACTCCGGCGGTGACCCAGGTCAGTCGCTCTCTCAAAACCGAAACCGCCTGCCTGGGCCTGCTGCTACGCCGCCCCGATTTGCTGCCCCGTCTCGACCGGCGTTTGCAGGAATCGGGCTTGGGCGCCCTCACCACCGCGGATTTCGAGTATACTGATTACCAGTTGCTGCTGGGATTGTTGCAGAAGGCGCTGGAGCAGGATGAAGCCGAAATACCCCATTTCGTGCAAACGCACGTGGAGGAGAGCCTGCGCGATGTCCACGCCAGCCTGGCGGCCCAGCCCGCGCCCAAAGGCACGGATGACCGCCTGCTGGATGAGTTGACCCGCCAGGTGCTGCAACTGCGGCGCCAGGTATTGAGCGAGAGTCTGAACCAGTTGCGCTTTTTGCAGGAAGAAGCCCAGCAATCGGGCGACCAGATTGCAACCACTTACCAGCAGATGGTGTTGCAATATACGCGTTCGCTGAATTATCTCGATGTAGCCCGTAAAAAATTAAGCGAAAACCGCCGGGAGTGAGCCATGCAAAACGCCTTGCCGCGAAAACCGAAGGCCGAAATCAAAACCCCAAAAGACCTGATTCCTGATCCCGCCTTTCGCGGGACAAGCCCCGCCGATGTGGAAGGGGACGACCTGGCCATGGAAGTGGATGACCCCGAACTGATTGACGAGGAACCGGTTGACATCGAGGAGCCGCTCGAGTTAATCAAAAACCCGGCCCTGGCCGAGGAACTCTCGGAAGACCCGGTGCGCCTGTACCTGCGCGAAATCGGCCAGGTAAAACTGCTCGACGCCGACAGCGAGTTCCGGCTTTCGACAATGATTGAAGCCTGGCGGCTGCTGGAGGGACTGCGCCACCGCGCCGAGCCCCGCTCCACGCGAACCAGGCGGCGAGGGGAAGAATCCTCGCCTCAGGCAGGACAAGTGGCTGCCATCTACCGCGCCGCGCTGGATGATATGCTGGTGGCCTGGAAGCGGCTGGAGGAAGACGCCGCGCGCCTGGATGCGCGCCTGCCAGAAATGCGGCTGGTGGTGGCTGAAGCCCAGGCCCTGCGCCAGGGCTGGGAGATTGATTCGCCTTCGTATTTGCGCGCCTTCCTGGATAACGGCCAGTGGGGGCGCGATTCGCGCTGGGACGGCCTGGCCGGTAATGCCTTCAACCTGTTCATCGGCCTGTACATCCTGCCGCCCGAACTGGCGGCCTGGCTCTTGAAATATTGCCAGGCGCACGGCACGGAATGTCCCGCCGCGCGCAGTTTACAACGCAACCTGCCCAGCGACGACCTGCAATTCGACATCCGCATCATCGAATCGCGCGCCGAGGAGGCCGCCCAGTCCCTCATCCGCGCCAACCTGCGGCTGGTGGTGAGCGTTGCCAAGCGCTACCTGGGGCGCGGCATCTCGTTCCTAGACCTCATCCAGGAGGGCAACCTGGGCCTGCTGCGGGCGGTCAACAAGTTCGACCCGCGCCGCGGCTTCAAGTTCAGCACCTACGCCACCTGGTGGATTCGCCAATCCATCAACCGCTCGATTGCCGAGCAGGCCCGCACCATCCGCATTCCTGTTCACCTGTTTGAATCCATTACGCGCATCCTGCGCATCCAGCGCTCGCTGGTGCAGCAGTACGGGCGCGAACCCAACACCGACGAATTGGCCCTGGAAGTGGGCTATCTCTCCGCCGCCGACGCGCAGGCCATTCTGCGCGCCAAATCGGAGGGGACCGACCTCGACCCGGTCATCCAGCGCCGCTGGGAAACGGCCACCGCCAAAGTCGACCGCATTCTGCGCTCGGCGGAGGAGCCGGTTTCCATCGACGGCCCGGTCGGCGATGAAGACTCCAGCCAGTTGGGCGATTTCATCCCCGACGATGACGCCCTCGAGCCGATGGACGCCGCCGCGCGCGATATGCTGCGCGAGCAGGTGCAGCACGCCCTGGCCGCGCTCTCCGAACGCGAGCGGCAGGTACTGGAACTGCGTTTCGGCCTCATCGACGGCAAAGACCACACCCTCGAAGAAGTCAGCCGCTACTTCAACGTCACCCGCGAACGAATCCGCCAAATCGAGGCCAAAGCGCTGCGGAAACTGCGGCATCCGACCCGAAGTCGGCATTTGAAGGATTATTTGGGGTAAAACTACTTCAAAATGGAGCGAAGGGATGGAAAAATATCTCTTGCCAGAAAATGACAACTTGCCAGTTCGCCCTTCAGGCCTGTGGGCGACCGATTATTTTTTGTTGATATGGATGCTGAAAATATCACTGCATTAGAGGAACGGGTTGCTGGAACTGGTTTATCCCAAGAAAAATACGATGTTGGGCAGGTGATGCAAATAAAAGAGTAGTAGATATCGTCAAAGAAATTCAAAAAATTGATAGCCAGTATATTCCAAATGTTTGGCCGTCTCTCAACCTCGCTTTTCTTGACCCAGAAGGATTGGAGTTGGAATGGAATACCGTATATGAGCTGGGAAAAGTAAACAGAATGGATTTGATAATTCACTATTCACAGCAAGGTATCAAGAGGATGGCAGATAGAGCCATAGAGTCTAGCAAAGAAACCATTGTGGATAAATTCTTATTTATGGTTTTATTGGTTTGATTGTAGGAGAAATCTTGAATGGCAGAGAACTCAAGTATCGAATGGACTGAATCAACCTGGAATCCCTTAACCGGCTGCACCAAAATCAGTCCGGGCTGTAAGCATTGTTACGCCGAGCGCATGGCAAAGCGGTTGCAGGCAATGGGCCAACCCAATTACGCGCATGGTTTCCAACTCACCCTCCATGAAAATGCCCTCGAAAAACCGCTCGAGTGGAAAAAGCCCCAGGTTATCTTTGTCAATTCGATGAGCGACTTGTTTCACAAGGATGTTCCGGTCGAATTTATCCTGCAAGTGTTTGATGTAATGCGCCGCGCTCACTGGCACACCTTCCAGGTCTTGACCAAACGAGCAGAACGGCTCGAAGAAATAAACCCCCAAATCGATTGGCCTGATAACGTGTGGATGGGCGTCAGCATCGAGACCCAGGATTACGTTTATCGCATCGACCATTTACGCCGGACGAATGCAAAAGTCAAGTTTTTATCGCTGGAACCCTTGCTCGGGCCATTGGAAAATTTGAATTTAAGCGGAATTAACTGGGCAATTGTCGGCGGCGAATCCGGGCCGGGCGCGCGGCCTGTGATGCAGGAATGGGTCACAAGCATTCGCGACCAATGCCTGTCGGCAAAAACTCCCTTCTTTTTCAAACAATGGGGCGGAGTCCACAAAAAACGAGCCGGGCGTATTCTTGAGGGGCGCACCTGGGATGAGATGCCCCTGCTTCGTCCGCAAAACGTGTAAAATCAGGCGGTATTCACCGCCTTTTTTATTTCCAGGGAGACTGTAATTCCGTGAATTCCCATCTCTCCATTCGCGGCCTGCTGGCCGGGCTGACCGCCGCTTCCATCTGGGGCGGGATGTACGTCGTCAGCAAAGTGGTGTTGGAAGTCATTCCGCCCTTTGCCCTGCTGACCACGCGCCTGGTGCTGGGGTTCCTGGCGCTCTGGCTGGTCATCGCCTGGCAGAGCAGAGCAACAGCGGGGTGGCATGGCTTCAGCCTGACAAAACGCCAATGGCTGGAGTCTTTCGGCGTCGGCCTGGTCGGATACGGCATCTCGCTCGGATTTCAATTCGTCGGCACGAAACTGTCCACCGCCGCCAACGGCGCGCTCGTCACCTCAGCCACGCCCGCGCTGGTGCTGCCTTTCGCCTTCCTGCTGCTCAAAGAAAACATCACATCCCGCCGCCTGCTCGCCATCCTGGTCGCCGGCCTGGGCGTGCTGGCCGTCATCGACCCGCGAACAACGGACTTATCCTCCGATTTGTTCCTCGGCAATCTCAGCCTGCTGGGGGCTGCTGTCACCTGGGCTTTGTACTCAGTGCTGGTACGAAAAGTGACTTCCGCCGGAACCAACCTGCTGCAAGCCACCGCCGTCTTCCTGCTGGGCGGGCTGCCCGTTTCCGTTCCGCTCGGACTATGGGAAATTTCCTCCCAAGGAATCGGCGTCATCACGCCTGGCGTCATGGGCGGAATCCTGTTCCTGGGCATCATCTCGACCGCGATTGCCATGTTCTTGTGGAATTATGCCTTTGCCGTGCTCCCGGCGGGGGTTGCCTCGCTGACGTTTTTTGCCCAACCGCTGGTCGGCGCGCTGCTCGGCTGGTTTTTCCTGGGGGAACAAATCACGCCGCTCTTCGTGCTGGGCGGCGTGTTGATTGGGCTGGGGATTTTGATTTCCAACGAGGGTTAGATTCTCTCTCCCACATTATGCAAATAGGCCATATTCGGCGGGCGCATGGTATTGACCGGGAAGCCGCTGATAACCACCACCTGCTGGCCGGGTTCGACCCACCTGGCATCCATCAGTTTGCTGTCAGCCTGGTTGACCATCTCGCGCAGCGAGGCGGCCATCGGCACCAGGTACGGCATCACGCCCCAGTACAGTGACATCCGTCCATAAGACTGCTGCACCGGCGTAAAGGCCAGAATCGGCACGCGCGGACGGGCCTTCGACATCATCAGGGCCGTGCGCCCGGTCTGGGTATAGACCGCCACAGCCGCCACGTTCAGGTCGTGCGCCAGTTCGCGCGCGGCGCGGGTGATGGAAGATGCGTCATCGTGCGACTCTGCATCGGGCGTGTTGAAGTGGCCCCAGTCCGAAAAATTCGCTTCAGCCTGGCACACAATCCGGTCCATCATCTTGACCGCTTCGAGCGGGTATTGCCCTGCCGCCGTCTCGCCGGAGAGCATCACCGCATCCGTCCCGTCGAAAATGGCGTTGGCGACATCCGAGGCCTCGGCGCGGGTCGGGAGCGGGTTGCCCATCATCGACTCGAGCATCTGGGTGGCCGTAATGACCAGTTTCCCGTGCCGGTTGGCTTCCTGGATGATGCGTTTTTGGGCCATTGGCACGCGCTCCGGCGACATTTCCACGCCCAGGTCGCCGCGCGCCACCATCACGCCATCGGCGGCCTTCAGGATTTCTTCCAGGTTATCGAGAGCTTCTGGTTTTTCCAGCTTGGCAATCAGGAGCGGGCGCGCGCCGCCTTCATCGAGTTCTTCGATGGCCTTGCGCACAGCCAGGACATCCTGCGCCGCGCGCACAAATGAAATCGCAACGCAATCGACGCTTTGCTCCAGGCCAAAGGCCAGGTCGGCGCGGTCTTTTTCGGTAAAACCGGGGATGTTGAGCCGCACGCCGGGCAGGTTGATGCCTTTATTGGAGGAAAGCCTCCCTCCAACGCGCACTTCGGCAATCAGGAATTGCTTTTGGGTTTCGACGACCTTCACAGCCAGGCGGCCATCGTCGAGCAGAACGCGGTCCCCCGCCGCGACAGAGTCGAACAACTCGACAAAGGCAACCGGGACGTGCTTTGTGCCGTTTTCAGGCGGCTTGCTCCCCTCGGCAAACAACGTCACCCGTTCACCCGGTTCCAGGTCGAGTGGCGGATTCAGCACCCCGACCCTGATTTTCGGGCCTTGTAAGTCTTGCAAAATCCCGACTGAAACTCCCAGCGCCGCGGCGGTTTCGCGCAGGCAGCGGATTCGCTCGATATGCTGCTCGTGCGTGCCGTGTGAAAAATTCAGGCGCGCAACGTTCATGCCGGCCAGCAGCATGGCTTCGAGCATCTCCCGGCTGTTCGATGCCGGGCCAATCGTGGCAACAATTTTGGCTTTACGATTCATGATAAAAATCCTGTTCGCAAACTTCGTCCCGAAGGCTGGATGGCAGAAACCTTCGGGACGTTTCTTCTGGCAATTTTACACTGAAACGGCTTGAATCAGTTGGCGTTAAAGATAGTTTAACTCCCTGGCCTTGCGGGTCAAGTCTTCGCGGAAATCAGGGTGGGCCACATTAATCAGGTTTTGGGCGCGCTGGCGGATGGTTTTGCCATACAATTCGGCCACGCCATATTCGGTCACGACAAATCGGATATGGTTACGGCTGGTAACAACGCCCGCGCCTGGTTTGAGCATGGGGGTAATTTTGGACAGCACCGCGCCATCGCGCATGACCGAGGTACTGGGCATGGCGATGATGGGGACGCCGCCCTTCGAGCGCGATGCGCCGTAGATGAAGTCCAACTGTCCGCCCACGCCGGAATATAGTTTCGGGCCAATCGAGTCGGCGCACACCTGCCCGGTCAGGTCGATTTCGATGGCAGAATTGATGGCAACCATGCGGTCGTTTTGGGCAATCACAAAGGGGTCGTTCACATATTCCGTGCGGTGGAATTCGATGAGCGGGTTATCATCCACCCACTTATACAGCCGCTGCGTACCGAGGATAAAACCCGCCACAATCTTGCCGGTATGAATGGACTTGCGCGCATTGGTCAGTACGCCGGCTTCCACCAGGTCGATGACGCCCTCGGCAAACAGTTCGGTGTGGATGCCCAGGTCTTTCTTGTGGAACAGGTACTTCAGCACCGCATCGGGAATCGCGCCAATCCCCATCTGCATCGTCGCGCCGTCAGGAATCAAGTCAGCGCAGAAACCGGCTATTTTCTCCGTGATTTCGGCATCGCCTTCCTCGGCCATGTGCAGTTCGGCTATCGGATAATCAACCGGGATGATGTGGTTCAGGCGGCTGACATGGATAAAGGAATCGCCCAGGGTGCGCGGCATCTGCTCATTGACCTCAGCAATGATGATTTTCGCCGCTTCGGCAGCCGATTTGGTCAGGCCGACCTCCACGCCCAGCGAGCAAAAGCCATGCTCATCGGGCGGGGAGATGTGAATCATGGCAACATCTACCGGAAGCACCCCATTCTTGAACAGGAGCGGAAACTCCGAAAGCAGGACGGGCGTAAAATCGGCGCGGCCTTCGTGAACCGCCTTGCGCACGTTGGCGCTGATGAACATCGTATTGACGCGCAGGTGGCCTGCCATTTCTGGGGCGACATAATCCGCCGGGCCAACGGTCAACGCCTGGCAAATTTCCACATCACGCAGCTCGGGCGCGCGCCGCACCAGGGCCGCCAGCGCCATTTTTGGAACCGAAACGTTTCCGGTCAGGAAAATGCGGTTGCCCGACTGCACCGCCTTGACCGCTTCATCGGGCGTGGTGACGCGGGATTGATAAATGCTCTGCCAACTCATAAGTTAACCTCCCTTTTCCACGGCCCAGCGGTTAATATTGCGCAGTTCGCCCTGGTGGGTATTGACCGCCGCCTCGATGGCCGGGAATTGCTCCATCGCCTTCTCCACGCCCAGCCGCGCCAAATCCCGAACGTAGGGCATGGCCGCATTGACAAAGGCATGCGTGGAGGTGCGCGCCGCCAGGCTGGGAACGTTGGGGACGCAGAAATGAATCACCCCTTCCTCCATGTAGGTCGGTTGGTCATGCGTGGTAGGACGTGAAGTCTCAGCGCAGCCGCCCTGGTCAATCGACAGGTCGATGAACAGGGAGCGCAGCTTCATGGTCTTGAAATTCTCGCGCGAAAAAACAATTGGGGAGCGCTCGCCCGGAACCAGCACGGCGCCGATAACGACATCGGCGTATGCCGTTGCGCGTTCGATATTGCGCCGGGTGGAAATCATTGTGACCACATTGGGGAATCGCTCATGGATGCGCTGGAGCGGCTCCAGGTTCTTATCCAGCACCGTAACATGCGCGCCGACCCCTAAAAAGGCTTTGGCTGCGCAAGTCCCGGCGGTGCCGGCCCCAATCACAACTACTTCGGCGGGCGGAACGCCCGCCACGCCGCCCAGCAGGATACCCTTGCCGCCAAAGTTGCTCTGCATCAGGCGCGCCGCCACCTGGGCAGTCATCATGCCGCCTATCTGGCTCAGGGAACGCAGCACCGGCATATCGCCGTCCGGCTCGCGGATTTCCTCGTAAGCGATGGATGTAATCTTGTTCTTGAGCAGGGCATCGATGCGTTCCTGGCGGGTCGAAGCAAGATGCAGCAAGCCCATCAGGATGGCGCCGGGTGTCAGCATTTCGATTTCATCCTGCATGGGACGGGCAATTTTGAGCAGCAGGTCGGCCCGCCCAAAGACTTCGTGGGGCGAATACGCAATGGTCGCGCCTGCATCCTGATACTCTTTATCACCAAAGCCCGCGCCCACCCCGGCTTCATGCTCCACATACACGGTATGCCCGTGCTGGATGAGAATCTCCACCCCGGCGGGAGAAAGCCCGACACGAAATTCGTACGGGCGGCGTTCTTTCGGAATGCCAATGTTCATAAAGCCTCCTGGAAATAAGCAAACCCTAAAAGTCTTCGAGACCTTTAGGGTTTTGTTCGCTCAATTCATTTGCAGGACTTCACGGATGCCCGGCAAAGCCCAGTCGATGGTTTCTTTATCGATCACCAGCGGGGGCGCAAAGCGGATGACGTGGTCATGCGTCTCTTTGGCCAGGATTCCGCGCTTTTGCAGTTCCACGCAGAAGCGGCGCGCCCCGCCTGCCTCCGGTTTAAGTTCGACGCCGATGAAGAGTCCCCTGCCCCGCGCTTCCTTGATGTGCCGGCTGGAAATTTCCTGCAACTGCTCGAGGAAGTACAAACCCAATTCGGCAGAGCGCGCGTCGAGTTTCTCCTCGCGCAGGACGGCCAGCGCAGCGCGGCCAATCGCAGCAGCCAGCGGATTCCCGCCAAAAGTGGAGCCATGCTCGCCCGGCTGGAACAATCCCATCAGCGGTTTGTCGGCCAATACCGCCGAGACCGGGTAAAAGCCGCCCGAAAGCGCCTTGCCGATGACGACCATATCGGGGCGGACGCCTGCTTCGTGCTGGTAGGCAAAACGTTTCCCGGTGCGGCACAGACCGGTTTGGATTTCGTCGGCGATGAACAGGATGTTATGCCGCTTGCAGATTTCGGTCACTTTCTGGAGATACCCCGCCGGAGGAATGACCACGCCCGCCTCGCCCTGAATCGGTTCCACCGAAATGGCAGCAGTATTCGGCGTGATGGCCTTTTCAATCGCTTCAGCATCGCCATACGGAACGGTCACAAAGCCGGGGGTGAAAGGCCCAAAATCTTCCTTGTAAAGCGGCTCGGTGCTGAACGAGATGATGGTCGTGGTGCGCCCGTGGAAATTGCCCGCAACGGTGATGATTTCCGCCTGATGGCGCGGTACGCCCTTGACGCGATAAGCCCATTTACGCGCCAGTTTGATGGCCGTTTCCATTGCCTCCGCGCCAGAGTTCATCGGGATGGACATTTCGTAACCGCTGAACTCGGAGAGTTCCTTGTAGAAAAGCGGCAACTGGTCATTGCGGAAAGCGCGCGAGGTGAGCGTCACCTTTTTGGCCTGTTCGAGCATAGCGTTGAGGATGCGCGGGTGGACGTGTCCCTGGTTGACGGCGGAATAAGACGAGAGACAATCGAGATATTTGTTGCCTTCCACGTCATAAACCCATACGCCTTCAGCACGCTCGATAACGACATCAAGCGGGTGATAATTGTGCGCTCCATATTGCTCTTCGAGCGCAACAAACTCTTGGGTTTTCATGCTATGCCACCTCGAACAAGCGCGCCAGAACAGCCTTCTGGGCGTGCAGGCGGTTGTGCGCCTGCGGGAAGATGACCGAATGCGGGCCGTCGGCCACTTCGTCGGTCAGTTCGTGGTTGCGGTGGGCAGGCAGGCAGTGCATGACGATGACATCCTTGCGGGCTTCGCTGACCAGTTTGGCATTGACCTGGTAGGGCGGGAAGACCGCTTCGCGTTTGGCGGTCTCTTCTTCCTGCCCCATCGAAGTCCAGGTATCGGTGTAAATGACATGCGCGTCTTTCACGGCTTCATGCGGGTTGCGCAGGTATTCAATCTTCGCGCCCGATTTGGCCGCCAGGCCGGCCCCAATCTTTTTGGCGGCATCCGGCATATCGTAGCCTTCGGGGTTGGCAATGCGGAAGTTCGCGCCGAGCATAACGGCAATGTGCATCAGCGAAACAGCGACATTGTTCCCGTCGCCGACGTAGACCACGTTGAGGCCCTTCATCGCGCCGAATTTTTCGATAATCGTCAGCGCATCGGCCATCGCCTGGCAGGGATGTGAGTAATCGCTCAGGCCGTTGATGACCGGCACCGACGACCACTTTGCCAGTTCGACCACGTGCTCATGCTCGAAAACACGCGCCATCATGGCCTGAACATAGCCAGACATGACGCGGGCGATGTCCGCGATAGATTCACGTTTGCCGAGACCGATTTCGTTGGGGGAGAGATAGAGCGCGTCGCCGCCCATGTGGCGCATGGCCATATCGAACGAAACGCGGGTGCGCAGACTGGGCTTCTGGAAAATCAAACCCAGCACTTTGCCTTTGAACAGCGGCTGGTTGCCCCCGGCGAAGTATTCCTTCTTCAGCCGAATGGCGAGGTCGAGAATGTCCTGGATTTCTGCGGGAGAGGTATCGGACACGTCGAGGAAGTGTTTCATGCTTTCAGTCTCCTTGTGGAAATTGGAAGAATTTGCCCCGAGCGCCGCGCAGTCGAGAGGCTGTTAGATTGAGAAGTGACGAGCGAATACCCATCACAGGTAAATTGTATCACAGGGGATTTTTCAGATAAGGCAGCCTGTGTCACATTTTGGATTGATGTTTGTACTGATTTACAAAGCTAATAAATGCCCGGGTGCGCATGGCAGCGGCAGCCCATTTTGCAGGTGCAGAGCGGATTCGGCAGCTCGAAATCGTCGCCCAGCCTGAAACGCATCTTCGCCTGTTCCCGGCAGGAACGGCACACGAACTCATCCCCTATCGTTCGGACTGTGATGTACAGGCCGGGGCGCTGGCCGGCGCGCTCCCTGATGGTCTCCATCGTCGCCAGGAAATCGGCGTGGAGCAGGAACATATTGGGCGCCCAGCGGCTGCCAATGTGCGTGCCAGGGACATGCCCGTTGGCAGGCCGCACGCTTTGGAGCGGCTCTTTTTTACCCAGCAGGTACCACAAACCGGCCACCAGCCGCAACTGCTCCAACGCATCATCAGGAACGGAGGCCAGGATGTCGGGTTTGTTCGCAAACATCAAGTCCAGGCGATGAACATCCCTGGCCCAAATTTCCAGCCCGGTCGGAATGGATGGCGCGCTGCGATACCCATAGGTGAATGCCAAATCGACGGCGCGCGTAAAATTCTTCTTTCGCAGCGCCGCCAGCATCAGCATTTCGAGCGTTTTCCTATCCATGAGACCGTGCCATCCTCTAGAAGTTGCCCCGGCGGGCGTCAACTGACCGACACCACCCCTCCTAGCCGTTCAACCGACGATGACATCTTATAATAGCCTTGTGCGCCTGTCAATACCTGTAACAGCCAAATCCTAAATTCCATGATACAGTAACGCCATGTCAAACAACAATCAGGAAATCGAATCCAAATTCTACGTCCGCGACCTTGCGACCATCGAAGCCCGCCTGCTCGCCCTCGGCGCAGCCTGCCGCGTCCCGCGCGGCTTCGAGTACAACCTGCGCTACGATGACCCCGAAGGCAGCCTGCAACGCGAACGCAAAGTCCTGCGTCTGCGCAAATTCGACGATACGCGCCTGACCTTCAAAGGCCCCGGTGAAAACATCGGCGGCGCGCTTTCTCGCGCGGAAATCGAACTCGTCGTCGACAATTTCGAAAACGCCAAACTGTTCCTGGCCGGGCTGGGTTACCAGGTCGTGATGATTTACGAAAAATACCGCGCCATCTACGAACTCGACGGCGCGCTCATCACCCTCGACGAACTCCCCTACGGGCGCTTTGTCGAAATCGAAGCCAACGGCCTGGAAGAAATCATCACCCTGGCGCGCAAACTCGGCCTCAAACCCAAAGCCGCCGTCCCGGCCAGTTACCAGGGCTTGTTCGAGCGGCTCAAGCAGGCCAAAAACCTGTCCATCCAACACCTGACGTTCGAAGCCTTCGCAGGAATGCAAATTTTCCCGGATGAACTGGGCGTCCGCATTGCAGACGAAGATTAAAGTTTATGGATATGCCCAGCCCGCCACCTGATTCCGCGCAGCGGGCCGGGTTCCACGCCCAAAACGGGCAGCAACGCATGAAAAGACGCAGGCTCCCCGGAGGTGTAATACCGTACCGAAACGGAATCGCCCTCCGCTCGCGCTCCCGCAACTGAATCAAGAACCCGTTTCACCTGCCGCGCCACCGCCGGAGCCGGGTCAATCACCCGCACCGTATCTCCCACAATCTGCCGAATCAACGGGATGACAAACGGGTAATGCGTGCATCCCAACACGACTGTATCGATATCCCGTTCCAGCATCGGATTCAGCGCCTTCTCCAAAATCGCGCGTGTTTCTGCTGTATCCAGCGCCCCGCGCTCAATCTGCCCTACCAAGCCGGGACAGGTATCCTGCAACACAATCACACCCTGCGCGAAGCGCTCCACCACCGAGGCATACAACGCTCCCTGGAACGTAGCCGGGGTTGCCAGCACCCCCACCACCCCGCTGCGGGTCTGCTCCGCCGCCGGTTTGACCGCCGGTTCCATCCCCACGAACGGTACGTCTGAAAATTTTTCACGCAAATAGTGCAATGCAGCCGCCGAGGCCGTGTTACACGCCACCACAACCAACTTCGCGCCCTGTTCGAGCAAAAAGCGGGTGATTTCCTCCGAAAAAGCGCGCACCTCCTCCAGCGGACGCGACCCATAAGGCACATGCCCCTGGTCGGCAAAGTACATCAACGACTCGCCGGGCAACTGCGCCCGAATCTCGCGCAGCACCGAAAGCCCCCCCACACCTGAATCAAAAATCCCGATACTTCCGTTCTTTTCTTCCATTGTTATCCAGTTTTCTTACCCACCTGCCATCTTGACCTTATACCCCAGCCTGCGCAGCACCTCGGCAATTTTCTCGCGCTGCTCGCCCTGGATTTCGATGACGCCCTCCTTGACCGTCCCGCCGCTGCCGACCGCCTGTTTGAGGGTCTTTGCCAGGGCGTTCAGGTCGGATTCGGTCAAAACCAGGTTCTTGACAAGCGTCACGCCTTTGCCGCCGCGTCCCTTCGAGTCGCGATGCAAATAGGCCGTCTGCTGTTGGGGCGGCAGGGATTGGCTAAGAACAGTCTTATTCTCGGATTGGCGGCGCTGGTCGCCCTGCTCGGACGACCAGACTGTGCGGCTCTCACTGGGGGACATACGAACTCACTTCCGCGCCGAGTCGATGAACGCCTGGAACAGCCGCCGCGCCGATTCGTGTTCCACCAGCCATTCGGGATGCCACTGCACCGCCAGCCCAAACGGATGCCCTGGCAGTTCCACCGCTTCCACCAGTCCATCCGGCGCGCAGGCAACGGCTTTCAAGGCAGGCGCAAGGTCTTTAATCCCCTGGTGATGCAGGCTGTTGACGCCCGGCAGCGGGTCGTTCATGATTTGGGCCAGGAGACTGCCCTCCTCCACCCGCACCGCATGAGCCAGGTGCGCGCGCGGGAAACCCTCGTGCCAGTCGTGCCGCGCCGCGCCGGGGAGTTGGTCAGCGATGTCGGTAAACAGCGTCCCGCCCATTGCCACGTTGACCACCTGCAAGCCGCGGCAAATGCCCAGGAACGGCTTCCCCTCCTCGGCGGCAGCCCGCAGCAGCGGGAGCTCGAGGGAGTCCCGTTCCGGGTCCACGCCACCCACCTTCGGGTGGTCGAGGCCGTCAAAAATCCGCGTCTCGATATCCCCGCCGCCGGTGAACACAATCCCATCCAACCGCTCATAAAACGCCCGCCACTCAGGTTCACTCAGTAGGTTGGGAATCAATACCGGCATACCGCCGGCCTCCAAAACCGCCCGGATATAATGCGTGGCAAGCGCCACCACCGGGTTGCCGTATTCATTCTTGCTGGTATATGTGGTCAAACCAATCAGGGGACGAAGATTGCTCATATCTGCTCCAAAAAGTGATGAGTATTGATACACTGCCATTATATTGCCAAATCTGGCCGATAAAAATTACACCGGCAAGGCCGCTCTCCGGCGTCTTTTTTCCACCAGCAACCAAACCTCGACAACCACAATAAAAATGACCAGGCGCAGCATATCCTGCTTGCCAATCAATGGCGCGTTCCAACCCCCGTGAATCAAACCTGTCAACGCCACATTGCGTGTCCGCAAAAAGAAGTAAGCAAAAGACAGACCAAGGATGAAAATCTCCACCACTCCGGGCAAAATAACGGGCCAAAGACTCTCATCCGTGAGGCCGCTTAATTTCACCGGCACATGCGCTGTCGCAAAAATAAGACCAGATACCAGTATCGCCAATAAAGTACTCCACTTTTTGGCGATACTGGAAAAAGCAAATTGCAGGCGCGTCAGCAGGTAGCCCCTGAAAAGAAGTTCTTCGGCGAGGCCAACAAACAACCACTGCTGGAAAATGGCGGATGGCGCACTGATGAATAAGGCAATATCCTGTCCGCTGGCGCGCACTTGAGGCAGGGCAATCAAGGCCCAAACCCCGGCCCAAACAGCCCAGCCTGCGACAAGAATAATCAACGTTTGGGGGATTTTTGAAAAGGACAAGCCAATCGTTTCCGGCACAATAGCGTCCCGTTTCAAGGCCCACCAGGCCAAAATACCAAGAAGCAGCGCCGAAAAAATTGTCAGCAGGTATCTTGCCAGAACATTATCTACTATCAGCGGTGCAACGATACGAAAAAGGAGAAGCGGGAAAAGATAAATGAAAAGAATCACAACCAAAAGCGTTCCAAGCCCGTTTGTTGAAGGATTGACCTGTTCGCTATGTGAGTTTTCCATATTCAAAATCCTCGTTTCCGCAAATTATTCATACCTGAATCGCCAGACTCCCACCACAAAAAAGACCGCTGCAAACCCCAGCAGCACGCCCGCTTCGGGCAGGATATCGACCAGGCCGCGCCCGCGCAGCACCAGGTCGAGCAAACCCTGCATGGCCCAGGTCGTCGGCAGGATGTGGACTACCGTCCGCACGGCTTCGGGGAACAGTTCGAGCGGATACCAGCAGCCGCCCAACAGCGCCATGACCATGCCAAACATAATACTCAAGCCGTTGGCCTGGCTTTCGGATTTGATGAAGGTTCCCATCGTCGTGCCGAGCGCGGCCCCGGCCAGCGCCGCAGCAGTCAAGATGACCGCCAGCGCCAGCGGGTCGCGGCCCCACTGGAGATTCATGACCGTCATCCCAAACAAAACCAGCAGGGACATCTGGAGCAGGGCAAAGGCGACCTGCCCAAGAATCGTCCCCAGCAGGAAGGTGGCTTTGGTGGAAGGCGTGGTCAGCAGGCGGCGCAGCGTGCCCTGCTGGCGTTCGCAGGCAAACATGGCCGAAATGCCAAAGAGCGGGATAAAGACCCAGGTAATCAATTGCCCGGCGGACGAGTTGGCGCGCGGGTCCCAATCAACTTGCTGTTCGGGGGTATCGCCTTCGATGACCGTCACGCGCTGCGGGGCTTCATCCTGCAATTGGCGGGCAGTTTGGAGCGATTGGTCGAAATAAGCCTGTTTTTCGGCCTCGGTTGCAAATGGCATTTGTTTTTCGCGCTGGCTGACGGCGTGATTGGCCGCGCCCACAGCGCTCGAAACCGAACGGATGGCCGTCAGAACGGCGCGTTCGGCCACCGTTGCGTTGATGTTATTCGGCTGTTGGAGCAACTCCACTTCGGCGGTTCCGGCTTGCAGGGCAGAAACATCCAAATTAACGGGGAGGATAAACAGTGCCGAAGCGCGCCGCTCGTCGAACTGCTTCTGCCCATCGATGCGAGTCACCACTTCGGGACGCACGGCGGTCGATTTCTCCAACTCAGTCACAACTTGGCGCGAGACGGAAGTCTCGGCCTCGTCGATGACCAGCAACCGGATGCGCGGGTCTTGTTCGCCGCTGGGCGCGCCGCCCGCCAGCAGGAAGGTGAATACCACCGGCAGGACGATGAAAAAGACCCATTCCCAGGGGCTGGCGAAGCGGATGATGGCGTCTTTATAGATGATGGCGAATATTTTTTTCATAGGCTATCGTTTCATCACATTCGTCCGGCTAAAAATAAGCGCCGAAACCACAAACAGGGAAGCGCCCATCACCAGCAGGGCGGTAATCGGCTCGGCCAATTGCGGCAGGCCGCCGCCCAGCGCCAGGGTGGTGAAACCGTCCAGTCCCCAGGCGTTGGGCGTGATTTTGCTAACCAGGCGCACGAAGGGCGGCAACTGCTCCAAACTGATGAAACTGCCGCCCAGGATGCCGAAAATCAACATGATGGACGAACCCAAGGCGCTGACCTGCCCGGCGCTGCGCCCAATGGCCGTCAACAGCAGGCCCCAACCCGTCGCGCCGAAGACGGCAGCCAGGATGAGCAGCGCCAATCCGAGCGGGTCGCCCCACCGGACGCCGAAAAAGACGCTCGAGGCCGCGATGAGAATCCCAACCTGGGCCACGCCCGTCAGGAACATGCCGAAGACCTTGCCGCCCAAAATCTGGGCGGAGACGGTGGGCGAGACCAACAGGCGCGGCAGCGTCCCTTGGGCCTTTTCGGCCAGGATAGAGCGCCCGCCATACGAGACGGTGTACATTAGAAACATGAGCGCCATGCCGGGGGCCATGTAGGCCAGCGGGTCGAACTGCACCGCGTCCGCGCCTTGCGAGGCTTTCTTGAGCGTGATGGCGGTCGTGGAGGTCGAATCGATGTCAGCGTTCTCGAACATGCCCCGCGCCAGGGCTTCGACCTGCTCGGAGGGCATAGTATCGATACCGGGAATGCCGAGCATGGCGGTCATGCCGGTAATGCGGCCTTCCTCGACCCGGCTGATGAATTCGTCTACGATGGCTTTGATGATGCCGGACGAGGTGGGGCGGGACGGGTTGACGTACACTTCGATTTGGACCGGGTCGGCGGAGAATGTCCCCGCCGAGGGAATGATGCTTTGGGTGAAACCGGCCGGGATGATGACCGCTGCCGCAGCCTGGTCCTCGTCGATGAAACGGCAGGCGGCTTCAGCCGAGTCGGCCTCGGTTGGCTCTACCAGCGTGGACAAATCGTCCGAGGTGAAAACATCCACCAGCGCGTTCCCCAGTTCCCCTTTGTCCAGATTGACAAGCACGACCGGGATGTCGGATAAGCCGGAGCCGCCTCCGCCAAAACTGCCATTGACGAAGCCCAGGCCGATGGTCAGCAGGAAGGGCGCAAGCAGCATAAAGGTCAGCGCCGCCCGGTCGCGGAACATGATTTTCAGGTCTTTGAGGCCGATGAGGATGAGTTTGAGCATGGTCCTTCTGTTCTCCGGTTATTCGGTTTTCCTGCTTTCCGGTTGTCCAGTTATCAGAAAAACCGGCTAACTGGCTCACCGGGTAACCGGATAACCCTTAATCGCGCAGCGCCCGCCCGGTAAGGTGTAAAAATACCGCTTCGAGATTCGGCTCGCGGATGTCGATGGAACGGATTTTGATGCCGCGTTCGTTGGCCGCGCCGACCACCGCCGCCAGTACGTCTTCGGCTTCGGGGGTGATGATGCTGACTTCATGGTCGGTTGCCTGGGCCTGGAGGACGCCTTCCAGCCCGGTCAGGAATTGGGCCAGGGCGGCCGGGTCGTCGTTTTCGCCGATGTGCAGCAGCAGGGTTTCGGTCTGGCCGACTTGCTGGGTGAGTTCTTTTTGCGTGCCGAGGGCAATCAGTTCGCCGTGGTCGATGATGCCGACCCGGTCGGAAAGTTCGGCGGCTTCTTCCATGTAGTGGGTGGTGTAGAGGACGGTCATGCCCCGGGCGTTGAGGTCTTTGACGGTATCGAGAATGGCGCGGCGCGATTGCGGGTCGATGCCGACGGTCGGTTCGTCCATGAACAGGAGTTGCGGTTTGTGCAGCAGGCCGACCCCGATGTTGACGCGCCGCTTCATGCCGCCGCTGAAGGCGCGGACGCGGTCTTTGGCCCGCTCGGTCAGGCCGATTTGTTCGAGGACTTCGTCGATGCGGCTGGCGAGGGCTTTGCCGCCCAGGTTGTACATTTGCCCCCAAAATTCGAGGTTTTCGCGGGCGGTCAGGTCTTCGTAGAGCGCCAGGTCTTGCGGCACAACGCCGATGACGCGCCGCACGGCCATCGGGTCTTTGCGAATGGAATGCCCGGCGATGGTCGCGTCGCCGCCGGTCGGGTCGTAGAGCGTCGAGAGCATGGAGATGGTGGTCGTTTTGCCCGCGCCGTTCGGCCCGAGCAGACTAAATATCTCGCCCTGTTGAATGTCGAACGAGACGCCTTTGACGGCGGTAAAGTCGCCGTATTTTTTGACCAGGTTTTGGACTTGGAGGATGGGCGGCATAAGGCCTCCTGAATGGAAATGTATGCGATGTATAGCGCAATTGATGGAGGAAAGTTGCAGGCAGGTTTGATTTGTTGTATCTATTCAGTTTGACAATGTCAGATTCTGTTATGAGCGGAGCCGCGCGTTCTTTGCGCGGCGTAGACGAAGAACGTCTTGCGCAAAAACCGCCCTTCGGCTGCGCTGGAAACCGCTCCGCTCAGGGCTGAAGCTTTAATGTGACATTACGGATGCATTCGATGGTTTTAGAGCAGCGCTGCCAGGTCGAGATGCGTAAAATCTGGCACGGCGCGCAAGACGTGGGATTGTCCTTCCACTTCGTGGGCTTCGAGGGTGGTGCAGAGCATAATGGCGTCCATGCTGGCGCGGCGGGCGGCTTCAATGCCTGCCAGGGCGTCCTCGAAGACCAGGCAGGATTCAGGTTTTACGCCCAGCGCCCTGGCAGATTTCAGGAAAATTTCAGGGTCGGGTTTGCCGTTTTTGACATCCTGGGCAGTCACCACCACCTTGAAATGGCGGCGCAGGTCGAGTTCGTCGAGGATAAAAGAAACATTCTCAGGCGGGGCGGCGGTGGCGACCGCCATCGGAAGATTCCTGGCATGAGCCTGTTCGAGCAGGCGCAGCAGGCCGGGCAGCGGCTCCCGGCAGCAGGCAAACCGTTCGCGGTACAGGATTTCCTTCCGTTCGCTCCAGTACGCAAGTTCCGCCTCGGTCAGTTGGTGACCAAGCACCATGCGCAGGATTTCAACGTTTTTCTTGCCGGTCGTGGCGCGGTTGAATTCATCCAGGTCGATTTGGACGCCAGCCTCGGCCAGCGTATCGCTCCAGGCCTGGTTATGAATGGGCATATTGTGGACGAGGGTTCCGTCCATGTCGAATATCAGGGCGTTGTATTTCATGGGGCTATTTTATACCGGTTGGGGCAGGGAATAGCGGGCAATTACAGCGCGTTAATAAATCAAAACATTTGTTCTAGTTTGTGATAAAATGAACTTGTATGCCGCTTTTGGAAACGGAGGTCGCATGAATCCGCCCACTGACTGGCTCCTGCAAGGCAAACCCTGGGTCGCCTATCGCACCCGGCTGGATTTGCTTGGTGAAACCGAAACCGCGCCGGGCGCGCAAGCCGCGCGAGAGGGAATGCTGGCCGACCCCAATGTACAGAATCTTCTCAGGGGTTGCGCCGACTGGCCGGGGCAAATTGTGACCAGCCACAAAAACGCCGGATTGCTTTACCACCGGCTGGCCTTCGCCGCCGACCTGGGGCTGGATACCCGCGAACCGGAAATTAGCACGGTTTTTGACCAAATCCTGGCGCGCCAATCCGACGAAGGGCCGTTCCGGGTGCCGGTCAATATCCCCACCCATTTTGGCGGCAGCGGACAGGATACCTGGGGCTGGGCCTTGTGCGACACCCCGCTGCTGGCATACGCGCTTATCAAATTTGGGCTGGGTCAGGATGCGCGCGTTCAGAGAGCGGTTACAGCGCTCGTCAAACTCGTCCGTGACAATGGCTGGCCCTGCGCGGCCTCGCAAGAGCTGGGCAAATTTCACGGGCCGGGACGCAAGGATGACCCCTGTCCCTATGCCAACCTGGTGATGCTGAAACTGTTGGCCGAAATCCCGGAACAACGCGACAGCCAGTCAGCCCGCACAGGAGCAGAGACTCTCCTCAATTTGTGGGAGAAAAGCCGCGAACAGCACCCGTTCATCTTCTACATGGGCGACGATTTTCGCAAACTGAAAGTCCCGTTGGTCTGGTATGACCTGGTTCATGTGCTGGATGTGCTCAGCCGCTTCCCCTGGCTGAAAGGCGACCCGCGCCTGGCGGATATGCTGGCCGTGCTGCAATCCAAAGCCGATGCGGAGGGCCGCTTCACGTCCGAATCGGTCTGGATGGCCTGGAAGGAGTGGGAGTTTGGACAGAAAAAAGTCCCTTCGCGTTGGTTGACCCTGCTG